>JAIOYM010000027.1 GCA_021741085.1 Rickettsiaceae bacterium
TTTGGATTCTTTAAAACACTGCTTGAAAAAAGGCGCCCGTGCCTTTTCCTGGAGATTAAAAAAAATCCTCGAATATGATGTTTTTTCTATTTATAACGCTACTCTTTTCCTTTTATTAAAAAAATTGTAGGGTAGTATGAACATTCACACCATTTTTTACAACCACCAGAGAAATAGACAGCGAAAAAGACAAAAGTGTGCAAAATAATAAATTTAAAAAGTTCCAGAAAGATCTTAACGCAAAAATAATAGAGTTTAACAAAACTATAGAGAATATAACAAAAGATTGTGGAATGAACCAAAATGAAGTGCCTAAAATGGAACAAGTACAAATATTAAATTACAAAGATTTAATTGGAAAGGAGGGGGATAATAAAAATGCAACTGGTAAGATCTATATAAATGACAAATACAAAGCACTATCGGAAAAGTTATTCGACTTTGAATTAATTAAAAAAATGTCTGATCACAAAACCGCTAAAAGCCAAGCTATAAGCAACGAAGTATTATTTGCGTTAAAGGATGGGCAATGTTCTGCTTGGGTTGGGCTGGATTTTTGGAACGAGAGACAGAAAGATATCAACAATACAAGAGAAAATCCAACTGGAGTCATGTATGATGTTTTGAATAGCTTAGTAAAACAATACTACCCCAAAAAAGTTGATGGTATAAATATATCCCATGAATACAAAGACAAAGAATTAGACAGGGAATTACAAATGATCTTGAATTATGTGGTTGCCATACAAAAGCCCCTGACCGACTCTATCAAACAATTGAAAGATGCGGCAGAAAATGAGGAGAAAAACCATAAAGAAACAATAATTGTCTATGATAAAAATTTGTTTAATATTGGCGCCGCGCGTCAAGATTTAAGACTTGTGGATCCATCTGGTGCCACAGATGAACCTTTCTTAAGAGCAATATTTAATCAAAATAAAGAAGACTATTCTTTAGATGATTTTGAACATTTAATTCACCCTGGTGTTTTAATAAATTTGGGAACTAAAACAATACATAAAGATGGTAGAGTAGGAGCGCATGCTATGAGTTGTTATATGGATAAGAATGAAAATATTTTATTTTATGATCCTAATATTGGAGAAAAACTGACATTTACTGATGTAAAAAATTTGATAGCTTATCTTCGAGATGAACATAAAAATAAATATAAACCAGCGCAAATTTTTCCAGATGATGAATGTAGGCCACGCATATGGAATGTTAATTCTGATCCTCTATTGCAAAAAGAAATCGAAAAGGGCTATAATAATATTAAAACTTTACTAAATGACGCTAAGCTAGATGATGATGAAATATCAAAAAAATCACAAGAACTAAGAGCTCTTTGCAAAGAAGAAGTAACACAGGCAGCCGCGAATTGGCCGAAAATAGAAAAAAAATTTCAAGAAGATAGGAAATCTGCTGCATCTAAGGTAGCTGCATCTAGGGTAGAAACAAAAAAGCGAATACAAGATTTAATTAATGAAAAATTAATAGCCCCTGAAGATTTAAAAAAACTATCTAAAGACTTAGATGCTATAAAGCAAGATTTGCAAAACCAGCAAAATAAAATTGCGTCCAACGAAAAAATACAAAATCCTAGGTCAAAGAACTACAGTAATTTAAGAAGCGCAACTTAAAAAAGTTGCGCAGTGCAAAATGTGACTGTTGCAAGATAAAGGTAATAAAGGTGAAAAAGTTAAAACTCTACTTAAATATTGGTTAGGAAAGCAAATAAAAATAAAATAAAACCCTTACAAAGAATTATGTGTATATAGAAAGCTATTATGCGAATCTTTGTTTGACGTAGTCCACCAAAAATTTAACATTTTCTGAAGGAGTGCTAGGCAAAATGCCGTGCCCTAGATTGAAGATCAATTTATTTTTGTCTAATTGGTTAAAAATAAAATCTATATTCTTTTTGATTTTATTTTGGTCTCCAAGTAACAAAACCAAAGGATCTAGATTGCCTTGAACTGTAATATCTTTGCTTTGCCACTCGGCCATTTTTCTTATAGGAACGTTTGCATCTACGGCTAAAACATCAAAATTCAGATTTTGTATATAATCTTCGTAGTAATAGCCGGAACCTTTAGGAAAAGCAATTATAGGAACTGATGAATATTTTGTTTTAAAGTAGTTAATTATCAACTTCGTAGGCTCTATTACATAACGATAATATTCTTCTCCATGCAATATTCCAGCCCAAGAGTCAAAAAGCTTAATCATAGTTGCTCCAGCCAATATCTGTTTTTCTAGATATACTATTGTTTGCTGCGTAATAAGCTCAATTAGTTCTGTTAGTAAAGTGCTATTTTCTAAAGCTAACACTTTACTGCGTGTGAAATCTGACTTACTTCTGCCTTCAATGGCATAAGTAGCAACAGTCCATGGGCTGCCAGCAAAACCTATTAGCGACTTGCCTGTTGGCAATTTGGTCTTTGTTAAAGCAACAGTATTAGCAACGGCATCCATTTGCCAAGATTCTGTTTTTACACTCAACCCTTTGATATTCTCTGAACTTATTTGCTCAATAATAGGGCCCTGTGTTTCTACAAACTCTACTTTTAAACCCAAAATATCCAGCACCAATAAAATATCCGCAAATATTATTGCAGCATCCATGTTAAAGCGCTCAATAGGTTGTAATGTAACCTCAGCGGCTTTTGGGCTATCATAACAAAGACTCATGAAATTTGGCACTTGACTTCTTATGGCCCTATATTCTGGCAGATATCTACCAGCTTGTCGCATGATCCAAATCTGAGGCAATTGCATATAATTATATTTTATTTAGATTGCACCTTAGGTGTGTTTTTAATATTTTTCTCTGCATTATCATTGTCATCTTTTAGGTATTTCAATGCTTTTTGCAAATCTTCGTTCAACTGAAGATCTTGATTTTCATTACCTGAATCAGGTTTTTTGTCTTTATCAACGAATGCTAGTTTGTTGTATAATTCAAAATCTTTGAATTTTTTATCTTTAATAGAACTTGGCATAACGTAGAGCAAAATATCCGTCATGGTGCTAACTAGATTATAACTAGTAGCAGAAGTAAGCCATTTAGCATTATTTTGATATCCTTCTTTTGTCATAGCTGCAAAACTATTATCTTTGATATCAGTTTTATCATACATAATTGTTATAGAAATGAATATAGACGCTATTATTAACCAAGCTCTAATTAAACCTATCCCAATACCACCTATTCTATCGATATAACCACCACTCACAGGATCAACAAAATGCTTAACATTTTTGCTACTCAAAGACACCACGATTAGAGAAAATATATAACATACAACTAAACCTAATCCTGTTCTTAAAGCACCATTCATGTGTTCGCTAAATAGCTCGTAACTATAAGGCAATAACCACATCGTTAAAACGATAGTAGCTATAAATGCCAATATGTCTAATGAAGTTTTCACTGCACCTTTAAGTGCACCAAAAATCACGGACAAAGCTACTATTATAATAGCCACGTTATCAAAGAAGTTCAGCTCCATTTTTTTTCTTACCTTATTTATTATTTATAAGAATTTTATATTTTATAACTTTATATTATATAGAAACACAGAAAAACTCAAAACTAATTTTTAATATTGTTAGCTATTGCCTTAGGTTTTTTAGAAAATAGCTTTTTCTATTTTAACGCTTAAGCTTAGTAATTTTCAATCAATCATACCACAGAGATAATTTTAACTGCTATGAAAATTTCTATTAATTTACTATACTAGTACAAATTAACTCTTATAAAAATAGAATATTGCATTATGCAAAAACACGACTCTACAAAAGATTTTTATAAATTAACCATATCTTCGTCTATTTGCGCCCTCGCTGTTGTCATTATTATAATAATCGCAAAAATATATGCATGGTTCAGTACAAATTCTATGGCCATATTTTCGTCTCTGCTTGATTCTATGCTAGATTTTTCTGCCTCGTTGGTTAATCTTATAGCCATTAAATACTCTTCCTCGCCTCCTGATGATAATCATAGATTCGGTCATAATAAAATAGAGGATATAGCAGTTTTTGCTCAAGCCATTTTTTTTATTAGCTCTAGCGGATTCATGATATTTGAATGTACCAGGCGTTTTTTAAACCCAGAAATAATCAATGATGTAAGCTCAGGCATACATATAATGATTTTTTCTACTTTACTTACTATTGCCCTAGTTGCTTTTCAGTCATTCGTGATTAAACGTACTAATTCTAACATCATAAAAGCTGATAAACTACATTTTATTACAGATATATTAACTAATTTTGTAACTCTTGTTTCTTTGTATCTGGTAACAGATTTTCCTTTCATAGATCTAATATGCGGACTTTTGATAGGGGTGTTTATGCTAAGATCTTCCTATGTTCTTTTGCGCAAAGCTTTAAGCAACTTACTAGATGAAGAATTTGGTAAGGAAGAAAAAAGTAAAATACTAGAAATAATCAATCAGTTTCCTGAGGCATTAGGCGTGCATGATTTAAAGACAAGAACAGCTGGATCTAAGAAATTCATTCAGTTTCATATAGAAATAAATGCCAACCATAGTTTACTTAAAGCTCATGAGATAAGTGAAGAAATTATAGATAAAATCTGTGAAGCTTTCCCAGGAAGCGAAGTAATGATACATCAAGACCCAGCAGGAATTGAAGAAAATGTACAATATAGAGATGTTTGACGTCAAATATATGCAACTAGCCTTTGAACAGGCGGAAATAGCTTTTAAAAAACAAGAAGTGCCGGTGGGGGTAGTGCTAGTGTCAGAAAACAATCAACTATTGGCTCTGGCTCATAATAAAATCGAGGAAACTTTAGATATACGAAACCATGCGGAGCTTATAGCCTTAGGGCAAGCTTGTATAAATCTACAAAGTAAATTTTTAACAAATACCTCTATTTATATAACGCTAGAACCTTGTTTTATGTGCATGGCAGCAATTTCTATGGCCAAAATAGCTAATGTTTTTTATTCAGCAGATAATAAAAAATTCGGCGCATTAAGCAATGCAAATAATTTCTTTACAGCTAATCCTTTTTATTATAAACCTAATATATATTCTAATATTATGGCTGAAGATGGCAGAGAATTGATGCAAAGATTTTTTAGCAAATTAAGATAGCCAAATTCAACTAAAGCTTGAAAGGATGGGTGTCCGAGTGGTTGAAGGAGCCGGTCTCGAAAATCGGTATACCCAAAAGGTATCGTGGGTTCGAATCCCACCCCATCCGCCATATTCTTGGCGTCAAATTCTAACTTAAAGTCTGTTTCTTACCAAACAAACCTAATAATATCAATAACCCAAATGCCCTAGCGCTAATGCCTGTTGCGACATAAAAAAAACAGCGCAATTTTTTCGGTTGTAACAGGCTCTTAAGTCATATACTTACGCAATATGTCTGATTTTCAGCAGACCCTTTGTTGCGTCTTTAAAGCTGTTACCAGCTTTTGATGTTAAGCTATACATCGTAATGAAATACGGAGGTAATTATGCAATATTAGCCTAATAATTTTTCTTTATAACATTTACTCTGTTTAACTTAATCAACATTTATCTTGTTAGGGCGTTTGGCCTTATTAAAAATTCTAAAAAAATTATCAGTTGAATGGGAGGCTATTGTTTCAATATCAACGTTATGAAGATTGGCAAGTTTTTCAGCAACATGCACAACGTAAGCTGGCTGATTGCTTTTGCCACGAAATGGCTGAGGAGCTAGGTAAGGAGAATCTGTTTCTATAAGTATTCTATCTAGGGGTATTTTGCTCGCTATTTCTTGTAAATTTTTAGCATTGTTGAAAGTAACTATACCTGAAAAAGAAATATAAAAGCCCAATTCTAAAACAGCATTCGCAAAATCTTCACTCCCTGTGAAGCAGTGTATTAAACCTGGGAAAGGTTTTTTGTCCATTTGTTGCTTCAATATATTTACTATATCTTCTTCTGCATCTCGTGCATGAATAATTACAGGTAAAGCCGTTTCTTGCGCTGCTATTATATGAGCTATAAAATTATTATGCTGAATTTCTTTTGGTGTTACATTTTGATAATAATCTAGGCCAGTTTCCCCAAAACCAATGATTTTAGGATGTTTGGAATAAGTTATCAATTTTTCTGCAAGAAGTTCCTTAGAAAGTTCACTGAAATTTTCGTTTGGATGAATTCCAACTGAGCTGAAAACATTATCATATTTTTCTGCAATAGAGATTAGTTCTTCGATGTCACTTAATTTAGTGCAAATGGTTTGTAAATATTCTACCCTCTGAGATCTTGCAGCTTCAACAATTTTATCTATATCAGCGCTTAGAGGATCTAAATTAAGATGACAATGAGAATCAACAAATAGCATAAATTTTATTTTGCAGATTTTTTTACAGCGACTGTTTTTTCTTTAGGCGCAGATTTTTTTACAGCGACTGTTTTTTCTTTAGGCGCAGATTTTTTTACAGCAACTGTTTTTTCTTTAGGCGCAGATTTTTTTACAGCAACTGTTTTTTCTTTAGGCGCAGATTTTTTGGCAGTAGGTTTTTTGGCTGCAATTGTGTATCTTGACACAGTTTTTTCACTAGCTGGTTTTGCAAGTTTGGCTCTTACGAGCTCTATTGCCCTTTCTGCGCTTAAACTAAATGGTTCCTCTTTGCCTATACTAACCGAATTGCTACCACATTTTAGATAAATACCAAAACGACCTGACGCTAAGCATATTTCTTCATTAGTATCAGGAAATATTGTTATTTTTTTCGGCAAAGATAATAATAGTGATGCATTTTCCATGTTCATATTATCAACTTTGTAAGTGGCAGGCAAAGACACTCTTTTAACGTCACCGTTAGTTTCACCCAACTGTAAATAATGACCATATTGCCCTTTGCGCAAATAGACATTCTTACCGTCTATATCGCCTATTAGCATATTATCTTGCTCTAAACCAGAGTTGTTGTCGTCATCGTTGTTTGCACTTAGTTTTCTAGAGTAATTACAATTTGGGTACTCAGAACATGCGATAAATGGTCCAAATTTACCAAATCTCAAATTTAATCTACCTTTAGAACATTTTTTACATAATCTAGGATCTATATTATCGGAAGCCTTTTTTTGGAATAAATATACTTCAAGATCTTTATCTAGCGTTTCAATAATATCGGTAATCTTGTATTGTTTGACATGATTTACATTTTCGTTGAAGCCAGTCCAAAAATCTCTTAATAACTCCTTCCAAGCTAACTTTCCTGAAGATACGCTATCTAGCTCGTTTTCAAGATTAGCAGTAAAGTCGTATTCTAGATATTTAGCAAAATAATGCTGCAGAAAAGCAGTTACAATACGACCATGGTCTTCAGAAATAAAGCGTTTTTTCTCAAGCTTCACGTAGTTACGATCTTGTAGTACAGATATTATAGAGGTGTATGTAGAAGGTCTACCTATGCCTAATTCTTCTAATTTTTTTATTAAACTTGCCTCTGTGTATCTTGGAGGGGGTTCGGTAAAATGTTGTTTTGGTAGCACTTCATTTTTTTCTAAACTCTGTCCTTTTTCTAATGGGGGTAATTTTGTTTCTTGCTCTTCCTCTTCACCTTCATCTTTGGTTTCGCTATATATTCTATAAAAACCATCAAATTTAATAGTGTGGCCAGTAGCGCGAGCTATAAATTTAGTATTGAGCGATTGAATGTCGATGCTTACAAGATCTAAAATTGCTTGTTCCATTTGGCTAGCGATAGTTCTTTGCCAAATCATAGTATATAATTTTAGCAAATCGTTATCAATTTTTCCGTATAGATCTTGGGGTTTTAGAGTTATATCTGTTGGTCGTATTGCTTCATGAGCTTCTTGTGCATTCTTAGTTTTAGTTTTATATATCCTTGGCGATGAAGGTAGATAGGTGTCTCCAAAATTATTTGTTATTGCTTTTCGGATAGCAACTAAAGCTTCGTCTGAGATACTAACGCCATCAGTACGCATATAGGTTATCAAACCAGTTGTTTCGCCGGCGATATCAATACCCTCATATAGTTTTTGTGCTAGTTGCATAGTTTTTTTTGTAGAAAAACCAAGTTTTTTTGATCCCTCTTGCTGCAGAGAAGATGTAGTAAATGGAGCCGGGGGATTGCGGCGCTGTTCTTTTCTTTCGACTGAAAATACTGTAAAATTTTGCGTCCCTAACTCTTGTACCAATTTATCGGCTTCTTCGGCGTTAGGTATATCAAATTTATCTAATTTCTTATTATCAATGGATATTAATTTGGCTTCAACTTTAACATTATTATCGGTTATAAAATTTATAGTAATATCCCAATATTCTCTGTTAATAAATTTTTCAATTTCATATTCGCGTTCACAAATAAGTTTTAGAGCTACAGATTGAACTCTTCCCGCTGATCTACAACCCGGTATTTTAGTCCACAATATTGGAGAAAGACTAAAACCAACTAGATAATCTAAAGCTTGGCGAGCTTGTTGCGCCGTAACAAGATCTATATCAATTGCTCGAGGATTTTTCAATGCATTTGCTAAAGACGTTTTTGTAATTTCGTTAAAAGTTATTCTATTTAAGTTAAGCTCTTTTTTTGATTTTAGATTCTCTTTTAATATCTCTGCTACGTGCCAAGATATAGCCTCTCCTTCACGATCAGGATCGGTTGCTAATAATATCTCAGTCGAAGTTTTTGCTGCCCTAATAAGATCTTGAACATGTTTTGTTGCTTTATCAACAATCTCGTATGTTACGGCAAAATCATTCTCGGGATCAACGGAACCTTTTTTTGATGGCAAAGCTCTTACATGTCCAAAACAGGCTATAACTTTATAGTCTTGTCCTAAATATTTGTTTATGGTTTTAGCCTTGGTAGGCGACTCCACTATAACTAATTTCATAACATTTGTTAAGTTTTAAGGATAAATTATTGTCACAATTAATAACTAATAACATATACTAATGCTAGCTCATTTGTAAAGTAAAGCTATTTTATTATTTGGATATCGAATAATTTTGCCTGCAAGCTCTAATTCTAGTAATACTACATTTACTATAATTACGCTCACGTCAGAATATTTAGCTATAGTTATTATATCAGTTGGTGTATGGGATAGTGTGTTATATATTTTCTTTCTGTCTTGCACTGAGATTTTATCAAAATTAAAATCCGGCGGCATTGTAAAAATATTCCTTGAATTATCTTCAAATTCTGTTTGTTCAAAATATATTTTTGGCAAGTTATTGATAACGTCTTGAGCACACTCGACAACGCCAGCTCCATTCTTAATTAGTTTGTTAGTGCCGCTAGACCTAGGATCAAGAGGAAAGCCGGGCATTGCCATAACTTCTCTTCCTTGCTCCAAAGCGAATTTTGCTGTTATAAGAGAACCCGACTTCAGCCCTGCTTCAATAACTACTACAACAGAACTCAGGCCAGAGATAATTCTATTGCGCTGAGGAAAATGCTGCGCTAATGGCGCTGTTTTATAAGGCAGTTCTGCAATAATTAAACCTTGCTCTGCAATTTTTGCATATAATTCTTTGTTCTCAGGTGGATATATATTACCTATGCCTCCAGCAATTACAGCTATAGTTTTAGGCAACGATGACCAATGGGCTTGGGTATCTACACCTCTTGCTAAACCAGAGCTAATTACTAAGCCATACTCGCTTAGCTCCTGCCCTATTTTTTTAGTGAAGGCTAAACCTCCGGCCGAAGCATTTCTAGCACCAACAATTGCTACAGAAGTCATATTAAGTAAATTTTTGTCTCCAACGCAAGTCAAAATTGGCGGAGGATCATAAATATTTAACAACATTTTAGAATAGCTTGGATCATTATAGCTTAGTAGAAATCCACCACCTGCTTTTACGGTCGCCAATTCTTTTTCGGCGAAATCTTTAGAGCAAATATTTATAGCTTTATTTTTACCACCGCGTAAAGAAAAATCAGCAATGTTGTCTAGGGCTATTTTTGCAGAACCAAAAAAATTAATTAGTTCATAAAATAATTTACTACTAACGTTTTCGCTGCGAGCTAATCTTAGTATATTTAGTATGGTATCTTGGTTGTTTTGATTTAGCTTATTAAGTTTTTTCACAAAAGCACAATTTTAATATGTTTATATTAAATAAACTCTCAATATTACTAATTATAATATTAGTGGTTAATATATCATGTATTTATAAAAAAAGGGTAATATTTTTATATTATACTTGTGTGGATAAATTCTAGCTAAGCATTTAAATAGAATTAGTTATGCTCAAGTGTTTTTTAGTTTTATAGATAGTTTTCTGATTTTGGGGTATAATGTAGCTATAAAAATATTTATAGACACTAGTTATGGAAGATGAAAAAGACGTAGAATCCGAGGATTCAATAGAGTTAGTAGAAGAGCAAGAATTAGAAGATGAGAAATATAATGAGGCCATCAATCTGCCTGCAATAGTTACGCAAGATGCTATATCCGTGCATGAGCACTCATTGCAAGCTTACTTGCGCAAAGTTAACAATATTCCTTCGCTCACAAAGGAGGAAGAATTTATGCTTTCATGCAGGTATTTAGAAAATCAGGATCTCGAATCAGCTCATAGACTAATAACTAGCCACTTAAAATTAGTAGTAAAGATTGCTTTGTCTTATAGACATTACCACATGCCTTTGATAGAACTTATTTCAGAGGGTAATATGGGTTTAATGCGCGCTGTAAACAAATATGATCCGCATTTAGGATTTCGTCTCTCGACTTATGCTATGTGGTGGATAAAAGCTACAATTCAAGAGTATATTTTAAAATCTTGGTCTTTGGTAAAAATTGGTACAACAGCTAATCAAAAAAAGCTATTTTTTAGTTTAAAAAAAATTAAGCGTCAATTGGCAGCTATAAATGCTAGAGAGACATCGTTTGAAGATTACGAGCAAATATCGAGAGATTTGGGTATGAGCGTTAGAGAAGTTGAAGAAATAGATAAACGCTTGAGTAATTTTGATATGTCTTTAAATCAACCAGCAAGCTTTGACGAACAAAGTGACGAGATGATAAACTTTATACCAGAAACTAGACCTTCTGTTGAAGTTATAGTAGCTGGGGAAGAGGATTTAGCGAACAAAAAAAAGCTAATGCAAGAGGCGATGAAGCAATTATCTGAGCGAGAGCTTGAGATAATACAAGCACGCCGACTTTTGGAAGAACCTGAAACTTTAGATATATTAAGTAAAAAATTGAATATTTCCAAAGAACGTGTTCGTCAGATAGAAAATAAGGCAATTAGCAAAATGCAGGAATATGTATTTAAAAAAATGAAAGAGTTGTATGGAGACTCAGATTGGACATAGATATTATTTGTGTTCGGATAAAATTTTAAAAAAGTGAAATAAACCTACAAGAATTACAGTTTTAACAAGCCCAGGAATAATGAAAGGTATTAAACCTAACTCTATAGCTTTATTTACACCCAAAAATTTAGATAACCAAGATATTCCAAAAAAATAAATAATGGTTTGGCCTAAGGCGCATGTAAAGAAAATATTGAGACGAGTTTTTAATAAATTCATAACAAACACGCTTGCTAAAAATCCAAGGTAATAGCCACCTGCAGGGTTAACTAAATATGATAAACCTGAACTCCATTTTGCAAATACTGGTAGCCCTAAAGCGCCCAAAAGCAAATATCCAGATATAACCGCTAATGATTTATTGCCTTGATATATAAAAGGTATGGCTATTACCCACAAACTTTGCAAAGTTATAGGCACTGGTTTAATGTTAATAGTAATTTGACTACAAATGGCAAGCACTAGTATTCCGAGCGTTATTTGAATAGCTTCGGATAAAATATTTTTTTTTGCTACTACTAACATAATAAAAAATTTGATCAGTTAACACATCGTAATGTAGACAAAAAACTATTCTCTGTCAACAAGTATCTAGCTGAGTGCTCTTCAACTCAAACATTAGTTATTGACTATTTAAAAACTAATGGTAGAGTAGATTATTGTTACTAGTATATTTAATATAAATTTATTATATTAAAGTCTTTTTGTATACTCTTTTGTATTATTTTGATGAATCTAAGATTAATAGTTATACTAATTATTTATTTTTTTTCTTTTGCAAATTATGCACTTGATATAGCATCAGAAAATAGGGCTATAAAAAATACTTCGCGCTATTATTACTCAATGAGCGAAGCGCCAAAAAAAGTCTCCAGCACTTTATGCGAAAAGCGAATTGTTTCAAACTTAACTTCAAAGCCACAATCATTTACACAACTCTTGAATACAAATTATAGTCAAGCGCTCGTTGTTTACAAAAAGCAGCCAAACATTAAACTACAAGATAAAAAGATAATAATGACTAAAAAAAATAGAAGGCTTGTAAGAAAATTGCGGCGGGATATTAAAAAACCAACATTGATTATAAAAAAACCCACTCCTAAAAGCATCACATATAATAACGAAATAGTTCTTACCAGTACAAATCCTGCCAAGCTTGATAAAGAAAATAAGCAAGATATATCAATATCAAATGATGATGATGAAAACAACACAGACGATGTGCTTTTAACTAATAATGATGAATCTAACGAGTTAGAATATTACAATAAAATTATGTTTGCTAACTCTAGCGAAATTTACGTTTTCCAAAAAGTTTGGTTGTTAGTTGATTTATTATTTACAAAAAAAACAAATTTTGCCGAACAGTATAAAGATTGGTCTCTTTCTAGCATAGCCTTGGGTATTCAATATACCTTATTTACTTTTAAAGAGCTTTCAAGTTTTTTTTCTTGCAATATAAAAAGTAACTTTGAGCAAGAAACAAACCATATTTCAAATGAAGTAATATTTGGTAAGATAAACTTGGATTTTAATAAAAAAAAAGGAAAAACTGAACATTTCGCATTGAGTATTGGTTTGCCACTAAAGCAATCAGGAACTTTGTCAAAAGGACCGGATTATTTGTTCGAAGTAGACTATGCTTTTATAAGAAATAATGTTGAATATGGCCTTACATTTAAAAATGGCTATTCAGCATGCTATTTAATTTATCCAGATCAAAAAAAGAAAATTAAGTTTTATACTCATGTATCACTAGGTAAAACTATTTGTCAATCAGAAAATAACGCGATTTGCAAAATAGAATTGGGGCTATATTACCAAAATCTGTATGCTGCTAAAAACATAGAGAAAGAAGATTGGGGAATGACCTTTGCGTTTGAATTTAATATTTGATCACGACTAATAACAATAAATACATTGCATGCAATAATATAGTTAGATTAGACTTAATTATAGTTGAGTTTAAAGAATTAACAAAACTATGAGGTTTAAACATATGCAAGTTCATATTTCAGCACAACATATTAAAATTCATCACAATGTTCACAACCATGCAGAGAACAAGTTAAAGATGGTGGTTTCCAAATATTTTGAACACGCCATTAGTGCTAACGTCAATTTTGTACAAAACAATCATCATATCAGCTGTACTAT
>JAIOYM010000028.1 GCA_021741085.1 Rickettsiaceae bacterium
AAAAATTATGCACATATCCACACTAATCTTGTAACCGATTTGCTGAACCTATACAATTGCGAGCTTGCAAAGCGTGGCAATCCAGGATAAATGACTCTTCTACATACAATTTTAAAAGAAGTTAATAACTGGATCACCACGCTGGTTCGCAAGCTCACGCTCGTGATGACGCGCTAACATATTATCAAACCAAGGCTAGAGAGAAACATTATTTTCGCATACCTCCTTTGACATGAGCAAAGAGCGTGATGACGCGAATCTATGACTGATAGGCATTTTAGCCATTCTAATATAAGAGTAGAAACATCCTCTAGCGGTAACGTAGAAGCGTCATTGCGAGCTTGCAAAGCGTGGCAATCCAGGAAAAACGACTCTTCTATACAATTTTAAAAAAGAAAGAAGTTAATAACTGGATCACCACGCTGGTTCGCAAGCTCACGCTCGTGATGACACACTCCTACGACTGATAGGCATTCCGGCAATTCTAATATAAAGAAAAGCAACATCTTCTAGCGGTAACGTAGAAGCGTCATTGCGAGCTTGCAAAGCGTGGCAATCCAGGAAAAACGACTCTTCTATACAATTTTAAAAAAGAAAGAAGTTAATAACTGGATCACCACGCTGGTTCGCAGGCTCACGCTCGTGATGACGCGCTAACATATTATAAAACCAAGGCTAGAGAGAAACATTATTTTCGCATACCTCCTTTGACATGAGCAAAGAGCGTGATGACACTAATCTATGACTGACAGGCATTTTAGCCATTCTAATACAAAGAAAAGCAACATCCCCTAGCGCTAATGTGGTAGAGTCATTGCGAACAAACGTGACAATGTAGGACAAACAACTCTTGCCTACATCCCACAAACAACCCTATTCTTCTAGATAGCTATCAAAATCTGTCGTTGTTTGCAAGCTTTCAACAATAGTAGGCTTTAACAGAATAACCAACTCGGTTTTGGTATTGTATTTTTGTTTTGACTTGGTGAAAAACGACAATAGCCTCATTATACCTTTATCTTTAACTGCAGGAAAGCCTGATTCCGTCATATTAACCTGATTTTGAGTCAACCCACCAATTATCACTATATCACCACTATTGGCTTTTACCAATGTATCGGCTTCACGTGTGTTGATATTTGCCATAGGCACAGTTGATGAAGAACTATTAAGTGTGAATATTTTGTCTACTTCTTCTACTCGTGTTATCATAGGATGTACATGTAGCAACACCTCTTTATCATTTATGATTTTCGCTGTAGTATCAAGCGCTATCCCAGAGAAAAATGGCTGGAATGTAACGTTACTAACCTGCATACTGTTATTAGTAGTAGTAGTTCCATTAGCTGATGTTGTTGTGTTTGGGACAAAGTTGTTACTAAAATCAGTTATATAATAAGAATCGGTTCCAAATTTTATTAACGCCCTCTGATTGTTTAATGCTGCAACTCTAGGTGATGATAGAACCGACACTTTTCCCTGAGATGCAAGAAGTTCAATTGCCCCGTCAAAACTTGAAGCAGAACTACCAATAGTTGCTGTCAATAAAGATGATATAGCTGAATTTTCATTTACTACCGCGTTACTTGTTAAAGTTAATTGATTAGCAAATTTTGTCCAATTAATTCCAGTGCTATACTGATTTTTTAACTCCACTTCTAAAATTTTAGCCTCTATTACAACTTGTCTGAGAGATTCTCGGTTGATTCTTTGTACAAATTTGTCAACATTCTTTAAAGCCCTAGGTTCGGCGCGCACAACAATAACGCCGCTATCTTTATATATAGCAATCATGTTTTTAGGGTCGAAAGATTTTTCAGAAAATGGATTGTCGTCCTTGATAATAATAGCAATTGCAGATTTTATATTTTCCCAGAAATTATCTTCAGACTTAGTTTGCACATTTACATAATTCTGCCCTCGATTATTACTATTATCTAAACTTCTACTGTTAACAGATGAATTTGAGCTGCTACTGCGTTGTAGGCTGTGATAATTTACGTAAAAACTTTTAGCTCTTACCTCTGGAGGATAAATTGTATATCTATTATTGCTTTTAACAAAGCCTATATTATAAGCATCTGTTAGCTCTTCTAACAATTGATCTAAACAAATATTCTCTAAATTAAGATCAATGTTGAAAACTTGACCAGTATATTGTTCGACATTATTAGGAACGTTAATGTTAACATCGTATGTTTTTGCGAGCGTTAAACCCAATACTCTTAAATCTAGTTTGGAAGCTTTAACGTTAGCTTTTTGACATATTGATTTTTTGGGTTCTTGTTTTTTAAGCAAATATGTTTTTTCAACATCAAGCTGTAAAAATTCATCTTTGGCTTTTACGCTATTTTCAAATTCTTTTTCAATTTTTTTTTCGGTGCAAGCGCTAAGAAGAAACGTCAATAATAAAAATATAACTTTCATTCTTACTCTTTATAATTATTTTACAAACGACAGTAATTATAATACTAATAGCGACTGTATTAATTTAGAGTTAAATAGGAGTTTATATTTTCTATTTTTAGTTGTATGATTGTTGCGTGAAAAATACCTTAATACACCCAAAGAATTCAGGTGTATTTATTTTGATACGTAAAAAAAATTAAAAGCCTAGCTGTAAAGTCTCTAGCCAATCCTTAATCTTTGCTTTGCTCAAAGCACCTACCTTGCTGTCTAATATCTTGCCATCTTTGAATACTAACAATGTAGGAATAGATAAGATGCCATACTGAGAAGCTATATTTGGATTTTCATCTATATTAACCTTAGCTACAAATAATTTATCAGCAAGTTCTTTAGAAATTTCATCAACAATAGGTGAAAGCATTCTACAAGGCCCACACCACTCCGCCCAAAAGTCTAACAACACTGGTAATTTATTCTCTAATACTTCTGTTTGGAAATTTTTCTCAGTTATAACGTTGCTCATAAATTTATCTCAATTATTCAATATTAATTTTTTCTTTTACTAAAACTTCAAAATTCTTCAATCCCTCATTGGTTTCAAGGGCAAATTCAAATTTGTCTCCGTCCTTCAATTCTTTGGGTAAACCAAGAATCATAAAATGCAATCCTCCAGGTTTAAAACTTATTTTTGAACCAGCGGGTACAACAAGTTTGTCTATTGAGCGCATTTTGGCTACGCCATTTTCTTTAATAACTTCATGCAACTCAATTCTACCCATTGCGTCAGTAGTTTTGCCACCAGTAATTACTATATTTTGTTTAGAATTATTCTTTATACCAAAATATATTGCTGTGTTTTTTGTGGCTTGCCTAGCTTGAGCATTTTCAATTACAACCTGTTTCAATATTTCGTTTTCTTGTGCTTTATTTTCTTCCTGAGCAAATATTTCGTAATTAAAACAAATCAACAATAAACTAAATTGTAAAATTTTTCTGATAAAAATCATATGAATACCCCTTCTATCTAAATTAAAACTGACATGAGTAAATATATCACAGCTACTTATTATAAGCAAACATCTATCTTCTAAATCACTTTAGATCTATAGATAATCAACAAAAATATTCCCCATAAATCCTTTATATGTTAGACTATGCATGAATAAGTTTTACATTAAAATTAATAGAATAAAAATATAAAGTGACTGAGAAAGTTATCACAAGATTTGCTCCCTCCCCTACTGGCTATTTGCATATAGGCTCAGCTAGAACTGCACTGTTTAATTATCTATTTGCGCGTGCAAATAATGGTAAATTTTTGCTACGTATTGAAGATACAGATAAAGCTCGTTCATCTAAAGAGGCAATTGATGCCATAATTAGTGGTATGCAATGGCTGGCACTAGATTGGGACGGGGATATAATATTTCAGTCAGACAGAGCAAATAGACACGCAGAAGTAGCGCAAGAGATGCTAAAAAATGGCACCGCCTATTTATGCTTTGCTTCGCAAGAAGAAATTGAAGAACAACGAACTAATGCCATCGCCAAGCAAGAAGCTTTTATTTTTAAAAGCCCGTGGAGAGAGGCAGATGCAAAATCTTATCCCAAAGAAATTCAGCCTGTTGTACGTCTTAAAGCGCCAAGAATAGGTAGCACCATAATTAATGACAAAGTGAAGGGAATAGTTGAAGTGCAAAATTCTCAACTAGATGATATGATATTGCTGCGTAGTGATGGCACTCCGACATATATGCTTGCGGTGGTAGTAGACGATCATGATGCCGGCATTACGCATATTATTCGTGGTGACGATCATTTAAGTAATAGCCCTCGCCAAGCTCTTATATATCAAGCTATGGGGTGGCAAGTGCCGATTATGGCTCACATACCATTAATTCACGGCCAGGATGGCCATAAGCTTTCAAAACGCCATGGTGCTCTTGGTGTTGATAGCTATAAGGATATGGGATATCTAAGTGATGCCATGTTTAACTATCTACTTAGATTAGGTTGGAGCCATGGTGACGATGAAATAATGTCGCGTGATATGGCAATAAAATGGTTCAATTTAGAAAGTCTTGGTACTTCCGCAGCTCGGCTAGATTTTGCCAAAATGCAACAATTGAACTCTTATTATATTCAACATAAAACTAATGAAGAGGTTTTTGAACTTATAAAGAATGAGCTAAAAAGCCAAAATCGTTTCATATCAGAATCTGAAGAACATTCAATTAGCAATGCGATTGAATATATAAAAACTCGAGCTATTTTTAAAGCAGATTTGATAACTTTAACTGAAATATTTTTACCCAGCAAAGGTAAGCTTATTATTGATGAAGAATCACAAACTCTTCTCAAAGACACCTCTGCTGAACTAATATCAGACGTGAAACAAATAATGGAAGAAACGCAAGCTTATGATAAAGAAACTTTGCTAGCCGCCTTTAAGCTGTTGTCAAAAAAACATAATTTAAAATTGGCAAATATAATGCTACTTCTGAGAGCTTTAATTACTGGTAAATTAAGTGGTCCGGGTATCATAGAAATAATGGAGATTATTGGGAAGGAAGAATGTTTAATTAGATTTGATAGCTCATGCTTACAGAAAAATTAAAGGAATTATGGCTTGGCAATAATTTTCCTCATGCCATTATTATAGGAAGTGAAAATTTGGAAGAAGAATTCTTAGCACTTGGAAATTTTATTGATCACATTTATAGTAAATATTCTACCACATCATTTGAAAATAATATTGACGTAATGATAGTGAGTGTTATAGATGAAAAAAAGACTATTGCTGTCGACCAAATTCGAGCTTTATCTTCTTGGCTAAATTCTTCTGCGGCAACTGCTCCATTTAAATTCGCCATAATTAATAATTCAGATATGATGAATAATAATGCTGCAAATGCCTGTTTGAAAATATTAGAGGAACCGCCTGGCGACAGCTATTTGATTTTACTTGCCAACAATATAAATAAGCTGCCATTGACTGTTTTGTCTAGGTGCTATAAAATTAGAAGCCCATCTAAAATAAAGCATGATGCTAATGTATATCAAGAATTACTTGAGCTTATAAGCTCGCAAAGAAAAGAATTATTAATTAGCTATTGTAACAAATTAAAATCCGACAAAGAACTATTTGAGGAATTCATCAATTCTGTATTTTTATACTTAAAGAGATGGTTAAATTTTGCAAGTAATGTGCAAGACAATTATTCTAGTGATGAGTATAAAGTTTTTTTAAATAAAACTAACATAGCTTCAATAACAAAAAAAACTAACGAAATAATGCAGATAGTTGCAGATGCAAATATTTTTAACCTTGACGGGGCTCACACTGCCCTTGTATTGCTAATTAAATTAATAGAATGAATTTTGGTGATATTTTTTGGAAAAGCCCCAAAGACTTACTAGCTCTTAGCGATATAAAGGCAAAAGCTTTATCAAGACTGGGTATTTATAATTTACGTGATTTATTATTTCATAAGCCATTTTATTATCGCCATAAGCTGCTTAACCCTAGAATAGAAGAAACTACAGACGGCCAACATGTTATTATGGAGCTTTTAGTTAGCTCTATAGAAACTAGAAGAATAAAAAATAAACCCCAAAAGATTTACTGTATAGATTCACACCAAAATCAAATAGCTTTAGTATTTTTTACGCCACCACATAAGTTTGTTTTAAGCTATTTACATAATAACAAAAAAATAATAGTTGATGGAAAGCTAATTAAGGATGCTTTTGGACCATTACAAATAGTGCATCCTGAATTTATTTTCAATAAAGCTCTAATAAATACAATTGAGCCAGTTTACCATTTAACTTATGGCTTGAGTAACAAACAACTTCATAGCTATATCTTTAAAGCGTTACAGCTAATTCCTGATTTACAAGAATTTAACCCTAATATTCATGATCTTGAATTTCCAAGTTTTAAGAAAGCTTTTTGGGATATACATTTGCCAAAAGATGCGCAAAAATACCTAATAAACAGCACAAAAGCTATAGAAAGACTGGGTTACGACGAAATACTAGCATATCACTATAATATGCTCTCACTTAACAAGTCTGAAGATCAGATGAAAAGCATAAGCTATCAAAAAAAGCAAGAAATGCAGGATAGAATATTAGCAAAGCTAGGTTTTACTCTTAGTGAAGGACAAGAACAGGTGATAGCAGAAATAGAAGCGGAGCAACAAACCACTAAAAGAATGCTTAGGCTGTTACAAGGTGATGTTGGTTCTGGCAAAACTTTAGTAGCATTACTTACGGCTTTAAATGTTGTTTCTAATAACTGCCAAGTAAGCTTCATGGCTCCAACAGACCTACTAGCCAGGCAGCATTATAGCTTTATTTTGAAAGCTTTGGAAAAAGAGGATTTCAAAATAGCCTTACTAACAGGCAAAACTAAAAGCAAAGAACGCAAAATTATATTAGAAAATTTGCAAAATGGTTCCATAGATATAATAGTTGGCACCCACAGCCTTTTTCAAGATGATGTAAATTTCTCAAAACTAGCATTTGTTATAATTGACGAACAACATAGATTTGGCGTTAAGCAACGTCTAGAACTAATTAAAAAAGGAAATAACCCCGATATTCTTATAATGACAGCTACACCAATACCAAGAAGCTTGGCTCTAGCTTTATTTGGTAATATAGCTGTATCTAAATTGGTTAATAACATAAAGAACCGACAGCCTATAGTAACTTCTGTGATGCACGAATCGAAAATACACGAATTAATAGCAGCAATAGATAGAAAGTTAGCCTTAGGTGAAAAAATCTATTGGGTATGCCCATTGATTGAAGAATCCGAAGAGGAAAATTCAAAAAAAATGATGAGCGCAACTTTGCGTTTAAGCAGTCTACAAAGCATGTATGGCAATAAAGTAGCTATGATAAACGGCAGCACCCCTCTGATAGAAAGAGATGCAACGATGTTACAATTCAAAGAGGGTGAAATTGATATACTTGTTGCAACAACGGTAATAGAAGTAGGAATAGACGTAGGAAATGCTACTTTAATAGTTATTGAAAATGCAGAAAATTTTGGTCTTGCTCAGCTGCATCAACTAAGAGGAAGAGTTGGAAGAAGTCACCTAAAATCCCATTGCATATTACTATACAGCTATCCCATGTCAAATATAGCAAAAGAAAGACTTAACACTATGAAAACTTCAAATGATGGATTTTATATAGCTCAAAAAGACTTAGAATTAAGAGGATCTGGTGAAATTTTAGGAGCAAAACAAAGTGGCGCAAATACCAATTTCAATTTTTTAGATATTTATCGAGACCAAAAAATCATTGAACTTACCCAAGCTACAAATGATAATAAATATGCTACTATAGACGAAAAGATTATTAATTTTATCCGCAAATTATTTAACAAAGACAATATTGATTTATTAGAATAATCTAAAAAGGGAGTATCAAAGATGAAGCGGAGAAAATTACACCCAAAAATTTTGGCATATATTAACTTAATAAAACCTGGTGTCATTGGTCTAGTTATATTTACTACTTTAGTAGCTGCAATTATAGCACCAACTAATCTAGGGATAGCAAAAGATTTTGCTGTCATAGTCAGTATATCTATCGCTGCCGCTGGTTCTGCAGCATTAAACATGTGGTACGACAGAGATATTGATGCATTAATGCAGCGCACAAGCAAGCGTTCTACTGTTAAGGGCAGCATCTCATCCTATGAGGCTTTGCGTTTTGGCTTATTGGCAAGCACCATAGCTATTGCTTTAATGTTTTACACAACTAATATATACGCCGCGTCATTGCTTGCCTTTACCAGCTTTTTTTATGCTGTAATTTATACCATTTTTTTAAAAAGAAGCACTATCCAAAATATAGTTATCGGTGGAGCTGCGGGAGCCTTGCCTCCAGTAGTTGCATGGTTTGCGTTAACACAAGGATTCGGGGTAACACCATGGCTACTTTTTTTGATTATTTTTTTATGGACACCACCACATTTTTGGGCGTTATCAATTCATTACCATAAAGATTATAAAAACTGTAATGTACCTATGATGGTTAATGTTAAAGGTTTACAATATACCAAAGTTAATATCTTGATATATAGCATACTGCTTTTTTGCATAAGCTTGTTACCCTATTTTTTAGGTATTTTTGGTATATTATATTTTATCGCTGCCATATTGCTAGGCGGCAGGTTTTTATTTCATGCATTAAAGATTTTTACTAATAACAGCCATGCAATTAAGCTCTTTTTGTTCTCCATATTTTATCTATTTGCCTTATTCACAGCAATATTGTTAGATCATGTTAATAAATTGCTCTAGGCAACTGCCAAAATTTGCTGAATATTTTGCAAAAAAACATAATTTACAAATCGTAGACTCTCCAATTTGGCATTTTAACGATGGAGAGTTTTATGTGCAATTGGCCAATATATATTATCCGAACCGCATATATTTACTAATAAATACACTTGACGATGCGCATGATAACTTATTCAAATTATGTCTATTATCTCACTCTTTAAAATTGAATCAATCACCAAAGGAAATAATTGCGGTCCTGCCTTACTTGCCCTATAGCAGGCAAGACAAACCTCAATATAATTTCAGCCTTGCTAGTGGTTTTGTGATTGATATGCTATTTTGTGCTGGCATAACAAAAATCATTACTTACGATTTGCATTCTGATCTTGTTAAACTAAACTCAAAACTTGAAATTCAAAATATAATTCCTTACAGCTTGTTTGCAAATCATGCAAGAAATAGTGTAAATCTAAATAATGCTATTGTTATAAGCCCTGATGAAGGAGCCAAAAAGAGAGCTGGTTTTCTTGCACAAGAACTAGGGATTGCATTAGTTGTGGCACAAAAAATTCGTAAAAACTCGAATGTCGAGATATTTTTTGCTAATATTCCTATGGCAGAAAATTATATAATAGTTGATGACATCATAGTAAGCGGGGCAACAATTCTTAAAACCACAGAATTAATAGTCGCTAAAAATCCTTCATGTAAAATATTTATTTACGTTACGCATGCATTGTTTGCGGCAAAAACTGCGCAGATATTTAACCATCCAAATATATTATGTGTAACAGCTATGTTTGCTTCCAAATACTCGACAAATAATTTTAAGCAACTTAGCTTAGTAGAGATGTAATTGAAAAGCCTGATGGAAATTTAACATACTACTACATCGATCAGCTGCATGATGAAGAAACACCAAGCATACAACCAACACCAGCTTCAACTGCAACTTCGGCCATATCGCCAATTCTATTCACAACATTATCAACTATATTATTCAAAACATCACCAGCTATAGCTCTAATATTATCAGTATCTATAGCGCCAGCTATCACAGGAGCGGCTACAGCTGCAACAACCATTGCGGCAGCGCCAAAAGAAAAGCCAGAGCTTGTATTTTCACCAGCACCACCTTGTGTATCATCAACTACTCCAGGAGCTGCAGGGGTAGAATCGCCACCATCAACTACCATGGGGGCTGAATCTCTTGCGCCATCTACTGCTGCAGAATCACCGTCATCAACTGCCATAGAAGCCTCAGAGGTAGAATCTACTGCGGTAGAATGAGTAGGAGAATGATCTACAAAATTTGATACTAAATACCAATGTGTATTCCTAGATAATGCACTATCCATGAAACCTATATCCCTAGCTGCGGCCTCAATAAGCGAAGTCACAACCCCAGCTTCATGATCAGTGAGATGCATTGTAATGTAGAAAAAGATAGCAAGAGATCTGTCCAAATCCAATGTAATAGCCTCCTCTAAATATGTATTAAAACTCTCTAAAAAATTAACAAGATATGTATCATGCGCTTCTACAAGACCTCTACCTCTAATATACGAAACTATATCAGCACCATCGCTATCAAAGCGAAATGCATCACAAACAACCTGATCAAACCACCCCTCAACGCCAACCTCATCATCATTATCATCATCATGATGATTCATTGAAAAATTCATAAGACTAATAAGACCCGCAGGATCGTTCCTCCAAAGTAAAAGATGACAAATTGAGAGCCAAAAATAATGATTATCAGGATCAATAATGGCGTTAGCATCATCACCAGAGCTTATTCCCTCAACAGCTTCTCTTACCAAAGATTGTAGGTCGCCTTCATTATGCACATGCGCGGACAAGCTTTGAAGATACCAATGTGCGTTCCTAGATAATTCACTCGAAATAAAACCTCTATCCCTAGCTGCAGCATCAATAAAAGAAGTCATAACTCTAATATTATGATCGCCTGAATGCAGTCCAGAGTGAAAAAAAATAGAAAAAGATCGTTCTAAAGCTGAAGTATTATCATCTAAATATGCACTAAAACTCTCTACAAAATTAACAAGCTCTGTATCAAGTTCTTCTACAAGGCCTCTATACCTAATATACGAAACTATATCAGCACAGTTTATATAGTGCCAATCATCCAGAGGATCTTCAACATCAATATGTGTACTTGCAAAATTCATAAGACTAATAAGACCTGCAGGATCGTTCCTCCAAAGTAAAAGATGACAAATTGCAAGACCACGATGATTATTATCAGGATCGATATACATAGAAGTCTCAGGCCCAGTTGCCATTGACCTAACGGCTTCTCTCATCAAAGATCGAATACCACTTTCGTTGCGCACATCTCTAAATAAGCTTTGAGGTGGCGCTGCTTGCTCAATTATTCTAGGACTAGCATCTTGTTCTTGGGCGCTAGCGCCAGCAGCTTTCTGAGCCCCAGCGTCATCATTAACAACAGCCAAAGATGCCGGCGGTGCAGCATCTACCCCAGCAACATCCTCCGCTGTCTCGAAAGTAGCGCCACGATCTAACAGTAACTGTGCAATTTCTTCATTACCCCCTTCTAAAGCTATAGTTAAAGCCGTATAACCCATAGCATTTCTAGCATTTAAGTCAGCGCCATTAGCTAACAACAATTTAGCTATATCTACATTTCCACTGTTAGCGGCATACATAAGGACTGTTAGCCCATTTTCATCTCCTACATTTACATCAGCGCGAGCAGCTAACAACAATTTAGCTATGTCTACATTTCCATGGCAAGAGGCATACATAAGAGCTGTTGCCTTATATGTATTTTCTGCATTTACATCAGCGCCATTAGCTAACAACAATTTAGCTATATCTACATTTCCAAGGTCAGCGGCATTCAGAAGAGCTGTTGTTCCATTTTTATCTGCTGCATTTACATCAGCGCGAGCAGCTAACAACAATTTAGCTATGTCTACATTTCCACTTTTAGTGGCATTCAGAAGAGCTGTTGTTCCATTTTTATCTGCTGCATTTACATCAGCGCGAGCAGCTAACAACAATTTAGCTATGTCTAGATTTCCACTTTTAGCAGCATACATAAGGACTGTTGCCTCATATTTATCTCCTGCATCTACATCAGCGCCAGCGGCTAAGAGCGATGCAACTTTTTCTAAATCGCCACTCATAACAGCGGTAAATAATAATCTAGTCATTTGCTTAATATCTTCTGACATACCGTTCCCCTGATTTATTTGTTATATATTGTTTTTCGTTAAGCAAAATTAATTTGCTATTTAATCAAACTAGTTTAATTTATATTAACTATACATCATTAACGTACTTAGTCTTATATATTAACTATAGTTAATGTATCTTATAAAAACTAACACTCAAAAAACTTCAAGTCAACAAAATTATTAACTAGAAGCAATAAAATGTATGTTGTTCTTTTAAGGTGTTGGCGCTAAAAATCTTAGAAGGAGTCAATACAAAAAATTGTAATGATGCCACAAAATTCAAGAGAAGGGTTTAAAATCAAGATGTTTAAAATAGTTTGAGGTTGTGGGCGCGTAAAGATGGAAAAGTTAAGTTGGAGGGGGTAAATTTGTAGGGATGTGTTGTAGTATGGAGTCTTTAAGAGCGTGGCAATCCACAAGAACCAAGTCTTTGCTACAATTTCAAGAGAAGTTTTGATTATTCCACTTAAGAATCAGATTATAACATCGATCAGCTGCATGATTAAGAAACACCAAGTATACAACTAACACCTTTAGCAACATTAGCTGTAACTGTAACTTTAGACAAATTATTTTTCAACTTTTTTGATCAAAGCGTTTACTACGCCTTACAACTGATAGCTACAGTACCCATTGCTGCCAACACAATAGTTATGGCTAATCTTTTAAACTTCTCCCAGGAAAATCCAGCAACCAGTCTTTTAATTTCCATGTTAATAGCTTTAATCTACATCCCATTAACTTGCATGTTATTATTCGAAAATATTGGTCACTTAAGCCTTAGTTGATTGGAGGGGGGGCAAGTTCTTTAAGTCACGCTATTATCGTTTTGAAAATTACAGTATTTTTGTAACTATAATTTTAAAACTATTACGCATAATTATAGTTGTATTTTATCGTATAATGGATTACTCTTCTGGAGAAATTATACTTTTATTTGCAAATTTATCGGTTGCAAAACTAATTAATTTAATTTATTTAAAACAATATGACCTTGATAAATATAGTAATTTATATAGAATCTATGGATAGTGATTTACTAGCTGAGTCTTATGCCAAAATTGGGGTTAATTGGCTTAAAATAGATGACGAATTGTTATATTATTCTTGTAAAAAAGTTATATTTTTGTTGAATAAAAACAATGCACAAAATCCAGCAACAAAACTTTTTTTCTTTACTGATACTCAAAGTGTTAAAGAATTTGGTGCAAGTAATTTAACATTGGCTTCTTTTGAACAGCTGCAAGCTAGTATAAATAATTTAGATATATTAAAAGCAGAGCAGAATCCAAACAAACAAATAATACCAATATTACGAGTTAAAGATATCGAAGAAACCAGAATGGATTACCAAAATTTTGGCGAATGGGTTAAACAAAAGCATGGATCGGGTCCCGAGCATTATGCTTTAGAGGATAATGGTTGTGTAGATCTTGAGATTTATCCGGCAAGAAAAACCCCAAAAGGTGATATTGAATTATTTTTTAAT
>JAIOYM010000029.1 GCA_021741085.1 Rickettsiaceae bacterium
GAGTGTGAATCAATTTTTCGTTGTCTCTTTGATGCAGACCTATAGAAGGCTCATCGAGCACGTATAATACACCACTAAGACCAGAGCCTATCTGTGAAGCCAATCTTATTCTCTGACTCTCTCCACCAGATAAAGTATTGGCTTCCCTGGATAAGCTTAAATAACTCAAACCTACATCCAACAAAAATTTTAATCTACTAGTCAATTCTTTTATAACCTTATCGGCTATCTGTTGATGTTTTGAACTTAATTTTTCAAGTAAATTGTCAAACCATTCCATTGCTTTGGCAATGTTCATTCTCGATATGTCGCCTATATGTAACCCATCAATTTTTACGCATAACGATTCAGATTTAAGTCTATGACCATTACATTTAGAACACAAGCGCTCCGACATATAGCCATGCATTTCTTCGCGCACGCCCAAATCTTCTATTTTGCCATATTTTTCTTGCAAACTAGCTACTAAGCCTCCAAATTGCTTAACCTGTTTTTCTGTTCTAATATTATCGGTGTAAGTGAAGGATATAGAATCATCGGATCCATAAAAAATTATATCTTGTATTTTTGGGTCTAATGTTCTAAATGGTTGTTCTAGAGAAAAGTTATAATGTTTAGATAAAGCCTCTAGAGTTTGCATGAAAAACTTAGAGTGATTATTACTCCAAGGCGATAAAGCTCCGTGATGTATGCTTAAATTTTTATTAGGCACTATTAATTCAGGATCAAAAAACTTCTCTTTACCCAAACCTTCACATTGAGTACATGCCCCAAATGGACTATTAAAGGAAAATATTCTAGGTTCTATTTCGGTTAATTGGAAGCCCGAAACAGGACAGGCGTATTTTTCAGAGAATACTAAAATATCGCCGGCTTTTTGTTTAATTTTTTGGTCATTCAAATTTTCTGGCAATTCGGCAATTTCAACAAATATTATACCATTTCCTGTTCTTAGCGCTAATTCAATACTTTCTGCCAAACGGTTACCTAGATCTTTTTCGATAATTAGTCTATCAACCACGAGCTCTATATTATGATGTTTATTTTTATCTAAGTTAGGTAGCTCTTCAAAATTATGATAAACACCGTCTATTTTTACTCTTTGAAACCCTTGTTTTTTAAGCAGTAATAATTCTTTACGATATTCTCCCTTTTCACCTCGAGCAATAGGAGCTAAAATAAGAATCTTAGAATTTTCTGGCAGAAGCAGTATTGCATCTATCATTTGCGTAGGAGTTTGGCTCTGTATTGGCAATCCAGTAGCTGGAGAGTATGCAATACCTATACGAGCATATAATAATCTCAGATAATCATATATTTCTGTTACCGTACCAACTGTAGATCTAGGATTTTTATTGGTAGTTTTTTGATCTATAGCAATTGCTGGCGAAAGGCCAACAATAGATTCAACATTTGGTTTATCTTGCAAATTTAAAAATTGTCTGGCGTATGAAGACAAGCTTTCTACATACCTTCTGTGGCCTTCTGCGTAAAGAGTATCAAAAACTAATGAAGACTTACCCGAACCACTTAAACCAGTTACTATAGTCATTTTATCTCTAGCAATATCTACGTCAACATTTTTTAAGTTATGTTCTTTAGCACCCCTTACGGAAATATAATTTTGCTGCATATTCGCCTAATATTTTTTAATTTTCCTCATAAAATTCTCTAGTGATTTTTCACAAAAGCTTGTAGAATTATAAGAGTTTTTAGGTTAACATTGCAACTACTATTAAAAAAAAAGAAGAGGTAATTTATATATGGCGCTAGGAATTAATAAAGTTATTTTGGTGGGTAACGTAGGTCAAGACCCTGAAATTCGTTCTACTACAGAAGGAAAAAAACTTGCTTCATTTAGTTTGGCTACTACTGAAACATGGAAAGATAGAGCTACTAACGAAAAACGTGAATCTACCGAATGGCACAGAGTGACAGTTTTCGCAGAAGGATTGGTTGACATTATTGATAAATATGTTAAAAAAGGTGCTAAACTTTACTTAGAGGGAACATTGCGTACACGTAAATGGACTGATAATGCTGGGGTAACAAAATATAGTACTGAAGTTACTTTATCTAATCAAGCGGCTACGCTGATTTTGTTAGATAATAAGACAGATTCAAATGTTAGCGATCATAGTTCTGATAACTCTTCAATGAGCAGTAAATCTAATGACTACACATCTGACGATGATATTCCATTCTAAAAAAGAAACCCCTTTAATATCGTTTATAACATCTAAAACAATATATTTTTTAACACTAATTACTTTGCTATTTAGTGTTAATTTAAATATTAAAGCAAAATCTGCAAATAAAATTCAAGCTATGGCTAAAGAGCATAGCTTTGTTTTAGAAGAAATAGATGTTGGAGATTTTGTTATTACAAGCTATCAAAAAATCCAACAACCAGAGTTAAAGGAAGTTGTTTTTTATATAGAAGGTGACGGTAGAGCTTTCTCTAACGGTTTTCCTAGCGAAGATCCAACACCAAGCCAACATCTACTTTTTCCTCTTATGACTTTGGATAAACGCCCTAATATAATTTATCTAGCAAGACCCTGTCAATATACGGAGAAAAGTAAAAACACCAAATGTAACAATAGTTTTTATTGGGCGTCTGGTAGGTTGGGAGAAGAAGTTGTAAAAGCTAGCAAATTAGCTATAGACAAAATCGCCCAAAACAAAAATTATCATTTGGTAGGATATTCTGGTGGTGGTGGAATGGCTGTGCTTGTATCGGCTATAGACAGCAGTAAAGTTTTATCTATAACTACTATTGCTGGAAATTTGGATTTAAATAAATTTAAAGAATTACATAGCATTAGACCTTTGTTCGGTCCTTGGAAAACTTATATAGATGATTCTTTGAATCCTTTGGATTATACAGACAAACTTCGGCACATAAAGCAAATACATTTTTCTGGTAAAAAAGATACTATAGTACCGCCTATTATCGCAGAAAATTTTGTAAAAAAATCAAACTCAAGTCAGGTTAAACAAGTTATAATACCAAAAGCAGATCATGTAGATAACTGGACGCAAGTTTGGAATGCATTTTTGTTAGGAAATTAAAGCTCGTGATCAATATTAGTTTTTTTTGTATTATTAGGTTTGTAGCTTTGTTTATTACTAGAATTGTCTTTAAATTTAAATACATCCAAACCTCTCTTTGCTTCAACATCTTTGTCTAGAAATACTTTTGCTAGCAATTCTGTTTTGGAAATCTCAGCTGTATTGATGTTTTCAGGTTTGTATTTTTCATTTGTTAAAAATTCTTTTATTTTGGTTTGCTTTTCCTCTCTGCGTTGAGTCGAATCTTCAACAAGAGCTCTCAAAAACTCTGGATTTTTTAGTAGTAAATATTTAAAAATTTTATCCTTATCGTCCTTAGTTAAAGCGTAACCTTTTCCATCAGTTAGGCGAGCAAGCTCTGTTCTAGTTTTTTCTATTAAATATGGTGTTCTAGACGTAAATCCATACATTAACAGTTCTGTAGCAACTTTTTCATTATTAAAATTGAGGTCTTGCTCGATCGAGGGCTTTGCAACTTGCTTTGTCTCTGGGGTTGCACGAGAAATTATGTTTGATAATTCTTCGTCGGCCCTGTTGAAGCCAATTTCTTCGAGTCTAGATAGCAATTTGGGTAGTTTTTGCTCAATATCTTTTAGTGTTTTTACAGCCGCTACTTTTGTTTTTAAATCTAATACTTCACTGTTTTCTTTATACCCATAAGCCCAAGTTGAAAAAGTTGAAATCAGCATTGCTGCACCATAAATGGGGTTGGTAAGAAAGCTTGTAGTTCTTTCTAGTATTGTTAGGGGTAGTTTTGCGGCTTCGCTTCGGAACAACTTACCGTGGACGTTGTTAAGAGTATCTTGTATAGATTTAGTAAATTTAAATTTTTGCATGAAAGGAAATGTGGCCAAGCAATCGAGCGTAGCAAAGCTTATACCCAAAGACGCTGCAACAATTCCTAATATCCCTCCACTATATATAGCAATAGCAAGACCTGCGCCGTAGGTTAATAATCCTACAGCTGCTTGAGTCGATCGGTTTGCAAGAAATTTTACTAGCATGGAAGGCTCTTTGGGGGCGGGTTTTTTTAGTGCTAGTTTTTTATTCTGGCGTTCTAGTAATTTGTAAGGATTTAGTTTAGGATCTATTTTTTTGAGTACAGCCTGTTTTGTTTTTTTGGATTTTTTTGTAAGGTTAGTTTTTCTTGATTTTTTATTAGTATTATTATTCAATGTATTAGGCATAAAATTTTACACTTAGTTTATATTAAATTTAATCTTCTTAAAATTCATATAAGATACATGTTTATATACTAATAAAAATTAGTAAAGTTTAGCAATATTCATATATATCAAATTGAATGAATTGATCAAATAATCTTTACATATTTCTTGTTTGCAACATAATTAATTTAGAATGGCTAATTAATATTAAAAAGAAAATATATCTTCTAGAGCTAATAAATAAGAATTACCAGAGCTTTTCACTGTAGTAAAGTACTCATACAAAAAAAGACTCTTACAAACACTCCAGATAAATTTACACCAGAAGTTTATCTAGCTCACCCTCTTCTTCCATTGCGTATAAATCATCACATCCACCAACGTGATAATCACCTATAAAAATTTGAGGCACTGTTTTTCTACCACCAGATAATTCTACCAATTTTTCGCGCATTTCATCTTGCCCGGTAACATCTATTTCTTCATAGGAAAGATGTTTTTTTTCTAGTAATTTTTTTGCTTTAATACAGTATGGACAATTTTCTTTGGTATAGATGATAATTTTTTTCATATTTTTGTTATTTAAGATTTTATGTTGTTTAGTTTTGATTAATATTGATAAATGATTTAAACTAAAGTAGTAGTTACAAATTGCTAGGTAAAAGCAAAAACAGAATAACAAATAAATGCAACTCAGGATTATTTTCATTGGATTCTTCTATTTCATTTTATAGTGAAAAATAGTAGAATTATAGATATTAATGGAATGCAAGATCTATATGACTCAACTAATAAGACTATTTTTACTTAATATAATTGTACTAACAGTTGCTTCCTGTGGAGGGAATAACGAAGATAATCCAAATCCTGCACAAGAGCACATTAATGAATATAGCCAACAATATTTAGCATGTAAAGAACCAAATAATGCAAACAATCCAGATTGTAAGAAAGTTGAAGCTTTAGTTACTAAAGACTCTGCGACAGATAATAGTGATAGAAATCAAAACCAAAATGGTGGAACTATATTAGAGAAAGTAATATCCGAAGATAAGAAGCAAAATGTAGAAGAAAATCAAGCTGTTAAAGAAGAAAAAGCGCAAGAGTCAAAGAAGCAAAATGTAGAAGAAAATCAAGCTGTTAAAGAAGAAAAAGCGCAAGAGTCAAAGGAGCAAAATGTAGAAGAAAATCAAGCTGTTAAAGAAGAAAAAGCACAAGAGTCAAAGGAGCAAAATACTCTAGATTCAAAGGATAAAGATAAAACCAATGAAGATGCTGAAGAGTTTCTCAAGATGAACATTGATCTATTTGCAATAGATAAAAATGATGTAGTTCTTGGGGATAAGAATGCTAAAGTGGTTGTGTTGGAATATTCATCACCAACTTGCTATCACTGCGGGCAATATCGCAATAGTATTTTTCCTCAAATAGCTAAAAAATATGTAGATACAAATAAAATTGCTTATGTAATTAGGCAGTTTACAGTTACGCGTCAAGATTTGGAAGCTGCAGTGTTGATTTATTGTTCGCCGATGGAAAAGCGTTACAGTTTTATTGATATTTTATATAAACAGCAACAAAATTGGGCTTATAATAATAAATATAAGCAGAATCTTATTAACATTGCAAAGATAGGGGGGGTGACCGAAGAAGATTATCAAAAATGTCTAAACGATAGTGACTTAATTAATAAATTATTGGTTTTTACCAAGGCAATTGGTAGCAGCGCGGGTTTTGTAGGAACGCCAAGTCTACATATAGATGGTAAAAAATTACAAGGAGAGCACAGTGTTCAAAATGTTTCAAGCGCTATTGATCAAGCTCTTTACCAATATAAATGAATTTTAAAATATACTAATGAATAAAGATGAAATAAAAAAACACATTAAAAAACTAGAGGATAAAGCAAACAAGTTTAATGAGCTAGAAAATGGCAAAAAATTCAGGTTTTCTTCTCATGTATTAGCTTTGGAGATAGTAGTAACTATTTCTTTTTGCAGTTTTATTGGTTGGAAGTTAGACATGTACTTTACAACAAAGCCTATATTGTTTATTATATTTTTGATCATTGGTATTTTTGTTCAATTTAAAAATATATTACGGTAAATTTAAAATCTGGTATTATGTCTAGTCCATTAGAGCAATTTGAGATAAAAAAGCTGATAGATTTAACTTTGTTCGGCTATGATGTAAGTATTACAAATTCTGCTATATGTATGTTTGTGGTTCTGATTAGTAGTTTGCTATTGTTTTGGGCAATGACTTTTTCTAGAACTTTATTACCTAGTAAATTGCAGGCTTGTGGTGAGATGTTAGTTGGGTTTGTCAATAATATAGTAGAAGTGAATATTGGTAAAGAAGGTAGAGTTTTTGCCCCATTTATTTTTACTTTTTTTTGGTTTATCTTAGTTTCCAATCTTCTTGGGTTGTTGCCATATTCATTCACAATTACTAGTCAAATTGTAGTAACTTTTACCTTAGCTATTATTTTGTTTGTTGTAATTAATATTTATGGATTAATTAAAAATGGTTGGCATTTCTTCTCCCTATTCCTACCTAAAGGCACGCCTCTTTGGCTTGCACCGTTGATGGTGGTAATAGAGTTGTTTGCTTATCTTACCAGACCCATAAGTTTAGCTTTAAGACTTTTTGCAAATATGGTTGCTGGGCATATATTGTTAAAGATATTGGCTGGTTTTGCTGTAAGCCTTGGTATATTGTTTAAAATTCTACCAATAGCTTTTGTTTCGTGTATCGTAGGTTTGGAATTTTTCATATCTTTATTACAAGCGTATATTTTTACAATTTTAGCTTGTGTATATTTGAATGATGCAATAAACTTACATTGAAATTAGTGTTAATAATTAATTATAAAATTATAAAAAGGAGAATTTGATAAATGGACACTTCTAGTTTTAAATATATAGGTGTTGGATTAACAGTTATAGGTATGTTTGGTGCCGCTCTTGGAGTTTCGAATATTTTCGCTTCTTTACTAAACTCGATGTCACGTAATCCTACTGCATCTGAGCAGTTGCAAAGAATGGCTTTTGTAGGCGCTGGTTTAACTGAGGCTATGGGGTTATTTTCTTTTGTTCTGGCTATTCTAATCCTATTCGGTTAAATAGTAATATACAAGCACGTCTTTTTTAGTCTTGCTTGTTGCTGAACTTCCTATTAAAACTCAAAGAGCTTATTGATCTTTTGAGTTTTTTTGTACATCTGGATAACAAAAATAAAAAATAAATAATTAAAAATGCCCCAGCTTCGTATCGAATTTTTTTCTTCACAAATATTTTGGTTAACAATATGCTTTTTAGTATTATTTTTACTATTTCGCTTTCTATTTTTGCCCAAAATTATGTTTATAATTAACTATCGTAGAGAGCAGATAAATAGTAAGTTAGCTTTAGCTAAGATTAATGTTTATAAGATCGAAGATATGGAAAATGAGTATGAATCTAAACTTAAGGCTATAAATACAAAAATAGAGGTAATTAAAGCTGAATCTAGAAAAGATATTCAGGCTGAATTCGACACAAAACTAAGACAGGCTACTGAAGAAATAGACGCTAAATTTTTTGCTGTAAAAAAAGAGCTGCAGGAGCAATTTGATGATTTAGATGTACCTTCTGAGGCAAAGCAACTTTTTGAAAAACTAATAAGCAAGATTGTTAGCAAAGATACACAATTTAAGGAGAAGTATGAGTGATACGCTAAAAACAATTAATAATGCTGAATTTTGGCTATTAGTAGGTTTTTTATTATTTGTATTTTTTATATATAGCAAGCTACGTAATATAATAGTGAATAATATCGTGATTTACATATCTCAATTGGCTGAAGAAATGAATCACGCTCAAACTTTATTAGATAATTCTATTGCTGGCATTACATTAATGGAAAAAAAGATTTTTGATTTAGCAGAATATGAAGCCCAGATGTTTGAGAATATTAATGTTTTTCTAACAAAACTCAAGCAAGCTAAGTTGGAAAATTTTACTGCAATCTATACATATAAAAAATTAGACTTACAACAAAATATCAATGCCTTGAAACTAAAATTAGATGCAAATGTTAAAGCTAGGATTGTGCTAGAATTAGAAAATAGTATAAAAAATTACTTACAAAAGCATCCAATTAGTGATATGAATTTTGCTTTAAATGTGGCTAACATGGCTACAACGCATAATATATTTTAGAGTCATTGGAAATACCTAAGCAGTCATGTGTTGTTTGTGAGGGGTATGATTCAATACCGCCATGATATATTTTAGAGTCATTGGATATATTTTAGAGTCATTGGAAATACCTAAGCAGTCATGTGTTGTTTGTGAGGGGTATGATTCAATACCGCCATGATATATTTTAGAGTCATTGGATATATTTTAGAGTCATTGGAAATGCCTAAGCAGTCATGTGTTGTTTGTGAGGGGTATGATTCAATACCGCCATGATATCCACAACTCCATTAATTTAACTCCAACGTCATCATGTAAGCGTCCAAATATTTATCCTCTACTTTTAATGCATTGGGTTGCTGCCCATAAATTCTAAAGCCTTTACTTTTATATAGCTCTATGGCATCTAGATTGGAAGCAACACAAGTTAAATTTAACTGACTGATATATTGTTTAGCGTGAGAAATAATCGCTGCTAATAAGAGACTTGCATAACCCTTCCCTCTGTATGCTGGCCTTGTATACATACCCCATATCACTCCTATATGCTTTGTTTTTATAGAATTAAGGCGATTAAACCCAACACCTGAAGCTAAAATATCATTGATAAAAACAGCAAATATATCGTTTTTGGCAAGATCTTCTTTAAAGGCACTTTCTGACCAATCTGCTTCCTCTTCCCAAGACGAGCCAAAGTTTTCAGGACTGTTTTTTAAACATTCCAGCCTGAACTCTTTCCATATTTGCCAATCTTTTTCAGCCAATTTTCTAATTGTAAGCTTATCCATAAATCATTTTTGCTTTAAAAGTTCGGTAGCTTGGTCATCAGAAATCTTTTTTGCATTTTCATTCCCTTGCTTGTTATTAAAGAATAATTGCTGCAATATTTCTACTGTTTCAAACTCTTTCCTTTAAAAAAGCTTATAGGAAAATATAACACGAAAATCAAAAATATCCATCCAAATAAATATTTGGCTTCTAAAGTTAATGCATAATCATTATCAAATAATTGTTTTGATAATAAAAACACGCAAGCTACTATTGATATAGGTGCTAGAATAAACAGAATAGGACATTTAAACTTACGTTCTACATTAGGTAAAGTAATTCTAAACATTACCACAATTATAGTTACTATAATATAATCTAATAATGCTCCCATGCTGGTTAGTTGACCAAGTTGCTTATAAGGGAAAAATCCTGTTAATGCAGCTGCTAAAATTGCAACCGAAAATAATGCTATGTATGGTACATCAGTTTTTGGATGTAATTTAGAAAAAGCTCTAGGCAACAAACCATCACGAGCAATTGAGTAAACAATCCTTGATGTTCCATATATGTTCATCATAAGTACAGTGGTCATACCACATATACCACCTATTGATACAATTGCAGCTCCAACATTACTGTTATTTAATTTTAGGGCATCAGCTAAAGCCCTTTCGCCAGATAAAGTTGCAAAAGGTGCAATACCAGTTAATAATCCTCCGATTACAACATAAACTAATGTCGTTAAAACAAGTGCACCTATTATTCCTATAGTGATATCTCTAGTAGGATTTTTACATTCTTCAGCTGCTGTTGGTATTATAGTAAAACCGTTAAAAGCAAAAAATAATATCGATGCTCCTGTTAAAACTTCACCAAATCCAAAGGGCATAAAATTATCCCAATTATGCACTTTAAAATTTGGAATAGCAGCAATAACAAAGGCAACTATTGCACCTAATTTTATAAATACCAAAATAGCATTAAGTCTCTTACTATCTTTTGTTCCTAAATACACCACTAACGTAACAAAACCCACTACAAAAATAGCTAGTAAATTTGCTATACCCCCATCTGCTGGTACTTTAGTAAATTTTTCTGGTATATCAAGCCCTGCTGCTTCCAAAACAGGTAATACATAACCAGCCCAGCCTGCAGCAACAGCAGCAGCTCCAAAGGTAAGTTCTAACAAGAGTATAGAAAGCATTAACCAAGCAAATATCTCGCCAAACGCCACGTAGCAATATGTATATATACTCCCAGAAGTAGGCAGCATAACTGCAAGCTCGCTATAAGCAAGTGCAACAAGAATACATATACCGCCAGCTATCGCGTATGAAATCATAACCGCTGGGCCAGAATGCTTTGCTGCAATCGCACCAGTAAATACAAATACACCAGTACCTATTATTGCGCCTAATCCTATTATTATTAGGTCAAATGCTGTAAGACTTTTACTCAGCCCACTAGAATTAGAAATTTCTCTAACAGACTCTATAGTTTTTCTACGAAAAAGATCCATATTTACCTTTTATTGTTGTTTTAAATAGTAATTTTGATTTTGAAGATTAATAATAGGCTTTATTTTACTCTTTAGTGATCCAACCACCACCCAATACTCTAGTATCGTTATATATAACGCAAGCTTGGCCTGGAGTAATTGCTCTCTCTAAGCTTAGTAGTTTAACAAAAATGCTAGTGTTGTCAATTGGATAAATTTTTGCTTCAGCCCCGTTATGAGTTGAACGAATTTTTACAGTGACTTCCAACCCTTCGACAGGAGGTTTATGATCAAGCCAGTTAACATCTTTGATTTTAAAAGTTGATGCTTCTAAAGCAGACTCTGGACCAACATAAACTATATTTTTGTCTGGATCGAGCTTAACTACATATAGTGGCTCTGAAAAACTCACACCAATACCTTTGCGCTGACCGATGGTATAATTCACTATACCATCATGCTCTCCGAGCGCATAACCATCTATATGCATAATAACTCCAGTTTTTATTGCATCTGGTCTTAATTTTTTTATTAGCGCAGCATAAGATCCATCAGGAACAAAACAAATATCCTGACTATCCGCCTTATCGGAATTAATTAGGCCAAATTTCCTAGCATATTGCCGTGTTTCTTCTTTCGAGAGTCTACCTAAGGGAAAGTCTAAAAATTCTAGTTGCTCTTTGGTAGTAGCGAATAAAAAATAGCTTTGATCTTTTTTGGGATCTAAACCCTTATGCATTTCAGGACCTTGTTTGGTGTGTATTTTTTGTACATAATGACCAGTGACTAGCTTTTGAGCCCCCAATTCTTTAGCAAAATTTATCAAGTCATTAAACTTTACCGACTGATTACATTTTACGCATGGCAGAGGTGTTTCGCCTTTAAGATAGCTATCTACAAAGTCATCAATAACACTTTGCTTAAACCTAGATTCATAATCAAGAACATAATGAGGAATATTAAGTTTTGAAGCTACCATTGCAGCGTCATATATATCTTGCCCTGCACAGCATGCTCCTTTTTTATTGATAATAGCACCGTGATCATAAAGTTGTAGAGTAATACCTATGATCTCTTTATTTTCTTGACTAAGCATTGCTGCCACGGTAGAACTATCTACACCGCCAGACATAGCAACAACTATTTTTTCAAGATTTTCTTTTTTTATTTGCGCCTTAGACATTAATTCCAGTGTTAATTGATATTTTTGTATTTTCAGTATTATACATAAAAATTCGCTGATATGCTAATATTTTAGACTTTTTGTTATTCGTTAGAAAAATAATCACTAAGTTTATTTTTAGATTTAGTGGAGAAGAATGGCTTATATTTTAGTAAAAATAGCAAGATTAAAAAATAATCATTGATAACTAAATCAAAATCTCGTTGCTTTAAATGCAAATTAAGCGTTATGTACGTTTTTTTACGTCAGTAAATGCAAAAATTTTCTTTGGTTTAGCCAGTACCACCCAACCATCTATTAGCATTCTTGTTACTGTAATTGCTGTAAACATAGAGGCAAAAATTCCAATTGAAAGAGTTACAGCAAAGCCTTTTATCGAGCCTACGCCAAAAATATAAAGTAATATAGCAGCAACCAACGTAGTGATGTTAGAATCTAATATCGTTGCGAAAGCAGAGCTAAAGCCCCTTCTAATTATAAATGGTATCGATGAAAAACCACTTGAACGAAATTCTTCTTTTATGCGTTCGTAAATTAAAACATTAGCATCTACAGCCATACCTATTGTAAGTATTATTCCAGCAATCCCAGGCAGAGTTAAAGTAGCGCTTAACAAAGACAAAGCCGCTATGATTATAATTATGTTTACCATCAAAGCGATACAGGCGAAAACTCCGAATAAACCGTATGCAAGAATCATGAATATCGCTACTAATAAAAATGCTATTATTCCAGCTTGCTTGCCTGCTTCTATAGAATCAGCTCCAAGATTTGGTCCGATCACTCTTTCTTCTACAATTTTTAATGGCGCAGGTAAAGCGCCAGCTCTAAGAAGCAATGCTAACTCATTTGCTGAATCAATAGTAAATCCACCAGTTATTCTTCCGCTTCCAGCCATTATAGCAGACTGAATAGTTGCGGCACTGAGTAATTTATTGTCTAGAACGATGGCTAGTTGTTTACCTATATTATTTTTTGTTATTTCACCAAAAATTTTGCTACCCAGCTTGTTAAAGCTAAATTCTACAATAGCTTCACCTTCAGATAGCGCCATATTTGCATTAGTCAACATATCGCCTGAAAGTAATGATTTTTTCTGTATGGCGATTTTATAATCTTTACGTTCATCGGATTGATATGCTATAAGTTTTGCATTAACGGGTAAAGCCTTGCCTTGATTGAGAAGCATATTTCCTTCTTCACTTACCAAATGAAAAGTTAACTTTGCCGTTTTTCCTAAAATATTTCTAATTTCTCCAGGATCATCAACACCAGGCATTTGCAGTAAAATGTAATTTCTTCCCTGCTGCTGTATATTAGGCTCTTTAGCACCGCTGCTACGAACCCCCCTACGCACTGTTTCTATAGACCTTTCCAGTAATGTGTTTTGCACCTCAGAAAGTTTATATTCATCATAAAATAGTGTGAAATTACCC
>JAIOYM010000030.1 GCA_021741085.1 Rickettsiaceae bacterium
TATAGCTGGAGAAACTCATAGGGATAATTTTATCGGCAATGCAATATTGAGAGGAATGAAGACCGCTATCAAATATGAGCCTAAAGTTGCAGAAGATTTAGAAAAATCATCACCAAACTTGATTCCAGAGCTTGCAAAACAACATAAGCAAGTAAAGTCCACGAAAGGTTTGGAGTTGTAGGATATTTGATATTGTAATATTTTTTAACAAAGCATCTTTTTACAATTGATACTAAAAAATAGTGGAAAATAATTTTGTAAACAAAACATTACTAGCTGTAGTTCATAACTTTATTTCTACATATTTTAGAGACCCTGGTTTAATTAGCTCTTGAGAATATTGTAGGCAAGGAATATATCTGGAAAATATTTCAAAATATACTTTACTATCTTTTTCTATCTATGGTAGAATTTTTTTGTAGTTCTAGTAGCTAGGGGTGCTAAATTTGTTATAATACTCAATACAAAAGCTCACCCATATCTTAAAAAGGATTATTAATTAGACTAAAATGGTACTAAAATCAAATTGAATTTAATTAAATTAAAGTAAAAGGTTATAAGTCTCTATGAATACAGGTGCAATAAAGTGGTTTGACAATACTAAAGGTTATGGTTTTATTAAAAGTGATGAAGATGGTAAAGATGTATTTCTGCATATCTCAGCGTTACAAAAAGCTGCTATAACAAATATCCTTCCAGGGCAAAAAGTTAAATACGAATTGGAAGAAAAGGCAGGTAGAGTAGGGGCAGCTAAAATAGAGTTAGTGGCTTAAATTTTTTTTTACCACCTCATTTTGTTCGGACTTTTATTTTTAAACAATACTTTCTGAACTTAGAAATATTAGCTAAAGGTAAAAAAGACAATTTACTAATATTAGGGCTTATGTTTAATATTTTAGGCTTGCTGTTGAATATTTAATATAATATAGAATATTCATTTCCAAATGAATTTCACCCTATTTTGTACATTAGTAGATATGTCATAATTAAGATTGTGCGTATATTTAGATAATTGTTCTAGTGGTAAATTATTGCCCCAAAATTCTACTTCGTCGCCTATCTTAGCATCCGGGTAATTTGTTAAATCTATGCACATCATATCCATAGAAACTCTACCTATTAAAGGACAAATTTTATTATTAATCCAAATTGGGGCGCCATCTTTTGCTGTTATTGGGTAGCCGTCACCATAGCCCATAGCTATAACTCCTATTTTAGTATCCTTATTACAAACAGCTCTTGCTCCGTAGCCAATTGTTCCGCCTGCTGAAACAATTTTTACAGAAATTAATTTTGATTTTAATGTCATTACGGGTCTTAACCCTAAATCTGGTCCAGTTTTGTCTTTAAAGGGAGAGAGGCCATATAATATTATCCCGGGTCTTACTACATCATAATGTTGATCGGGGAAATTAAAAATCCCGGCAGAATTACAAAAACTTTTTATTACAGGCAGATTTGTAATGAATTGGGTAAAATTTTTGATTTGCACCTGATTTAGCCGATGTTCTTTATCTTCCGCGCATGCTAAATGCGACATAACTCCTATAGGAAAAGATATGTTTTTGAGGCTAGATAATTTAGCATAAGCCATTGGCGCTTCTTCTACAGAAAAACCCAACCTACCCATACCGGTATCTATTTTTAACCAAACTCTATATTTATTTTCAGTATTTATAATTTTTTCAAGCCATTCTAATTGTTCCCAATTATGTAGTACTACATCAAAATTTTCAGCAGCAGCCACACTTAATTCTTCTGGTTCAAATACTCCCTCCATAAGTGTTATGGAGGAGCTTACATTGGCGTTTCTTAGAGCAACAGCTTCATCTATTGATGCTACACCAAAACTATATAAGTTTAAATCATCTAAATATTTTGATACAGAACGCAAACCATGACCGTAAGCATTAGCCTTTACCATAGCGATTATTTTACTCTTTGGAGCTAATTTAGAAATAATAGCTAGATTATGTAATAAATTATCCTTTGAAAGGATAGCGCAAGCGAAACGAGCCATATGTATCAAAAGCAATATATTTTTTAATATCTTCAAACAAATATTAAGTCCCATAATATTTGCTGTCAATACAAGACTAGAGTTTAATTTCAAAACATTACCAAATCACCATTTTGTATATAAAGATCTTTTATGCATATTTTTTGTAGTTGTGATTAAAACAGGGCAAATTATATCAAGCAGAATATAGCTCTAGAATTAAAAATCAATAAAATAATTTACCAAAATTTAATATCTAATATAATAATATCTTCAATAAAATTAATAAAATTTACTTGACTCTAGGTTAATATAAAGTTATAATTAATTAACATTATCACAATAATTTGATAGTGGTTAATAACTAAAAATAATTAAATATATATTAGGTATAAAATATGAAATTTAAAAAACATTTGAAGCAGTTCAAGAATACAGACCAGAAGATACCAAATGATTTAATAAATGTTAAAAATTTAGAATCTTTAGTCCAAAAAAGTAATAAACAAGCTGTTAAACTTATCCTCAAAAATAACGCTGATGACTTAAAAAACATAGACTTAAAATCTTTAGCTGAAATTGCTTTAAAAAATGGAGATTTTGGTATGGTTAAGGTTTTTGTTCATGAAGGCGTATACCCAGATTTAAAAAAACCTGAGTTGGTAGAAGCTGTATCAAAAATTTTGAATAAGACTTTGGATAAAGGTGGCAAGCACCATAAAGGTCATCACCCTAAGAAAGTGATACTTACCATAAAAGACTTGATAGAGAATTCACCGAAAAATGATGAAGTTAATAGTGATTTATCTAAAATTCAAGATAGAGTTGAAGATTTCTTGAAAAATCAAGACAAACATCACCACGGTAAAAAACACCACAAAGATCATCATCATCACGGTAAAAAACACCACAAAGGTCATCACCACGGTAAAAAACATCATTTCAATGAAAATGATAATCAAAACGATGAATCACTTTCACAGAATGACAATGTAGATAATCAGAATGACAGCCAATTTCATGATTCATTTTTAAGCAAAAACAACGAATCATTTTCAACTCTCGACACAGAAACGAACACAGAAGCTATGGAAGCAGAAGCTTTGGGTAATGATGGAGTGATTGGTAACTAGTAGTAGCAATCTATATTTGTTAATTGTGTAATTCTTAGATTGCTGCAGCTATAATAAGCTAGTAGCTGGGTGAAGTATTGTATTATTATACCCTTAATTTTGGGTATAATATAATTTTCACCCTACACCTTTCTAAATGAGATAGCTTTTGCGACTTAAATTAATATCACTTTACTGGGGCTAGGTTTTTGTCTACTAATCTTCTTTCATCGAATACAAAACAATCACCACTCCAGTTATTGTTGATATTTTGCGTATCTTCAAGATATTGTAAGATACCACCTTTCAAGTGATATACTTCACTTATACCTATAGTTTTTAGAAAAGCTGTAGATTTTTCGCATCTTATGCCGCCGGTGCAAAACATTGCAACTTTTTTATTTTCTAATATTTTTTTATTTTCTTTAGCCCATAATGGAAACTCTCTAAAGGCAGAAGTTTTAGGGTTCAACGAGTTTGCAAAAGTACCCTCAGATACCTCGTAATCATTTCTAGTATCTACTAAAACCACATCATTTTGAGCAATAAAATCATCCCAATATTTTGGCTCTATATACTCGCCGGATAATTCACTGGTTTTCATTCCTAAAACACCCATTTGGACTATTTCTTTTTTTATTTTAACCTTTAATTTTTCAAAAGGATGAACATCAGAATAATTTAGCTTGCTATTAATATTTTCAGAAGCAATGCCAGTTTCTTTGGCTATTAATTCTAGTAATAAATTAACATTTTCGTAAGAACCAGAAACTCCTAAATTAAAGCCTTCTTCAGCCAATATCACAGTTCCTTTTATACATTTTTGAAAGCTAATACGTAGTATTTTTAGCATTAACTCATCTACATTTGTTATAGCAACAAAAGCATAGGAGTTTAATATTGCAATTTTGTCTTGGTACATAAATTAGAAGCAAGTATTTAAATTATTTATTTGATTTATTAATTTGATTATTTTTTGAGTTTTGTTCATTGAACTCACTATTTTCTATGTCAGAAATTTTTAGCACAATATATTGACTATCTTTTACATTAGAGAGGTTAAATTGCTTATCAAAATTTCTTAAATATTTTGCTGGAGCAATTATAGTTTTTGTAATTGAAGGTGTTTGATTAAAGATTCCGTATGAAAAAATAGCTGGAGTTAGCGAATCGCCTAGACGCATCTCCATTTTTTCTTTTTTAGACTCTGTGCTAAAGAAAATTTTCTCCGCAAGATCTTCTATAGTCAAGTTAAATTTAATTTTATCTCCGCATAAAACAGGAAGAGTATAACTAAAACCATCACTAAAAATTTTGACTTCATTAGGATTTATTTCCGAATGTATTATGTCAATAAGATTAAGTTCAATTTGTATGTAACCTGATTGATTATTTTGAAGCTCATTTATATTAAAATTATTGACATCTTTTGGCACCAATGCCGTGATTTTTGAATTTTTTTTCATACCCACAAACAAGCTTGCAATAATATTATTATTTAATTCTTTGCCAAGTATTACTTCTAAATTGTTACTTTCAGCACCTTCTGGCTTATATAGTTTATAATATATCTTTACTTTATCCCCGCAGCAAGCGGACAAACCTTCACCAGGTGATATTTTAGTTATACTAAAAAGTGAATTAAGTATTTTGTTCTCACCAAACTTAATACTAACCCCATCTTGTTCTGTCAAAGAATTTATTGGCTTAACCATATTGGTAAATATTTGTCTACCTTCATCGGTTTTTATAACATTTCCAATAATTGTACTAATAGATCTTTCTAAAAAATTCCCGTCCATTGATTTCTCAAAATCTTTGGCCTGATCACTAATTTCTTCTTTTGTTTTAGGGGGATTAGTTATTGAACCCAAAGGTATTAATTCAGACATATTGGATTTAAGTAAGGTGTAAACCACCACAACCGTTATGACTAAGGTTAAAATTTTTTGCAGAATGTTTGGCATATATTAGCTAACTCAATTAAAAAATAACAACAAAATTTTTTCTAAATTTTAGCTCAGTTAAAATCTTAGGTCAAGAATAAAGCGAGTTCTAGAAAAGCTATTTAGCTTGTAAATATAAAATAATAACTTAATTTAAGTAAGGAAGCAGTTGCAAATAAACAACATTAATTCATTGATCTTTTATTTTTGATCTGATAGGTTAATGAGATATAGATTATTAATTTTATTAATATTTAATTATGTTCGATGATGTATCAGGCTACATATGGATTGATGGTGAAATAGTTGCGTGGAAAGATGCACGTATACATATCATGACACATTCGCTGCATTATGCTTCAAGTGTTTTTGAGGGATTGCGTTGCTACAAAAATAAGGTACTTAAAGCATTACCCCATTACCAAAGGATGCAAGAATCTGCAAAATATCTGGATTATGATTTACCTTATTCCCCCCAGGAATTGGTTGATGCCACGAACAAACTTATTGAACTAGGTAAGTATAACTTTGGTTATATAAGAGCTATAGCGTGGTGTGGAACAAGTAAAATGACTGTTTCAAATAAAGACTCTGATATACATTTGGCCATTGGAATATGGGAAAGCCCTCTTAGTTATAATGCTGAGGTCTATGAAAATGGTATAAGGATGAATTTAGCCTCTTGGAGAAGACCCCACCCTTCAACAGCGCCAGTACATAGTAAAGCCGCAGGGATGTATACGATTTCTTCTATGAGTAAAAAATCTGCAGAATTGGCTGGTTTCACAGAGTCGTTGATGCTAGATTATGCCGGGAATATTGCAGAAGCCACTAGTGCTAATATTTTCTTGGTAATTGATGGAAGCTTATATACACCTGTGGCGGATTGTTTTTTAAATGGAATCACAAGAAGAACCTGCATAGAAATAGCAAAGAATAATAATATTCCAATTTACGAATCTAAATTGACTTTAGCAGATTTAGACCGGGCTAGTGAAATATTTTTAACCGGAACAGCGGTAGAGATATTACCGGTAGGAACTATAGAGCATGAGGAAAAGATTTGGAGATTTAAACCTTCTGATGTAACTTATAAAATAAGAAGCGAATTTTTAAAGATAATAGATAATTTATAAGAATAAGAAAGTTTTATGCTAGGAAAATTTTTATGGACAGCTTGCATTACTCCATTTACTTATGATGCAAGCTCGGTAGATTATAAGGCTTTTGAATTTTTACTTAAACGACAATCTAATGCTGGTAATGGTATATTGATTTTAGGTAGTACTGGCGAATCTCTTTCTTTAAGCCTTAGTGAGAGGCAAGAGATGGTGAAATTTGTTTGTAATTTGAATTTATCCGAACCAATTATAGTTGGAGTACCTTCTTATAATATAGAAGAAGCAGAAAAGTGGATAAGTTTTTGTAATAATATGCCAATATCAGGTTATCTTTTAACTACACCTATTTATACTAAACCTGGTATTATTGGTCAAACTAAATGGTTTGAGAGGCTTATGGATTTTAGTAACTATCCAGTTATGCTTTACAACATACCATCACGTGCTGGTATAAATTTATATCCAGAAACCTTAAAAAATCTAATTTCACATGAAAAATTATCAGCTTTAAAAGATTCAAGTGGATCTGTAGAATCTTTGATAGCTTATAAAAATGTTGCTCCTGATTTGGTTGTGTATTGTGATGATGATTATCTTTTCTTGGAAATGTGTATAAATGGCTCAAAAGGCTTAGTTTCTGTATCTGCTAATATTTGGCCAGAAGCAATTAAACTTCATACTAAAGAAATATTAGAAAATAACCCAACAGAAATAAAAGCTTTTTGGCAGGCTTCAAAGTCATTGTTTACGGCCAGCAATCCTATACCAGCAAAGGCTTTAATGCACAAACTTGGCTTGATATCTAATCCATCAGTACGTTTGCCTCTTTCGAATGAGGATTTACCATCTTTAGAACCCTTACTAGAAGCTAATTTCAATATAGAATCTTGGTTTGCTGCTAATAGCAAAGATTTTTAAAAAGGTTAGATAACTATATCACCGCGCTGGCTCGCAAGATTTCATTAAACAGTCTAACTTTTATTATCAAAAGAAGACCTAGCTATAGCTTAAATTCAATACGCTATATGTATGAAGTGTTTACGTTAAATAAAAATGATTTAATGTAGTACTCAACTTAAGAGTTGCGAAGCCCATTAAAGAAACCTCGCGATAATGACTTCACTGAAATTTTTATTTGTTTTCTACTTCTATCTCTAAACCACCTTTGTCTACTATTTTAATTGAGGAATTGTTCAATTCATCGCCTAATGCCTCAAATCTACCACCCAAATGTTTTGCAAAGAATTGCTCCAATAAGGCAGTGAATGACATACGGTTTTCTGGTCTAGCAAAACCATGTCCTTCATCAGAATAAAGAAGATAAGTCACTTGTATTTTCTTTTCTTGCATTTTCTTAACAATCTGAGTAGATTCAGCTTCTTTCACCCTAGGGTCATTGGCTCCTTGTGCTATTAAAAGAGGTTTTTTTATGTTGTCTACAAAATTTATCGGTGAGCGTTGGGCTAAAAATTTACGCCCTTCTTCAGTTGATGGATCTCCACCTGTTTTTTGAATTAATTTTGAAATAGCTGGTATCCAATATTCCGGAAGAGAATTCAATAAAGTTATTAAATTCGATGGACCAACAACATCTGCAGCACAAGCAAAAACATCAGGAGTAAAAGTTGCTCCAACCAAAGCGGAATATCCACCATAACTTCCGCCATAAATTCCGATCTTGTCTTTTAGCGCAATATTATTTTCTATTGCCCAATTCACTGCATCTATAAGGTCTAGGTGCATTTTTCCACCCCACTCGCCATTACCTAGTTCTATAAAATTTTTTCCAAAACCATCAGAACCTCTATAATTTACGCTTAATACTGCATAGCCTCTATTCGCAAGCCATTGATGTGTTGAGTCGAACCCCCAAAAATCACGAGCTTGCGGTCCACCGTGAACAAAAAGCACCATAGGCACAGGTTTTTTACTTAATTTATTGTGTGGATTATCTGGTTTAGTGAAAACTTCTCTTGGTAGAGAAAGATAGCTCGGCAAATCTAATCCATCACGAGATTTTATAATGACGGGAATCATATATGTTAAATTTTCTTCAACAAGATTTTTTCGCGTGTAAAATAAGAAATCCAGTTTTTTGGCGCTTCTGTTAAAAAGATAATATGATGCTGGCCGATCTGAGCTATCAAAAATTACTACCCACATATTATCGTCCAAGGTTCTACTGATTATATCTATATCAGATTCGGTTTCAGAGGCATTTTTTAAAAATTCAAAATCTGCTTCTACTGTTTTATCAAAAAAAACTTTAGATGTTCTTTGATATTCGTAGCTGTAATATTGTTGTGTGTAGTTGGTTGGATGCAATGAAATATAAGATATGTCAGCTTTGTCATTTTGCGCAACTAAATCTCTTTTACCTTCCGTTGTTTCTTTGTATAGAGCAGCAGTATCACGATTTTGGGAATCTAATAGATAAAATTCATTATCATTGGCGAAAAACAATATTTCTGAATTGGCAGAGTCTATAGATTTAATATTTTTATATAATTTGGGATTAGCTATATCATCTATATTAAATATATCAGTATCTCCATTGGGGGTAATATACATTGCAAATCTTAGTTTTAGATTTTTATCAGCTACAAAGTCGGTATATTTTTCATTTTTTAAAACCCGCTCCATTGTAGCATTATTAATATCCAATTTGTAAACATCAAAAAATTTCGGATCACGATCGTTCATCGAAACTAACAAATGGTTAGGAAAATTATGACTTAAGGCAATTGCAAAAGCTTTTACACCTTGAGGTGTAAGCGGTGTAATTTTATTAGCTTCAACATCTATTTTGTAAAGGCGCGCATTTTCATCTCCATTTTCATCTTGGCTATAAATTATAGTGGAGGAATTAAAAGCCCAAAAATAGCTTCTTATCCCACGGTTTTTATCACTAGTAATAGCTTTAGCATTATCTATGTCTTCAACTTTAGCTAAATATATGTTTAATACCCCATCTTTTGGAGCTAGATAAGATAAATATTTACCATCAGGACTAATTTTCACATTAGCATAATCAGGGTTACCAAATAATTTTTTTCTGCTAATTAGAGCGCTTGTTTGATTTTTTTCCATATCCTTGTGTTCCTTTGTTGTAGTATTTTCAATAACATTATCGCCGCATCCAGTCATAAAAAATGACATTAATGTTGCAAATAAAAATAGAGTAATATTCTTTATCATAAATTAATATCCAATTAGTAAACTCAAATAACGCTTTACTATGATAATTTAAAAAAATTCTATATGTCAAATATTCTTTTTAAATCTTACTAGCAACCTTTTGTGTAGTGTGATAGCATAATTAAAGAATTGTGATTCATTAATAATTTTAACAAATAAAAGAATTTAGAGGTTGTATTTATGTTTATAAATAGGTTTTTACTTAAGATTTTGATTATTTTTATTTCATACTCAAGTTATGCTCAAGATTTTAACGACGATTATGAAGCTTATTCTAGAATTTCCGCTACCATGAACATAGGGGTGGCGTATTCTGAGAACGCAAATATTCTAAAAAATGCAACTGATAAAAATAATACAAATCTTTTCACTTGGGGAATAAGTTCTGGTGCTCAAAGCTCCTTGTTTCTTAGCGACAAAATAGCATTTGAAATATTTGTTGCGCCTAATTTTTATCCAATTAATAATAAATTTAATTCTTCTAGCTCTTCTAGCTCTTCTAGCTCTTCTAGTTCTTCCACCTCATCTCCGTGGATGATTTATCTACCTGTTGGTGGAGGTTTAATATTTCATCCATTTCCTTTTGGCGCTATAGATCCTTATATAGGTGGTGGTGGAGAGTATAATGTTATATTCTCAACCTCCGACTTATTGAGTCCGAAAAATGCTGGTGCTTTTTATGTGAAAGCAGGTGTAGCATTAGTTAAATCTAACAATTCCTTAGTATCAATAGAAGTAAAAAAAACTTTTTTAAGTCATGATCTTGATGAATTAAACGATAAAGGTGCAAAAATTGGAGACACCCAAAAAATCACGTTAAATCCTATTAGCCTTACATTGAATATAGGTTATGAGCTGTAGTAGATATCAACTTCTATATAGGGTTATTTAGATTACTTATACGTCAATATATTTTATTTTAGAGAACTCTTTAAACAAGGTTGCATCTTAAGCTCAAAATCATCAAAATTTATTCAACTTTTGCTGCAACTGTTAAAGTTTTAATAATTATATATGACCGCTAAGCATAAATTAATAATTCTAATAGGGCCAACTGCTAGCGGCAAGTCTAGTCTTGCGTTAAAGATAGCGCAGAAATTTTCTAAAACACCAATTGTTAACGCTGATGCATTCCAGGTTTATAAAGACTTGCAGATTATTACGTCGTCACCTACAAATGAAGATAAAATAATAGCACCCCACTATTTATACAATTACTTGGATATTGGTGCTTGTTATTCTGTAGCTAAATATATTCAAGATGTTAACAAAGTATTGTTAGAAATATCTCAAACATCTAATTTCTCTATTCTTGTAGGAGGTAGCCATATGTATATATATAATTTATTGTATGGCTTAGATGATATTCCTACTACGGATAAAAATATTTCCGAGCAAAGTGAAAAATTATTAAATAATCTAGGAAAAAGTGAATTTTATCAGTTGTTGTCGGAATTAGATCCTAAAATTATAGGTATTATTGGTCCTAGTGATACCCAAAGAATGCTTAGAGCATATAATGTTAAAAAGCAAACAGGGGTTTCTATAATTGATTTCAGAAAAAAACAAGAGAATATATCAAGCAATTTTCTAAGTACATATGATACTAAAATTATTGCATTAAATCCTGAACGTACAAAACTTTATAAAAACTGCGATGCAAGGGTGGAATTCATGTTTAACAATGGAGCGATAGAAGAGGTGGGGGCCATAATTGCAAAAAATGATAATATTTCAAATTCTACATTTAAAGCTATAGGATTTGATGAAATTAAATCTTATTTAAACAAAAATTTATCTTACGATGAAGCTCTAAATACAACCAAACAGCGAACGCGTAATTACGCCAAAAGACAAGTTACTTGGTGTAAAAATAAATTTGATAATAAAACTACACATGATTCTAGTTATACTTTTGCTGACGTTGAATTAAAAATTGATAGTTGGTTGAACTTATGACAAAAATTGTCAAACAAATAATTTTGATTATTACTGTAGGTATTCTATTATATTTGCCATTGATTGTTGGTAAATATTATTCTTTAGTTCAAATATTCCCTGCTTTCGAAATAATATTGTTATATATCTACATAAAGCATGGTATTAGTACAAAAAAAATAGTACTAATGTTGTGTCTGGGCTTGGTTTTGGCTATTGTTTATGACATCCCCTTAGTGATAAATATATTGCTAATTATTTTAGGTTGTAAAATTTATCAAATAATGGAAGGACATGGTTTTTTTATAAATTACAATCATAATATAGTTTTGACAGATTATTCACGCTTCGTTGTTTTTGCGTTTATAGAGTTGAATTTCAAATATATGAGTGAGAGTTTATTATATTTACATGCATTTGATTATTTATTGGCTTTCTTACAAATAATAAATACAATATGTTATTATCCAGTCATATATCTATTTCTAGATTCAGTTTGTTTGGGGTCAAGAAAAAAGCACAATAATTATTGAATATATGTTTACTCTAACTTGTGAAAATTTGCATTTAGAAGCTCAGGGTGAAATAGTTTTTAGTAGACTAAGCTTCTCGTCTACCGCAGGCACTATATTATATATTCGTGGATCTAATGGTTCTGGTAAATCTTCATTATTAAGGATAATAGCTGGCATTCAGTTAGCGGAAATTGGCGATATTAAAATTAACAATGTTAATATAAATCAATTGCAAAAATCATATATTAGTTACATAGGCCATGAACTTGGTATTAATTTGATGCTTTCTGTTAAAGATAATCTTTTATTTTGGGCAAAACTTTATGATGCTTATGAAGGTTTGGATGCAACAATTTTTTATTTTGGTTTGCAAGAATTATTGGAATCTCGGGCTTATGATTTATCGGCTGGTAATAGAAAGAAATTAGCTCTAGCTAGGTTGTTTTTGGCCAACAGAAAAATTTGGCTATTAGATGAAATTGATAATAATTTGGATGAAAGTAATAAATTAGTTTTATATAATGCCATAATCAGCAAGGCTAGTATGGGAGGAATAGTAATAATAGCATCTCATTCTAAAGAATTTACTAAAAATGCACAAATACTCTATATGGAGGATTATGCGTAAAAGAAATATTTTGTTAGCATATTTTTTTCATGAAATGGTCTACAAACACAAAATATTAGGGGTAGGGCGTTTCATATTTCTGATGTTGTTATGTTCCAGTTTTTCACTACCCTTTTTATTAAGGCAACAAGATTTTTGGCTTCTAGGTAATATAATTAACTTTATCTCACTTCCGTGGATAATTTTAAGTTTTGCAGAAAATTTAATAAAAACTGAGTTGTACGACGGTCGTCTTTACGTTTTAATGTCGGTTATGGAACCTGCTACCATAGTAATAGCTAAATTCCTTAGTCTTGTGATGACTGCTATTATATCTAGCACCCTGCCGCTTCCTATTATTGCTCTGGT
>JAIOYM010000031.1 GCA_021741085.1 Rickettsiaceae bacterium
ATGTTCATGAAAAATAATTCAGCCAAATGGCGCCTAGCTATGAATAAGTTAGGAGCGCCTTATGGTCTTATGTTAACAAGATCAGCTCATGCTTGAGCTGAAAGAGGTTTTTACTATTGCGGGAATTGGCTATTAGTATTGGTTAGGTATGGACTTAAGCCAGTCAGTTCAATTATAAGAGCAAACAAAAAGAGTCAAAAGTCTTATTTAAAAATAGAGTGAAAGGAATTTATAGAACTTGGACAAAAGACTTAAATTATAGTCTAAAAAATCAGACATTTTTGTCATCACAACTAGCGCTGGATCAATTTATCCACAAAACATAGTAGGGTATAGATCTTACACTATCCCTAAAAGCGGCCACCAAAAATATCCTATACCAACCCAAACCACTATATAAAACAAACTAATAATAAACCCTAGTTTCCACCAAGTAGGTATAGAGATATAGTTAGTAGCGAAATATATAGCACCACTACTTGTTCCATAATGAGTCAAACATCCTTGAAGACTTGAGGCAAACGCAAGGCTTAGCGCAGAAACTAAAGGACTTATACCCATTGATATTAAAATAAGCAGAAATGCTGAATACATAGCTGTTACATGAGTGGTAATACTTGCAAAGAAGTAATGCGAGTAAATGTAAACAACCATTAAGGTAGCAAAAGCTTTTCCTGCACTAAGGTGGGTAACATTGTTGGATAAAATACCAGCAAACCACTTAACAACACCATAACTTTCAAGATTTGTAGCAAGAACCATTAAAATTGAAAACCATAGTAATGTGTGCCAAGCTTCTTTTTCGGAAATAAAATCATCTAAGGTAATGACATGCGTAACAATAAGTGTAGAAAGACCCATTAAAGCTATCGTTGTTGTATCAAGACCGTAATTACCTCCAAAAATCCAACCAATTAGCATTGAGAAAAATACTATAATCATTAACCATTCATTTTTTGATATTGGACCCATTTCCTTTAGTTGTGTTTTTGCAAGCTCTTGAATTATGGTCATTTCTTTTAATTTTGGAGGATAAATTATATAAATGAATAATGGTAACAATGCCGCGCTAGCTAAGCCTGGTAGGGATGCCGCCAAAAACCAAGTAGACCAATCCAAATTAACTGAGTGATTAGCAGCCATAGATTGCATTATCGGGTTTGCAGCCATGGCGGTCAAAAACACAGCGCTACTAATTATATTAGCCTGATAACATACCATTGTTAGAAATGAACCTATAGTTTTTTCACTATAGCCTTTTTTTGCATGGCTTACAGCTTTAGTTAAAGATTTTAAGATGGGATATATTACTCCTCCAGCTCTTGCTATGCTGCTAGGCATAAATGGTGCTATCAACAGTTCAGTAAACATCAAGCTGTAAGATAAGCCCAAAGTAGTTTTACCAAAAAGTTTAACAAAAAAATAGCCAATTCTATCACCCAATCTAGTTTTAATAAAACCTCGTGCTACCACGAAAACTGCTACAATAAGCCAACTAATACTTGAAGAAAAGCCTTGAAAAGCTTGAGTTTTTACATCAAGTACTCCAAAAAATATGGCCGCAGTTAAGCTAACAAAAGACACTCCGCCCATGGGCAAAGGTTTTGTAACCAATCCAACAATTGTGGCACTAAAAATAGCTAATAATTTCCAACCTTTTTCACTAACCTCTAAAGGGGAAGGAATAAAATAAATTATTAAACCTACAATGATTGGAATTAATAAATTGTAAATTTTTGTAGCACTTGGATGATTTAATTGATTCAAGAATTTTCTAGCCATAATTCTTTTAATTTAAATATATATCAAAATTTAATTAATACACTTCATAAGTTAGTAACTTTATATTCATTTATAATTCCTACGCACCCCAAATCTTGTCAAATTGAGTGTAAGCTAACTGCTGGCAGCATATCAGAACATAATAATGAATAAATTGTTTTTTTATCCTCTATAGTTTTATTCATACCTCCAGCCTCTTTGCACAATAAAATACTAGCCTCTGATATAGCATTATCTATACCAGCAAAAACTACTAACTCCGCTTTGTTATTAAGTAGAGATGAAGTAGCAAAGCAAGGAGAGCCGAAGTTTCTAAATTGCATTTGACTGAGCTTGAATTTGTTGACAAAAATAGGAGCATTGTATAAAGATGCTCTATCGCTAACTGTAAGCCAACTAGGAGTAGGGACATTATTTTTGATACGTAGTCTTATTACTTTAGCATCTCCAGAGAAATCCTGCATCCATGCACCTTGCCCATTGTTTGCGTAAAACACTTGCTTTGTTGCTGGAAAATACATCACGGCAGCGTTTGTTTCGTATATTTGTTTTTTATCATCCCAGATCATTGCGCTTATGGTCGTAGCAAAAAATTGTATAGACCTTAAAAAATTTGATGTAGAATCTATAGGAGAAACTAAAAATAATGTTTTAGGCTTATTTTCCAATTTATGTATTTGAGATATTTGTCCACTTAATATGACTTCACTGTCTGTTAAGCCGCCCAATGTTTCTTTAAGCATAGAAAAGGTTCTTTTGGCTGCTTTGTCGGCAAAGTTTATTGCGGCATTACTTCCAGAAAATGATTGAATTTCAGAAAAATCCCTAGCTAACAAACCAAAAGCTTTGCGTCCAAATTCCAAAATAATATTAGTTAAATTAGACATTATTCTTTGGCCCTACTTACAAAACTATTGACTTCAGTTTTAACTATAATTTTTTCACCAGAAGTAAGATACGGAGGTACCATAACATCAATACCGTTAGTAAGTTTTGCTTGCTTGTAAGAAGATGTAACAGTTGCCCCTTTTATGTGTGGCTGAGTTTCAGCTATTTCTACTAATACTGTTGTCGGTAATATTATTTGCAAAGCTTTGTCGTCGTAGCTTTCTACTACCACCTCCATATTATCAGTAAGATACGCTTCTTTTTCTCCAAGTAGGGAACTATTGACTAAAATTTGTTCAAAGTTAGTCATATCCATTAACACAAGATCCGATCCATCTTTATAAAGATATTGGCATTTAGTTTGTTCAAGGCTTGCTTTTTCTACGGTGTCACTCGAACTAAGACGCTTATTAACCTTAGTACCAGTTTTCATATTTTTTAATTCAACTTGCACATAAGCTGGTCCTTTACCTGGTTTCACGTGTTCTGGAGTTTTAGCTACAACCCATAGGCCATCTTCATAGACCAATATATTTCCTATTTTTATACTATTAGCACCTATTTTCATATTTTCTATTTATATTTCTTTTCATTTCGTTAATAAACTCTACAAAGTCATCAATAGAGTTGAACTCTTTATATACAGATGCAAATCTAATATACGTTACTTCGTCAATTTTTGCTAGTTGTAACATTATCATTTCTCCAATTTTATTTGATAATATTGAAGAAACACCACTTGTTTCTATATCGTTATAAACTTTATTAGCTAAATCATTAATTTCAGGTTCAGAAATTTTAGATTTGCGCGATGCAATTTTAATTGAGTTAACAATTTTGTTTAGTTCTAGAGGCTCCCTTAGTCCCGAACGTTTTAGTACATATATCCTATTTAGCTCAACTTTTTCGTAGGTAGTAAATTTAGCTAAACAATTTGTACATTGTCTTCTGCGTCTTACCGACAAACCTTGGTTTGTAGTTCTTGAATCCTTGACATCACTATGATCGGCTTTACAAAAGGGACAATTCATCTATATTATATATGTTATATAGTGTTAGTTGTTTTTTCTATTTTCACTTTATTATAAAAAATCTACACCAATTTAATTAACATATGTTTCTTTTTACCAAAAGCTATTTTTATATATTTATCCTCAATAATGAAGCCTTCATTTATTAATGAATGCTCATCTTCTAATTTGGTATTATTAATTTTTATTCCACCACCCTGAATTAGCTTTTTTATAGCTGATTTGGAATAAGTATTATCAGCCAAATGTAATAATTCAACAACGTTTATGGAATTTTTTAATATTTCCATTGAAAGTTCTATAGTGGGTAAATTTTCTGAAATACCTTGATTTAAAAAGACATCTTTCGCCGTCGACAATGCTCTTTTAGCTTCATCTTCCCCCCTACATAAACTTGTAAGTTTATAAGCTAAAGACTCTTTGGCCTGATTAATATTTTGTGTTGCAAGAAGTTCAAATTCTTCAAATTCTTCGTTTGTATATTCGCTATAAAGTTTAGCAAATTTAATGAGATCTAAATCTTCCGTATTGCGCCAATATTGAAAATAATCGTAAGAAGAGAGCATATTATCATTAAGCCAGATAGCCCCCTTTTCTGTTTTACCCATTTTAGCTCCAGAAGATGTTGTAAGTAATGGCGTTGTCACTCCAAACGGCAGAACCTCAGATTCATGCATTTTGTTGATGAAATCCACCCCCATAACAATGTTACCCCATTGGTCACTACCACCAAATTGCACTGAACAGTTATGATGCTTATTGAGATAATAAAAATCAAAACCTTGTAGCAACATATAGTTGAATTCTAAAAAACTGAGATGCTGCTCTTTTTCTAGCCGGGCTTTTGCAGATTCCATAGTGAGCATCCTGTTTACTGAAAAATTTCTACCATAATCGCGTAAAAATTCAATATACCCAATTTTATCAAGCCAATCTGAATTATTTAACAATAATGCATCACTTGGTTTGTTACCAAAATTCAAAAATTTTGCTAGGCTCTTTTTTACTCCAGTGATATTAATATCCAATTGTTCATCAGAAAGCATTTTTCGCATTTGGTCTTTGCCAGTTGGATCTCCTATTTTTGTAGTAGCTCCACCCACTATTATTATGGGTTTATGTCCTTTCTGCTGCAATAGTCGCATAATCATAACTTGCATTAAGTTACCCACGTGCAAAGATTGAGCAGTTACATCAAAGCCAACATATGCAACGATTGGCTTATTATCACTAATTTTTTTTAAACCTTCTAGATCAGTTGACTGATATAAATAGCCTCTTTTTACAAATTCATCAATAAAACTCATTTTCTGTTTGTATATTAAAAATTTATCGCTCTTTTAGATACATCTAATGCTGCTTCTTTTATAGCTTCACTTAAAGTTGGGTGAGGGCGGCATATTAGAGCCAAATCTTCAGCTGCGGCACGGAAAGACATACCAACACTAATCTCACTTATTAAATTACCAGCACCAGATCCGATTATATGTGCACCAAGAATTTCATCTGTTTTACTATCAGCTAGTATCTTTACTAGCCCTTCGGTTTGCGAAATAGCTCTAGCTCTACTATTAGCTAAAAATGGGAATTTGCCCACTTTATAACTTATTGACTTAGCTTTTAACTCAATTTCGCTTAAACCTACCGATGCTACTTCTGGCTCTGTATATATCACACTTGGAATTATATTATAATGAACTATTCCAGATTTTCCAGCTATATTTTCTACGGCAGCTACTGCTTCCTCTTCAGCCTTATGCGCAAGCATAGGGCCAGCTATAACGTCACCCACAGCGTATATATTATTCAAAGAAGTTTGATATTTATTATTTACTTTAATTCTTCCTTTTTCGTCGCATTGAATTCCAATATTATCTAATCCAAGACCACTAGTGTTAGGAACTCTTCCAACTGCTATTAGTATTTTATCAGCTTCTAAGGAGCTTGTTTTATTTTCTTTGGATATAGTGGCAATGATTTTGTCTTTTTGTTTATCTATTTTTTCCAATTTAGTATTGAATTGGAATGTCATATTTTCTTTTTCCAACGACTTTTTCAAGATATTAGAAATATCGTTATCAACAAATGGTAAAATGCAATCTCCATATTCTATTACTGTAACGGCAGATCCTAAACGTGACCATACAGATCCTAGTTCAAGACCAATATACCCAGCACCTATTACTATTAACTTTTTAGGTACAGAATTTATTTTTAAGGCGCCAGTAGAAGAAAGAATTTGCTCTTCGTCATATGCTATGTTTGGTAATTGTGCTACAGATGAGCCAGTAGCTATAAGGATATTTTTTGCTGAGATAATTTTCTTCTCCCCCTTAGAGTCATCTATAGCTATTTTAGTACTGTCTAAAATTTGCGCTGCGCCCCTTATGTGCGTAATTTTGTTTTTAGCAAATAGCCCCTCTATCCCTTTGCATAGATCAGAAACAACTTTATCTTTCTTCGCCAGCATCTTTGATAAATTCAATTTTGTTTCAGTTTCTATACCCCAGTCGTTAAAATACTTCTGAGCTTCAAAATATTTCTCTGAATAATGCAATAATGCTTTTGATGGTATACACCCCACATTTAAGCATGTTCCGCCTAGAGTAGGGGATTTTTCTATACAGGCTACCTTCAAGCCTAGTTGAGCTGCTCTTATTGCGCCGGTGTAACCAGCTGGTCCTGCTCCAATTATTACAAGGTCGAATATTTCTGTTGTCATAAACTTATATTTTTTTATTATATTTAAGAGTACATAATTTAGTTAAACATAAGTTTTGCTTATAATAAACAGATAAGTGGAAATTTGACATTCAAAAATAAAAACAGTGCAAATATAAATCTTAGGTGTATAAAAAATTATCAGTAAATTGAAGCCATTAGACGTAGAGACTTACTAGGTGGGTATTTAAGCATTTGTTATGCATGTTAGGATATAAAAAAGCTCAAAAACACTGATTATGCTCTTGAGCTTTTATGGGTTTGTAAGCAAATGTTATTTTCTAAATGTTATTTTTTATCGGTAACATTTTTATCCACGACATTTTTATAAATACCTAAAGCTTGTGCAATAAAACTGCTAACATCGGATGCGTTGGTTGGTATTATCATGCTATTGGTGCTTTTTGCCAGTTCTCCAAATTTTTCTATATAATTTTCAGCCAATTTCATTTTAACAGCTTCCGTGCCGTGCTTAGATTCAAGACTTGCAGCTATTGTTTTTATACTATTAGCTGTGGCTTCAGCAACCATAGCTATTGTTTCAGCTTCTGCTTTTGCATAATTTATTTTTTGAGTATATACACCTTCAGAAGATAAAACTTTTTCTATTTTATCAGCCTCAGAGTTATTTATTTTAGATTGTTTGAAACCTTCTGATTCTAATATCACTGCACGTTTTTGTCTATCTGCCGCGATTTGTAATTCCATAGCTTGTAGCACTGTGGACGGCGGTTGTATATCTTTTATTTCGTGTCGCATACATCTTATGCCCCAATCCTTGGCAGCAGAGTTTATTGAATTAACTATATTGATATTCAAACTATCACGTTCACCAAATATTTTTTCCAAAGAAAGCTTACCTATTTCCGAACGCATAGTTGTTTGAGCAAGCTGTATAACCGCATAATAAGGGTTGGTAACGCCATATGATGCTGCAATAGGATCAAATATTTTCACATATAAAACGCCATCAATTTTCAAAGAAACATTGTCATTTGAAATAGCTGATTGCGCGTTCACGTCCATAGCTTCTTCCTTAAGCACGTGTTTATAAGCTATCTTATCTACAAAAGGGATGATAAAATTTAGCCCAGGTTCTAAGTTACGATTAAATTTACCTAAACGCTCTACTATCCAAGCTTGTTGCTGTGGAACTATACTAATTGATGTATATAGAAGAAAAATAATTGGTAGTAGTACATAAAGTATCACAAAGAGTTGGTTCATATGATTTTTTTAAATATACAAATTGAAATAATCTACTAGAGATAATATTAGCATAATGAAAAAAGATTTTCATTAGAATATAATACTTACTGCAAGCTACTAAACAAATAAAACAAAGCTTAATTATTTGTGCTTTAAAACATTTGCAACCAATGCTAGGATATTAATATTGCTTATTTAGAAAGAATATAATGAAAAAACATTCTATAATATTTGATACTTTTGCTAAAGCTATAATACCATATATTTTGCTATTTGGTCTTTATGTGCAAATTAACGGTGAGAATTCCCCAGGAGGTGGATTTCAAGCATCCGTGATAATCGCTTCTGCTATTATAGCATACGATATGATTTTTGAGTCGATGCCATTTTCGTTACCTCAATTAATCATTTCCTCGGCATTTGGGTGTATAATATATCTAATGGTAGGCCTAATTTCGATAATACAAGGAAGCAATTATTTAAATTATTATGCTCTTGCAAAAAACAAATATTTTGGTCAGTTTCTTGGAATTTTTATAGTAGAGCTAGGTGTGTGTATAGCAGTTTGCTCAGTAATGCTTTTAATATATAGTTGTCTTGGTAGAATCACTTCAAAGGAATTATAATGAATTATATAAATTTGATATACATATTGTCAATTTCGATATTTGCTTTAGGTTTTGTTGTAATTATTATAAGCAGAGAATATTTACGTAAATTAGTAGGGCTTTCTATAATACAGGGCGCTGTATTATTGCTATATATTGCTGCTGCTAAATCTAGTGATGGCACTATACCTATAGACAAATGTTTGGGGTTAGAGGATTGTGCAGTAGAGTATTCAAGTGCTGTACCTCAAGTTTTAATGCTAACAGCTATCGTTGTTGGTTTTGCAACAATGGCTGTAGCTATAGCCCTTATTTATCGTATTAAGTCGGAATTTCAAACTGATAGTCAGAGTGAAAGCAATTTCTCTTACAAAGTTCCACAGAAAAAATAAATGTACTTATCCCAGCATCTACCAATATTTCAGGTTTTAGTGCCATTATTTGTTGCACTCCTTAATGTTTTCAGTTTTGATTGCAAAAGAGCTTATTTCTTAACTATTGTGGCAGCTTTAAGCTCGCTATTTATAAGTATATTTTTATTTCTTCAAATTACTACACATTATCCCATATACTACAATATAGGAGATTGGCAAGGGTCTATTGGAATAGAATATAAACTGTTTCCAGATAATATTAAATTATTGTTATGCGTTAATTTCATTTTTCTAATTTTCACCCTATTAATATTACCAGCAAAACTCGAACATTTAAGTAGAAGCAAATATGGCTACTTATTATATAGTCTGTTACTACTTTTTCACGCAGGTGCTTTAGGAATAATAATTACCAACGATATTTTTAATCTTTATGTAGCAATAGAGATAATGGCGCTTTCAAGCTATAGTATATTAAGCTACAGCGATAACAAGAAATCCCTAATAGCCGCTTTGGATTATTTGATAATAGGAAGTATAGCTGCTACATTAATTTTGCTGGCTATTGGAATTATATTCTATATAACTGGTAGCCTAAATATCGATATGATTCATGCATTTTTACAACAGCATGATGTTGATAGAAATTTATTAAAATTTGCCATTAGCCTTATCTGCGTTGGAATATTTGTTAAAATCGCTTTGTTTCCTTTTAACACATGGATGGTTAATTTATACAGCGTAGCTGATGTCGATGTATTATCCTACATAGCCTCTGTTGCTACCATGACTAATTTTTATATATTCATTAAATTAACATATTATGCTATACCATATGAGATAGCTTTTGAGGAAGGAACTCGTAATCTAATAATTATAATTGCTAATGCGTCCATTCTTTTTTGCGCATATAACGCATGTTTTGTAAAAAACTTTAGAAATATAGTTATAAATTCTGCTGCGGTTAGTGCTGGGTATATGTGTTTGATATATTTAAATAGCGGCAATACAGAGCTGATATTGATATATTTAGTTGCTGATGCTATTAGTAAATTTGCAGTATTTAACATTATAAAGTATACGGAATTGCGTTTGAATCAAAAAAATCATACAGATTCAAAAATATTTAGTTCTGCCGCAATTGTTTTCATGATAGTAGTTGTAATAAACAATGCAGGTCTACCTTTGACCGTAAATTTTTTAAACAAAGCCAATTTACTTTCAGCGCTCCTTGATAACGGTAGCTATTATTCCTTTGGGTGTATTATAATATCCTCATTTCTTTCTTTAATATATAACTACAGAATATTAGAGCCTTTATTTTTTGACAAAGCAATAACTCAAGAATAGTTAAAAAATCTCACTATTATGCTTTCCGCCCATAATTATCATTAAATATTTTATTTCTACCAATTTTCCCTCTAGCCTCTCTACCATTTCAATTATTGCAAAAAAGTTGTTTTATAGCCTTAGAACATTAACAATAGATTTTATGTTTAATGTATAAAAAATAATTATTGACTACTTAAGAAATAAAGAGTATACTGTTTCACAAGTAATCATCTATTAATAAACGCTAATATAAATATATGCAAGAAATATACAATATTATAAATAAAAAGACTAGCCAAGGAAAAAATAGGTACGAGGGACAAATTTTAGCAATGAGTTTTGATAGCATTATAGATTTAGTTATAGCAAATCCCGATAGGTTTGATGATTTCAATAGTTTTATTAAAACTGATAAGACTAATGCTCGTAAAATTGAAACAGCGTACATTGAATGGTGTGAAAAAGATAGTTCAGCTTCAGGCCATTCTAGACATAAGTCCTACGACGCTTTGGTGTTAATCGAAGGAATAAAAAGCAGTAAAATAAGTGAATATAATCAGTTTAAAGGTATCTATGAACGTTTAGTAGGTCAACAAGCACCTCAAGATAATGTTCTATATAATAATAATTTAGCATCTATCAAACAAAAACTAAAATCGTTGGCTTCGGAAGAAAAGAATTCAAATAAATCAGAAAGGGAGCGCCTTGAAGAAGAGGAGTTGCAAAAAGCTATAGATTTGTCATTAGAAGAAGCAAAAGAGAAAGTTTTAGCTGAGAGATTACAACAAGAGTTGGAAGAGAAAGACTTGCAAGAAGCTATGCGTCAATCTTTAGAATTGGCACAACCGCAAAAAGAGCAATCGGATAAAGTTTTTGATCTTTCAAAACAGGAAGAATCAGATAAACTTTTTGCTTTGTCATTACAACAAAAGTTTGAAGAAGAAGACTTGCAAGAAGCTATACGTCAATCTTTAGAATTGGCACAACAGCAACAGAATTCAAGTAAGCAAAAATCTTCTCAGTATTATGACGGTGAATATAATTTAAAAAGTAAAGCAGATATAATTAGACATATCGAAACAGTTTTGAATACACAGGTTAGTAAGGATACAAAGACTGCTCTTTTGGCTGCGCTGTCCGCAGACTTATGTCAAAGACTTTTAACTGCTGACGATATAACCTTAAAAGCTTTGAAAGAATTTTTTTTAGACTTTAATTCTTATAACGGTGGAAGATCTTATCAAGAAATAATAAGACAGTCCTTGGATCATAGTAATTTTGAAAGTAGTTCAGAAGTAAAACTGAACAAAGAAAGAGCTAATGAGTTAATTGATTTGATCGCACGAGAAGATCTAGAAATTTTCAAACTCTTGCGCGAAGGTTATAAGATGATAGTTGACCATGTGCAGCTTCAGGACTCAGAACAAGTTTATTCACCTGAGATAAAAGCTAAAATAAAAGAAATGACAAAGATCAAATTATCTGATGAAGAGCCTAATGGATTACAAAATGCTCAGCAAGATACTAATTATGATTCAACAATAGAATTGTCAGGAGATAGTTTACAAAATCGCTTAGATGAAATAAAGTCTTAATAACATCTAACTAAACTAAGAGTGATACACAATCTCTGTATCACTTCTTCACTAAAATTTAGCAAACCAGCAGAAAGCAATTTTCAACCACCTGCATAAGTTTAAGATCCAGTTGTTCCAACAAGAACTGAAATAGGATTAGTTGGAAAAGCATCAGTATTTTGGTCACACAAGTTTCTTGGAGTATAAGAGTTTTCCTGTTCTTGATCTGTGGTGCTATCATCCCCCTCATAGACACTAAACATTTCATCTCTTTCAGACTCATTGTTATTTTCCGTATGAATTCTGTTATTTCTAGGCGTTATAGCCGAAAAACAATTGCTCAATCTAGTAAAATAATATTGTAAATATTCTAATAAATTCATATATCTCCTAAATTAATTAACTAGATAACACTAATTTAATGTTATAAAATAATTTGGATGGCTTTCAATTAACAGAAGAGAATATTTGGCAGATATTTTTAAATTAATTTAATGTGTTGTAATATAGTAAAGTAATAACTTGTGTCTTAAACTTTTGCGTAAAAATTTTTGATGAAGAAATAAATTAAGTAATTAGCTAAAAAACAAGCTAGCCTCCATGCGTCTTCTAATTACCAGACCTGTTATCGTTATACCACGAATTTTAACCCAACGTAAAAATTCAATTTCAACAGCATCGAATTCTTTATTATTTATTTTTTGCCTTAAGGTGGATCTTTGCAAAGCGCCACCACCAACGTTGTAAGTGAAAGATACTAAAGAATCAAATTGATTCTGAGTTAAATGATGTTTGATGTTACGTACAACACTTAATTCTGAAATAATTAAATCTTTTATCAAAAGTTGCTCGGCGACTTTCATATTGATATTTGTGAAGTTTTCGCCTTCCATTTTATGACCATATCCTATGGTCCAAAACCCAGCAGAGCATTTATAAGCAGAAGCACTAAATCCTTCAAATTTTTTTATTAGGTCTATTCCAGTTTTGCTAGTTTTCATCAATTATTTCAAAATCTTACGAAAAGTACGTT
>JAIOYM010000032.1 GCA_021741085.1 Rickettsiaceae bacterium
AAAATTCAAAAGTGAAGTGCAACGTTGTTTTTGATGCAATATAGCTTAACTCGAAAAGCTAGTTACAACCTGGAAAGCTGAGCAAACAGCTTGGTAGAAATCGGAAAAATAATGGGCGGTTTTTCTAATATGGTGTTTTAGTTTAAACCAATAATGTTATATTGGGTTTAAATCTGGTTAATAAGAGGGTAAAAACATAACGCAATAAGCTTTATGAGTTATTGCCTGCATGACTTGTGGCTCTTTATGAAAATTTATATTATCCATCACAATAATTTGCCCAGGTTGCAGTTCTTTAATTAAAATTTGTTCAACATAACTTTCGAAAACATTTTTATCGCAATTAGGATGATTCAAGTTTGAAGTGCAACAAAATCACTAGCAATAGTTGTAATCCACAATTCATTTGGGGTCAAGTGGTTTAATGATTTTTTAGGCAGATTGTTAAGTTTATTTTGAGTTTCTGCGATCATATTTTCAGTAATATTATTAAAAGCGGTGGATTTAGGGATAAATTTATGGAGGATAGCATTAAGTCTTTCAACCTGGCCTTTTTGCCATGGGCTTGAAGGATTGCAAAAATAGGCTTTAACACCAAGTGTTGTGAGCAAGCCAAAGCCAGAAAATTCCGTTCCATTATCAAAAGTAATGGATTTCACAAACCCTTTGGGCATAGATCTAACAAAACGATAAATATTCATGATAGTGCTTGCGGAAGGTTTATTCGGATTTTTAATCACAAAAGCTTTTCTGGTTTTTCGCTCTATCAACATCAATAAATTAGAGCTGTTGGAGCCTTTAAAGAAAGTGAGGTCACATTCAAAATGACCGAATTCCTGACGGCTATTAATGATTTCAGGTCTATTTTTGATTAAAAATTGTTCAGGTAGTTTGGTGCGATGACGTCTTGCTGCCTTAACTTGCCTGGCGGGGCGCTGGTACATAAGGTGTTTATACAGAGCTGATTTGCGGCCTTCTAGGCTATAGATATATCGATAAATTGTTTCGTGTGATACGCGGCAAGCAAATTCTTTCATCACCCTTGCGGCGATCATTTGCGGGGACCATTTTGAATTAATCAATTTATCGTCCACAAATTTTTTTAAGTCATAATTTTTGTTAATCTTGTTGCTGTAAAGTTTTCGCCGTCTTTTTTTGGCAAGGTTATTAGCAGTATCAGGAAAATAGCCAAATGGACTCACATTACGCCTTAGCTCTCTGCTTATCGTACTTTTATCCCTACCCAACAGGTACGCAATTTTATGCAAAGATAAATCAGATGCGCGCATCTGATTTATCTTTGCTCTTTCTTCTAAACTCAAATGTGTGTATAATCTTTTCATAGTGCAACCTTTTGTTTAATAGCTTTGATATTATATCAAAAACAATGTTGCACTTTACTTTTGAATTTTCAAATTCTTTCGATTTTTTGCAGGGTGTTTGTTGCAGTTTTAAAAATGTCACTAGCTTTTTGAGTTAAGCTATATATTAGAGATCCACTTATCCTGTATTTATACTATTGTTATTGGTATACGGATTTTGTGTTGTAGTAAAATTTATACGTATGGGTACACCAACCAATCCAAAAGCATCTCGTAAAGAATTTAGTAAATATTGTTTGTAATTTTGTGGTATTTCACTGCTAGACTTATTTGCAAACAACTTGAAAGTTGGAGGTCTTATTCCAGTTTGAACACAATATTTAACTTTTATCTTAGATCCACCTACTGACAAAGAGTTTTCAGATCTTGCTAACTGCAGCCATTTATTTAGCTGACTTGTAGAAATTTTGGCATTCCATAATTTGTGGCTAGCGATTACGCTATCTAAAACAGCATCAAGATTATGTCCTTTTATTACAGAAATATAATTTGTGGCTACGTCTTTGACTTGCCCTAAAGATTTAGCTAATTGATAAGACATCTCTTCATAAAAAGCTTTGCTATTTTTTACTAAATCCATTTTATTAAAAACTATATTCAAACAACGTCCATTTTCTATAATCAAATTTGCTAAATTAAGATCCTGCTTTGTTATTTCTTCTGTAGCATCAAGCATTAAAATAACATTATTTGCGAATTTCATTGAATGAAGTGTATCGCTAATAGAGAGCTGCTCAAGATTTTCAGTGACGTTTTTTTTGCGGCGCATACCAGCAGTGTCTATCAGCTTTAATTTTTGTCCGCCATATTCCCATTCTATCTCGATAGACTCACGAGTTGTACCAGCTTCATCCATAACCAACAAGCGTTCCTCGGAAAGAATAGAGTTTATAAAACTAGATTTACCAGCATTTGGTCTACCCATTATAGCTATGCTTATTATATCCTTTTTATTTTTAGCTTTTGCAGAAATAAAATTACCAGGATCTTGTTCTAAATTTTCTGGATATTTTTGCTTTAAAGCTTGATATAGGTCTATGAGTCCCAATTTATGAGTTGCTGAAATTTTTATTGGTTTGCCAAAACCTAATTTATAATAGTCATTAACTAGCTCTTTGTTTTTTTCAGCTTTGTTAGCAACAAAAATTATCTTAGACTGAAATTTCCGTAAAGCTTTTGCAAAATTTTGATAGTCTGGCATGTTTTCAACAGTAGCATCGACAACAAAAATTGTAGCATCAGCTTCCTCTGCTGCTAATAAAGATTGTTTATTCATGTCGACTGCAAGAGTGGAGTGTTTATCCGAGCTAAAATCTAAACCAGGAGTATCTATAATCTGGAAATTCAAGTCAGATAATTTGGCTAACGAATATTTGCGGTCCCTAGTAACACCAGCTTTATCATGCACAATAGCTTTTGTTCTTACGCTTAATAAATTAAAAAGTGTAGACTTACCTACATTAGGCCTACCTATTATTGCAACAGTAAAAATTTTATTCATTCAAGTTGTTAGTTTGTTTTAATTTTGCTGAATATTCATTATTGAGCTCATAAATAGAATAAAACCATATCATACAAAATATAGTAAATATAACCATCAAGGTAGAAGTAATTGTAGAGTAACTGGCATAACCAGAGCCAACAACTTGCATAAGTAAAAATACTTGGATTGCTGAACCTAAAGATTTACCAAATTTAACACCTAACATGTCGGCAGCAGCTTTCCCTTTAGTCTTTGTCTCATGATCGAGAGGTACATAAACCATCTCTTTAGTAGCATCGAATAATGCATATTTACTTGATTTAGTCAAAACATTTTGAACTACACCAGCAATAATAGCAATATTAATAGGATCAATCAGGACAATAAAACCAAATAAAGCATCTTGAAAACTGCTGCTAATGAATACAAAAATACCAGTAACAAACATTATTACGGGAGTAATTGAAGCAGTTGCTGCCCAACCTATTTTTCGAACAACATTTGAACCTATAATTACCATAGAGATTGTGCAAATACCTGTATAAAATAGGTATAAACCAGTAAATGAAGTGAAAGTTTCAATGGTAGTGTATACACTAGAAGTTCTTGCTTTCCAAGGGCCCTCTACCAGATTAATTGAGGCTCCATAGCAAATAAGCAATAAAGTAATTAAACGAATATATTTTGAATTCCATATTAATTTCAAACTTTCCATTATAGAAGTTTTTTTTGCTTTAGGTTTTATAATAAAATCATAACTTTCTTTGGTAAAAACTCTATTATTTAAATACCAAAATACAGCTAAAGCTATTAAACCGAATAAAACTACAAAGGAAAGTAAAAATTGTACTTGTAATTTATCGTTATCAAATGCCATATCTCCAAATAGAGATAACTTAATTTGGGCAGAGTTTGCCAATATTAAACCTGCTAAGACCAAAGATAACTGAGATATCACACCAAATAATATATAAAATCTTTTGGATTGCTCCACAGTCGTTATGCTATTTATAAATTGCCAAGCAAGTAGTGAAAGTACAGTATTTGGCCATAATTCAACAATTACGTAAAATAAAGAAAAGCTCCAGTTAGAAAGTAGTAAAATAAACCATTTGAATCTTGGGTAATTTACAACGAGTTCGTTGGCCCAGGTCTTGGACAAATGGAAATTTTCTGAATTAGGAAAAATAACTAAAGCAAATAGGGTGAAAAATACTAAAAACCCACTAATAGTAAAGTAGAATATTGTGGTTCCCTTAAATTTATGCACCAATTTAACATAAATAGCTATTATTAGTAAGGATGCGGGCATTACACCCCAGAACTTTAAGAAAGATATGGTTTCGGCACCAATTTGCGTTGTCACTATCCCGTCTTTTAAAGCTCTTATTATATTTTGAATAAATAATATACAAAAAAGTAAAGTTGCTATTGAAAAAAACTTTTTTGATTCTTCTCGTTTTATCGGCCAAATTATGTCTTTAAATTTTTGGTAAAATCGCCCTTCTTTTTTTTGCTTTACTAAGACATTCATAGATATTTAAAAATTATTCCTGCAGTTTATAAGCTCAAACCCCAACTTATAAATATACAAGCCAAAGCTTTTATAGATAAATTTGATTCTTACTATTATAGTAGCGCCTAAATTATAATGTCAATTAGTTTATGATAACCTTTGTCAAATAAAAGCAAAAATCGGACTTGTCTAAAACAACAAATTTATCACACTACGACAATAACTACATGGTAATGGGTATTAGAGAAATTATTGTTGTTTACTTTGTTTATTCATTGGTAAAACTGCGGTTGTTTTAAGTGTCAATCTAATTTAGATATACAAAACATAAGTGAAAAATCTATAATTTAACATAGAAATATTGTGGATATTTAGCAACTACTTCTTTACCTAAAGATTTTTTTCAATTAAAGTTTAGATATATAAAGAGTGAAGAAAAAAAATATGCGTAATAGATTTCTACTTTTGGCAATTTTATTTTTACTAACATCATCGTGCTCAAGAAAAGATTCTCAAGTTCTTAGCGTTTGTGTTACACATACTCATTCAGAAAGTTGGTATTATGGTACTTGTGTAAAAAGGCCAATCAATTTGAATATTAATATTAGTTAATTTTCTATGATTAACTTTTCAGGTTTTTTTTAAGCTAATTAATTCCTCAAATTTTTTGGCATACTTTGATAAATTATAGGATTGTTATAGTATAGTTCTATAAGCGATTTTTTTAGTTCAGCATCTTTAATTTCTATATTCATGTTAGAAAATATTAGAGGTGAAACTGCCCATATGTAAGAACCAAGTCCCTCTATTATATTTTTCAAATTATCTTTGTCTCTAGCGGAATCTCCAACTACATCGTAATTAATAGAGAGCTTTTGTTCTCGTAAAATAGCATCTATAATTACAGACTGATATTTAATGTAAGGTTGGTTGGATACAAATACTATGTTTTTTATAGTATCATTTTCTTTTAACCAGGTTATCAATTCTAATATTGTCGTTTGAGTGGTGGGTCTGGCTAAGTGTTTTTTAGGGGTATATATGATTGTTGTAGTTATACCTAATTTTTGTAAATCTGACTCTAGATATAGTTTTTGTATTAAATTAGTTTCTGTTAATTCTCTCCAGTCTTTTAGATTAAAAAATTTAGCCATATTAGATAATTCTTCCTCTGTTCCGTCAATATTTGGAGTAAGGTAGCGTTCCCCTGTTAAAAATATTATATTTGAAGTGCTAAGGCCTGATTTTATTAGAGCAGTAGCATATTTCATTCTATTTTCTATGTTTTTTTTACTAGCTCCTAAAATACAAACTGCGTCTGAATGTTTTCTCCAGGGGTTTTTTGCATCAACAAAACCTAATATTGTTAAATTTTTGAGAATGAGCTCTTTATCTTTTTTCATCCATTCCAACGGTTCTCTTTCCCACCTCTCTTTTGGAATATCACGAAGAGAAAACTTAGATTTACCTATAATTAACATTTGCAAGATTCTTCTAGCTATATCCTCCTTAGTTGTTTTTTCAAAAAAAAATGCATTCCAAGATTTATTTAACTTATTATCACTAGCTTTTTCAAATAAAGTTTTCAAAGCATATTTTTGTTCAGCACTGCTAAAACCATAATAATTCAGCACATTGTTTAATGTGTATTTATTATAATCTTTTGTAACTAATGCTGCGAATAAAATTAAACCGCTTATTAAAAGTAACCACTTGTTTAATTTGCCTGAATTAAACTGAGGTTTATTTGATTTCGACATATATCTTTAAAATTATAATTCCTAGCTGAGCTTTGAAAAATTGAATCTATTGTATTTTGCATAAAGCTACTAAATCATTCCTAGTAACAATATTCTACTCCTTTAAAAGTTATTTTCAATCTTCAATTATACATAATTATAAATTATTTTATTGCCTTCGTCGTTAGTTGCTCATTTTTATATTATTAGTTTTTAATTATAGAATATGATCATTTTTTTTTGATAAGAGTTCTAAGCTGTGATATGTTTAAAATTAACATAGGGTATTTGTTTGTATTGTAAATAAGACTTGCATGAGTTTGAATAAAAACACTTAAATATCAACTTATTACCAACTATTAGTACGTAAAAAATTCGCATCTTATGCAACCTAATTCTTGCAAATATTCAACAAAATTTTACTTAGCTTTACTGTGCTTAGTTTTATTTTTGAATAATAGTAATGCTATATTAGCGTCTGATTTTGGCGGAAACTGTTCTTCTGCTGGAAGTATAGGCCCGAATCCAACTTCTTCATCAAACGATGCCTTATACAGCTACTTACAAAACAACATTTGCATAAGCACTACTAGCTGCGCTGTAGACAACAGTAATCTAACAATTTGTGTACGTAACGACAATAACACAGATAATTCATGTGTACCTGATACATCTTGTACCGAGTATAATTTGTCTTTAAATCAAAATACTGCTCTTAGTAGCTTCACTAATAATGCATTTCTCTCAACTGAACCAAATATAAAAAATACAAATGTAACTGTAACTCAAGTTGACACTAATGTTTGTTTGATGTTAGAAACAGTATTTGGAATGGAATCAGTGGTTTGTAAAACTACAACTACTACCCCTCCACCAAAACCAGAAAATAAAACCTGCACAAATGTTGCACCTGTTTGTAATACTGATGCTGGACATAGTAAATCAATTTTTAATTTTTCTGGTAGAGCCATACAATGTCTTCGTGAAACTTTAAATGCTTCTTTTTTTGGTAATTCTACTTGTAGACAAGTTGAAGCTCCAATACTTACAAACGTAAGCCCATTTTTTGTTTTTCAAAAATCTATAAGGACAGGTATTTTGGCAGCATTAGTATTATACATAGCATTTTTTGGCATAAAACTAATGTATGAACCTCAAAATAGCATAGATGGTGGTCAGGCTATAATGTTTTTATTGAAGTTGGTTTTGGTGCAATATTTTGCTATAGGAAGCCTACCTCAGTATTTTAATTTTGGTGATGTTACAAGTAACGGTGTTACTGATATTGTTATGCCTTTGATTCTTAGTGCAATTTCTGAATTTTCTAACATAATGCTCCAGGCTTCTAGTACACCAGAGGGAAGTAATACATTCTGCTATATGGATACTAGCTCCTATGATGTTGGTTATAGCTATTACGCATTATGGGATAGTTTTGATTGTAGAGTTGGTTATTATCTAGGATATTACCCTAGTGACGTAACAGAACAAATTAGCTCAGATAATAATTTTCCTCAAAGTTGGTTTAAAGGCAATATGGCTATCTTCGGATTAATGACTGCCGCAACATGGATGGGAGCGCTAATTGTGTTAATTTGCATGCTGTGTTTTGTAGTGTTTTTATGTAAAATACTTTTTACTATTATAGTAGGCTTCATAATGTCTATATTGAATTTATATATTCTGGCCTATGTATCGCCAATATTCATAACAATGTATTTATTTCATTATACAAAAAATTACTATGAAGGTTGGAAAACTTTATTATTATCATGCTGTATTCAGCCATTAGTTTTAACTGCTTACTTAACAATGGCGTTAACCTTTTTTGATCAAACAGTTTACAAAGAATGTGAATTTACTAGTGTGAAGAGTTCTAATGGTAATAAGTATTATGTTATAGCAGAATCATCTGCTATCAACTCTGATTATAATGAGAATTGTAAGTCTAGCATTGGTTACATGATGTATAAACTCGCTAAAGGGGAGGGGTGGAATAAAAAAACTCATTTTCTTTTTAGCACTTATGAATTTGATTCATCTCAAATGGCTTCTGAAATAGTTTATTTAGTACTTTTTTTAGTAGTATTTTGGTTTTTACTTAATTCTATGATGAGTATTGCTGAAAGTATTTCAGGTGGTGTATCAATTGCTGAAGTGGCTAAAGGTTCGGGTGAAGATTTCAAAAATGCCGCTCAACCTTTCAAAGATTTAGCTAAAGGAACTGCTAAGCTTGCTTTAGGAGCAACTGAAGTAGCGGCCAAACTTGGCTACAGAGCAACTAAAGGTGCTGCAAAACTTGGCTATAGAGGTGCTGTAGGTGCTGGTAATCTAGCTTATAGCGGAATGAAATCTCTGGCTGGTGGCTCTAAGGGAGGCGACGGTGAAGGGGGAGGAGCCAGTTCCTCGGATACAGAAGCTGACAAGTAAATTATTAAAATATTTAGATAGACAATATAACTTAGATTAGTTCAGAAGACTTGACCCCAATATCTCTTTGTGAAAGAGATATATTTGTTGCGACATATTCCTTTGTTTAACTCTGGGTTATATTAGTAGAAAGATAATAGTTTAAACCAAACAATAAGTGTTATAAAAAAATGTCATCAGAATCTCGTAGTAGCACCTTAAAGTTAATAGGCTTCATTGCCTTATTACTTATACCGGTTTTTTTAATTCTATCATTAATAGGTATTGCTGGGCTTAATTTTAAAGATTTTACAACAACGGGGTGCATTTATCGTTATCCTCCTTCGAATTTGACTTATAATTCGACAATGGTGCCAACTGATCAGTATCAAATAAATGCTAATGGTAATTACGAGACAGTAAATGTGACTGAAAATAATGTGAACGTATTAAGACCCGATCCTGATGGTTATGGAAGTTGGTATACAACGGGTATAAAAGTTAAGGCTAATACACCTATAACACTCGGTATAAGTGGTACGGTAAGCTTATGTCGAGGAACTTTGGTGACTACTAACTTAGCTTCCGATAACAACAAAAATAGTAGCGGTTCTGTTATTCAATTACCAAGGGTTGAGGATAATCAAGCCACCTCGGATTTAATAAATATGGATCCCGGTATTGCAGCTAACGGAATACCCTTAATTTTTGATGCAAAAACTCCGCAGTGGCGAAATCTAGCTTATATCGAATTATATGATAACATACAAGTTACTGTATTGCCTAAAAATACAAGTAGTTCTGTCTCAGTTGTAGATGTTTTTGCAAGCCCAGATTTGATAAATTTGAAATATACTCAAGCAATAGATTGCTCAAAACAAACTACTACTTATAACCCAGTTTGTGGTCTATATACATTTTACAGCGGAAACATAGTCTCTGGATGTAATGCTGTAGCTGCTACTACTCAAGAACACAGTACTTGTACATCTTCCACCGATGAGTATAACTGCGTAAATGGTATACAATGTTTAAAGACGGCAGTATGGGATGGTAATCTTTTTAATTATTATTGCTGTCCAGAGTGGTATGAATGCTTTTGGCACGAAAAATCTACCTGCTGCCCTTTTTTTACTACCAACACCACTACTACATATACAGAACAAACCAGCTCAATGCCTTATGCTTACTTATCTGATGGCTCAAGAACATTAAGCTTTGTAACTAATACTAGCGACCTCTCTTCGAACCTGTATACTGCTAAAACTTGTTCAACGGCAACCGACTATTATAGCGACCCTTTAAAATTTTGGGCAACAGGTGGAAACTATTTGTTATCAAGATTGGATGATGGCGCTACTGACATAAATGCTAGAGGTAGTACTTTTAATTTATCACCAGCACCAGATAGCAATAATATTATTTATTCTGGTTCTGCTCAAGTATCTTCTCAGACTGGATATTTACAATATCGTTTTTACGATAGCGGTAATTTTTCTAACAACACTGGTGGTTATGTACTTACCTTAAAACAAACCAAATGCGTAAGAACAGACGGTGTTGTAGTAACTGATTCTGGATGCGACAATAGAGGCCAAATTCAATACGCTATAGTGAGTGGAAGCTCTGCTGTGGATAGTTCAAACACAATATACAACCTTCCACAGGTCGCAAGCGATAATACAGCTGAAATAACACCAGCAAGCGATGGTTATCTAGCTTTTCGAATATACAATAACACCGAAGATTATAAAAATAGTAGCGGATATTATACTATATCAACCTTTGATCAAGGTAACGATACTAGCTTTAGTCCTTTGTTAAATAGATTAATCATCAGTTTAAAAACTCAAGTTTATAATGCGGCAAAGCTAACTTTTTCTAATATGGTTTGCTATCAGGCTACTGATAAAAGTTCTTGCGTAAACTTTTTTAATTACGTTAAGGCTTTGCTAACCTTGTATATAAGTTTCTTAGCTCTCCAATATATAATAGGTGCAAATAAAGCTCTTGATCAATATGATTTAATGATCAAACTTGTAAAAGTTATAATTGTTGCTGGCCTATTAAACGATACAACTTTTAACTGGATTTTTAATACTTTTTATCCAATGGTTACCAATTTTACTGACAGCGTTATTAGTAATATTTCGGGATATGCGCCTTTCGATATTGCAACAGTAGAAAATAACCAAATTTACAATCCAATGATGTTTTTGGATGTGGTATTTTCAAGAATATTTTTTAGCAAAACCTTTATGGCTCAAATTTTAGCTACTCTGTCATATGGTGTTGTGGGTATTTTATATTTCCTTTTGGTATGTTTATCTGTTGCTATTCTGCTTGTTACATGTTTTAAAATGATAGGCGTTTATATAATGGCTTTTATAGCTTTAGCTATCTTGATTTCAATGACGCCAATATTCTTAACTTTCCTATTATTTGATTCCACGAAAAAATATTTCGATACTTGGTTAAAATTTATTTTTCATTTTGCATTAGAGCCGATAGTATTAATGGTAGGTGTAATTATTTTAGTGCAATTATTCACTATAAATTTAGACTTAGCTTTAGGTTATAGCGTGTGTTGGAAATGCACAATATTGTTTAGTATGCCTTTTTTAGGTGTAGGTTTATTAGAAGGAATAACAACTAAACAAATTTTTTGTGTATATTGGTTTGGACCTTGGGGTATTGATCCAGTAAATTATTCAATGAACTATACTATGTCACCTTTTCTTAGTTTAAGCATGATATCTTTTGTGCTTTATGGCTATATAGGGTTTAGTTCACAGATTATGAAAACTATTACTGGACTTTCGAGTCTGTTAACTGACGGTATGGAGAGAGGTTTCCACGCATTACAAAAAGCTACCATAAACTTAGGTAAAACAGCTTTATCGGCTGCTAAAACAGCTGGTAGTAGCCTTACAGGTATGGCAAAATCAGCAGCATCCAAAGAAGATGGGGGTAAAAAAGAGGATGGAAAAGAAAGTAAAAAAGATGGGGGTAGCTCTGAAGGTGGCAAGGCTGAAGAATCTAAGAGCACAGGGGATTCTTCAAAGCCTGAATAGCTTGCTAAGTTTATAACCAAATAAACTAAAATAGGATTAAAAAAATAGTGAAAATAAAAAACTTCGGCACGTTTATAAAATTATTTCTGTTATATTTATGCATACTATATTGCTCCACAAACAGTAGTATATTAGCTGATAATAGTCCAGACGATGCAATGGATGATGAAACTAAACACCCTAAGATAAAGGCCCCATCATTTAATAATGGGGGTGTTACAGTATCAGGTTCTCAATCTGTAGAGCTAGATGGCAAATGGATATCTTTGGCTACTAATATACAAAATGGCAAAATGGTGATGTTGCAATTGTATGGAGACAGGGTCTATGAATTTCCTCGTCAGTACAAAGTTATATATCGAATCGATCCAAGATTTATAGAGCCTCAAATATTTGTGCTACAGTTTAATTATACAACAGGAAACTATGAGTTAATAAATGAAAGTGCTTTATTGTCTGAACTTTCTGGTAATGACAGTTTTGGTCAAAAGGCTAGCGCTTTAGCGTCTATTTTTAACAATACCCAATTGATACCAGTTAATGCTGGAGATGTTGTAAATATTCAACTTGCACAAAACGCACCCAATATATCAAATTTAACACCAAGTAGTCTTACTAGTGGCATGCTTGACATTTCTACCGCCTCAACTAATCTTTTGAATAAAATAATATACGTTAACAGTTCAACTATATGTGAGAATTACAAGATAACTAGTACAAATTATGGTTGTAGCAGTGGCGAGTATTTCGCAGTTCCAGGTAATAATGCCGATGGTTATAACCTGCTATATGGTAACATTGCGGATTCTAGTCTTGTTGATG
>JAIOYM010000033.1 GCA_021741085.1 Rickettsiaceae bacterium
CCCCTAGCGGTAACGCAGAAGGGTCATTGCGCTCTTTGCTTTTGGCAAAGGGCTCCCACTACAATAATAGTTAACTCAAGGTAAACCATAATAATAGAATACTCAATGAGCCTGCTCTGTTAGGAGCGTGGCAATCCAGGATAAATGACTCTTCTATACAATTTTAAAAAAGAAAGGTTTAATAACTTGATCACCACGCTCGTTCGCAGGCTTACGGCTCGTGATGACACACACCTAAGACTGATAGGCATTCAAGCGATTCTATTATAAAAGAAGCAAAATCCTCTAGCGGTAATGCGATAGCGTCATTGCGAGCTTGCAAAGCGTGGCAATCCAGGATAAATGACTCTTGCATACAAATACAAGAAGCAGCAAAATCCTCTAGAGGTAATGCGCAAGAGTCATTGCGAACCCTGTTAAGAGCGTGGCAATCCAGGATAAACAAACTCTTAAGTGACGTAATTCAACGCTCGGATAATATTTTGTTCAATGATGTTTTTATATTTCTTGGATTTGTCAAAACATCGGCCAAATAGTTAACAATGGGTAAATTTAGATTATTTTCTTTAGCTATATCATTTAGACATTTTGCAGCCCTAGTGCCTTCAGTTAAGAACTCCACTGTACTTAAATATTTGGTAGGATTTTTAGATCTTGCCAAACCATGACCAAATTTGGTATTTCTTGAATTCAAAGAGTAGCATGTGAGCACTAAATCTCCTAAAACACCTACATGCATCAAGTCTGAACGCACATTTGGTGCAAAAAACTTCACTACTACTTCAATTTCATTTATTGCTTTAGATATGAGCCAAGCCTTCGTATTTTCGCCATATTTCAGTCCATCCAAAATACCAGCAACAATTGCTACTATATTTTTCATAAAGCCGCCTACCTGCAAAGTAATAATGTCATCTGTTGGATAGATAACAAAATCTTGAGTGCTAATTATATCTGCTATAATTCTTGCGTCATTTATGTCTAAGAAAGCCAAAGCCGAAGCACTAGGATAACCTAAAGCAACCTCATGGGCAAAATTAGGACCAGATAACATGCCGATTTTATTTGCGGGTAAAATCTTGCTTACTTCTTCGACAAAAAGAGTTTTTGTATCGTAAGAAAATCCCTTGGATGCAAGTATTATGATTGAATCTTCTCTTATGTGCTTTTTATTATCTTTAAGATATTCAGCTACATTAACCGCTGGCAAAGCAACGAAAATTATATCTTCTTCCCCCGAGAAATTATCTAAATGGTTTGCCTTTAAATTTTTAGGCAAATACACTTGATTTAAATATTTGTTATTACTGTGTTGGGAATTAATTTCATTGACAATATCTTCCTGTCTTAGGTAGATGTTAGTAGTTTTTAGTCTTTTTGATATTTTACCTGCTATAGCCGTTCCCCAAGAACCACCACCTAATATCGCAGCTGAATTTATCATATCTAAACCCTCCATATATTCTAGAATAAAGACCTTGCTAGCAATTTATTTCCTATAATACTAACAAACTCAACTGGTATTATTTCATTAGTCTTTACATATTCTTGTTCAAGAATTGTAGGCACAAAATTGTCTGCATGACCAAAATTATTTTTTTCTAACAACATATTCGATCTGCTACCGACTAATTTATGTAAAAATTTATTCAATTCTTTTAACCCCTCTTGTCGTAAAGCTTTGGCGCGGTTTTTTCTTATATGTTGAGGAACTTGTGGCATCCGAGCTGCAGGAGTTCCCACCTTCTCTGAATAAGGAAAAACATGTAAAAATTGAATCCCAGCCTCTTCAATAACTTTATAGGTGTTAGCAAACATTTCGTCGGTTTCGGTAGGAAAACCGGCTATAATATCAGCACCAAAAGCTACCTCTGGTCTCAAACTTCTGAGTGACTGACAAAAATCTATTATTTGCGTTCGGTTGTGCCTTCTTTTCATTCTTTTTAAAATCATATCATCACCAGCTTGAGCGCTTATATGAAAATGAGGCATTAATCTTGGCTCTGTAGCCATTAGATTAAATAATTCACTATCAATTTCAGCTACATCTATTGAAGAAAGTCTCAATCTAGCAAGATTAGGAACAAGATTCAGTAAGCTTTTTATAAGCTGAGCCAATGTAGGGCTGCCTGGTAAATCTTTGCCGTAATCACTAATATCTACTCCGGTAAATACTACCTCATTAAATCCTTGTAGAACTAAGGATTTAACCTGCTCCACTATATTTGTAACCGTGATAGACCTATTATTACCACGAGCAAAGGGAATAATACAAAAAGTACAACGGTGATTACAACCATTTTGAATTTCTATAAAAGCTCTAGTTTTACTATCAAAATGCTGAACCATATGTATAGCAGATTCTTTTAGGAGCATTATATCATTCACAACAATTTTATTGGAATCGTCATTTAGCGCTAGATAGCTCTCCATCTGCATTTTTTCCTGATTACCAAGAACCTTGGTTACTTCATTCATGTTAGCAAATAGCTCTGGCCTCAGCTGTGCGCCACAACCAGTTACTACAATATTGCAAGTCGGATTTTCTCGCTTTAATTTTCTGATAGATTGCAAAGCTTGTTTTTCTGCCTCGTTAGTAACAGCACAAGTATTTACTACAATAGTATTTTGACTGCCAGATTTATCTAAATTTTCTTTTATAACCTGACTCTCAAAAATATTAAGCCTACAACCAAAAGTTACTACTTGATTACTGCTCATAGCAATAACTCCCCCCTTTTGCTACCAAAGTGGCTTTACCTGACATCAAAATATTATTTTGATCATCAAATGTTAGATTTAAGTGACCTAAGGTAAATTGAACTGTTACTGTTTTTTTTACGTCAATGTAAGATAATTTCGCAGCAGCTGCAAAAGTAGCACACGCACCGCTTCCACAAGCTAAAGTAAAACCAACACCTCGCTCCCAAACATTTAATTGAATATTGTTATGATCAACATGAGCAAAATCAATATTTACCCCTTGAGGAAAAAATTCTGAACTAGACAATTTTTTAGCCAGGCTAAGTCTATCCATTTTACCTAAATCGGAACTAAATATTACTAAATGAGGGTTTGCAATATCTACGCATATTATCTCCCTTGGGTTTAAGTTATAGATTTTGGCGATTTCAAGTATTTGCTCTTCACTGATCATCCATTCTTTTTCAAAACTTACGGCACCCATATTGACCAATACTTCACCATTGTCCTGCAAAGAAGTTTTCAATATTCTAGTTCCAACTTTGATGTCTATCTGTCGCACTTTGATGTCGTCACAAATTAATTTAGCCAAACATCTAGTACCGTTACCACAAGCTTCAGCACGACTGCCATCGGTATTATATATCATCATTTCGCATTCGTTGACACTACTTAGCTTATATATAATTACTTGATCACAACCTATACCCAAACGACGATCAGCTATTTTCTTTACTAGATCTTCAAGTTTTAAATCTTTTAGTTGCTCAGAGTCTATAATGACAAAATCATTTCCAAGACCTTGCATTTTAGTAAAATTAATGTCCATTTTATTCTTTTGATGGGGGTTTATATTTTTCATCATGTTTAATCAATAGCTGACTTGCTATTAATATATTCTTATCTTCAGATAATATGCCTTTGGCTACAACACCTTGGCCTTCACGAAAAAGAGTTGGTAGAAAGCCACTATATTCAATTAATATTGAAGTTTTATAATCGGTTAATGTGAATATATATGAATTTTCAGTAATGCGTTTTACTGAATCTTTCTGCACTAAACCGCCTATTTTTATCTCTTTACCAACAGAAGCTTTGTTTAACTCCGAAGGGGTGTAGAAAAATACTATACTATCAGAAAATGCATATAATATGCAATAAATACCAATAGCTATAACTAAAAAAGCACTAGTAAGTTGTTTTAGTTTTTTCTTCTTTCTTGCTTGCACTCTTTTTAGATTTTACAAATTTATAATAATTATTAAGTGCCAGAGCACCCAATATCATAAATGTAATTATGTAAGACCAATAAATATATTTCATTTTTATAATTCCGTCCACAACATTTACTAACAATATTATATATTAAAGCCTACGAAAATGTAATGCAATTATTCCTTGGAGTCTTTAAAAATATTTGTTATTCTAAAAACTCTTTAATAACAATTTACTAAATTTTAAAAATATTTGTTATTCTAGCAGCTCTTTAATAACAATTTACTAAATTATGACTATACCTATAAGGCTTCTTATTAAGCTTTTTTTTGCTTCATCATTATGTTTATTAATTACAACTATTACTAGCAGGGCTTCTGATAATTCCCTAAGATCGGAAATATTGAACTTAAAAGACAAAATAGATTTCTTAGAAATTCAATTTATTGCCCCAGCAACTGGTATCACTAAAGAAAAGATGGATTTATTAAAGCAAGTATTTCCCATAGATTCTAACGGCATGTTTAATGATTCTATTATTTATCATGCAGCTGACGATCAAACAAGAGGTAATAATTTAGTTAGGGCTTTAGATGGAGATTCCAAATATTTATGGGCAATCAGGGGAGGCTTGGGAGCGTCAAGATTACTTGCATATATAGAATCAATGCCAAAGCCTAAAAAACAAAAAGTAATCATAGGCTATAGTGATATTACATTTTTACATTTATTTGTTAATAAAAAATGGAATTGGAAGAGCATACATGCCTCAATGCCAAACGGAATCAGTTTTAGAAATAAAAATTTTACAAACGCTACTCTGTTAGCAGAAATTTTAGCTAATAAAAAGGGTGTAGTTTCATATAACTCATTAAAACCTATGAACAAAGAAGCTAAAAATATTAAGCGCGTTTCGGGTGAATTAATTGGTGGAAACTTAGGTCTTATAGTAAATAGCATGGGAACTAGTTGGCAGTTAAATGCTAAGAATAAAATATTGTTTATCGAGGATATTTGCATTCTTGAGGATATTATTGATAGAAATTTAAACCATTTAAAACAAGCTGGTATTTTTAAAGATGTGAACGCTATATTTTTTGGCAAATTTGTTTACAGGCGAGATGTTAATGTCACTTTGAACTATGCTATAGAAAGATTTGCTAATGAAACAAACATACCTGTTTTTTATAGTGAAGATTTTGGACATGGCTTTAATAATTTTCCATTACCCTTAGGTTTCGTAAGCGCTATAATGAAGAAAGACGGCGAAGAAAATTTTACTATAGAAATTCCCTATGATTTTAGATAGATGAAGTGTAAATATCGCAAAAGAGATAGGGCAAAAAAACTCTTCAAGTATATATTTTGAAAGGGGATTTTGCTCCCATATTAGAATTGCTGACATGCCTATCAGTTATAGATCTGCGTTATCACGCTCTTTGCTCACGTCAAAGAACGCAACGACTAACCAAAAACAGTAGTCATTGCGAAAATATGTATTTTCTTGCGTGCTAGATTGTTAAGTTGATTCTGCTACTGAACAAGCTTGTCCGGTGGTGCCTATAATAAAATTCAACATATCACCAGATTTGAATAAGATTAAAATTCCCATTGCAACGGCAACTGCAAGAGGCCAATTTATTTTACCCATAAACAAACCAACCCCCACAGCAAAAATTGCTATCATTGAAATGGCCTTACCCAAATTTCCGGATAATCTATTGTATATAGAGCAAAGGCCTTCACCTAAGGGATCAAGAGTGTTAGTATTACTAGCAAAAATATCATTTGTTGATACGAAGATAATGGCTGTAGCGATAAAAAATATAATAAATCTCCAGACTAATTTTAGATCATAGCTTTTGTGCATTTGTTCCTCTCTAAATTATTGATTTAATTTTTAAATCAAAGGTTGGGTTAGTTATTGATAATTTTAATTCTAAGATGAATATACTTAATAATGCGTTAATTTGGTGGAGTTTCATATTTGAATTTATTCTGCAAAATATAGGTTGACATACGGCGTTTTTATTGTTAAAAATAAGTATGAAATTTAACAATTGAGGTGTAGCCAAGCGGTAAGGCAACGGTTTTTGATATCGTCATTCGCTGGTTCGATCCCAGCCACCTCAGCCAAAATATTCCTCTTACACCCCCCTGTATTGCTCACTTTATTTTATAAATGCTTTCAAAAGTTTTTAGTTTTTTACATAGCTATTTATTGCCCAATTGTTGTTTAATATGCAACGAAGCATTGCAAATTGACGGATGTTTTTGTAGCAAATGTTGGCCGACATTAGGATTTGTAGGGGAAGCGATATGCAAAATTTGCTGCAAGGAATTCACTATAGACATAGGTGATTTACATAATATCTGCGCTAAATGCATGATAAAACCACCTATATATGACGAATCTAGAGCTTTGATGAAATTTACCCCGAATAGTCAAAAACTAATTCATCAGTTCAAATATTACAATTCGCCTTGGCTGGCAAAAGTTTTTGCAAAATTAATTATGGCTCGATATAACTCTTGGATAAAAAGCTTTGATGCAATAATAGCAATACCTATGCATAAGCTAAAAAGACTTATGCGTGGCTATAATCAAGCGCAGATATTGGCTAAAGAATTGGGTTGTATGAGTAATGTAACTCTTTTAAACAACGTTTTGACAAAAAAAAGAATCACTAAGTCTCAAACCACACTTAGTAAAAAAAAGCGCATGGAAAATTTAGAAAATAGCTTCGCTATAAATAATGTTGATTCTATTAAAGGAAAAAATATTTTATTAGTTGATGATGTTATTACCACTGGTAGTACAGCTAATTTATGCGCATCTTTATTGAAAGAGAATTCTGTAGGAAAAGTTGCAATAATTAGCGTGGTAATTACTTGATCGTAAATGATAAATTGACAAAATTCTAAAAAATATGTAAGGTAACATTTGTAATTAAAAAAAATACCCTAATAAAATTAGATGGGTTTGCACGCAGATTTAAAAGATGCTTAGCGATAATAAAATTAAAACGGCTAAACGCCAGCAAATAGCAGAAGAAATCAAGAATGCTTTATCTGAGGTACTTCGTCTTAAAGCGCAAACTTTAGATATAAGGCTTGTGGACTCTTCTATTACGGTAACTAATGTAGAAATGTCTGGTGATTTAAGAGTTGCTTTTTGTTATTTTGTACCTTCATTCGGTATGAATAAAAAAAACACAAAAGAAATAACCGCTGCTTTATCAGACAATGTAAAAAATATTAGGATGTTAATTACTAAAATCGTGAAGTTAAAATATTCTCCGGAAATTAGGTTAATATACGACGAGAGCTACGATAAAGCAGATTATATCAATAATATTTTAGAGGATTTGTAAACTGCGAAAAGAAGCCCAACAAAAAACAACCATCATTAATTTGATTGGTGTATATCTTGGCTTAACAGCAGGAAGCTTTATAGGGAGCTATCTAAAAATATTGAAGAATATTGTTGGCAATAATGATAAAGTCGTGGTATAAATATTACAGTGTATATTTTTTGTATTATTTTTTAAATATCAAATTAGGAGTATAGCTCAATTGGTAGAGCACCGGTCTCCAAAACCGGGGGTTGCGGGTTCAATTCCTGCTGCTCCTGCGCTAAATTCATTTTTAATACTTACAAATGTTATGTTATTTTTTGGCAAAATAGATAAATTTTATAGAGAAGTCAAAGCCGAAGTGCAAAAAATTTCTTGGCCATCTAAACGTGAGTTGGTATCATCTGCTATACTTGTTGTGGTTTCAGTTTTGATAGTTAGTTTATGTTGCTTGTTTGTTGATTTTTGTTCACACAAAATTATACAATTTTTCTTGAAACTTTAATTTAAATAATTGCCCCATATAATGGATAAAAACTATAATTGGTATATAATACAGGTAGCCCCTGGCTCAGAAAAGCGAGTGAAAGAAACTATAATTGAGCAAGCTCGTAAAAAAGATATGTCTGATTGTTTCGAGCAAATATTAGTGCCTTCAATTGAAATGCCAGAAACAAAGAAAGGCAAAAAAGTTTTAGTTGAAAAGAAAACTATGCCGGGATATATATTTTTGCGCATGCTTATGAATGACGATTCTTGGCACCTTGTTAAATCTGCGCCAAAGGTTCTTAACTTTTTAGGGGATGGTAAAAACCCAACTATAGTTAGTGAACAAGAAATAAGAAAAACATTCAGCCAGCTGGAAGAAGCAGCGCAAACAGTCAGTCGCAATATTGAATTCATGCGTGGTGATAATGTTGAAATTACAGAGGGTCCGTTTGCCTTTTTTGCTGGTACTATTGAGGATGTGGATGAGAAAAAGAATAAGCTCACGGTATTTGTAAAAATATTTGGTAGAGATACTTCTATAGAAGTTAGTTTCAATCAGGCGAAAAAGAAGTAATTCGAATTTTTGTATTTACAGGTTTTTTACTGGTTGTTGCAAAAAAAGCTTGAGATTTAAAATGGTATGTATTAGCATATTATCAAAAAACCTATTGGATTTTTATTTTATTAGGTAAAATATCCAAATATTGGGAAGTTTTGTTGATTGTATCACTTTTTTTATTCCAAAGATCTTCTAACGAATTTATATGTTCGAATGAAAAAATTGCATTTTTTTATGTACAAACCGGGTATGTAAAAAAATTTATGGTTTGTCGTGGTTATAGAGTTTTTTTTTTAATTACGACTATTTAGTTAATTTTACTTATATTTTGAAAATTTTTTTATGGCTAAAACTATTATAGCAGAGATTAAATTACAAATACCTGCTGGTAAAGCTAATCCTTCGCCACCGATAGGTCCAGCATTGGGACAAAGAGGGTTAAACATCCCTATGTTTTGTAAAGAATTTAATGCTTCAACTCAAGACATAGAGGCTGGTACTCCTATACCAGTTGTAATAACCGCTTACAGTGATAAAAGTTTTACATTTATTAAAAAGCTTCCTCCGGTTTCTTTTTACATCAAAAAGGCTAGCAAGATTGAAAAAGGCTCTAGCTTAACTAAAAGAGGAGCTTTTGTTGGTAAAATAACAAAGAAACAATGTCAAGAGATAGCAAACGTAAAAATGGTCGACATGAACACTGATGACCAAGCCTCTGCACTAGAAAGTGTTATAGGTAGCGCTAAATCTATGGGATTAGAAGTAGTAGAGTAGATTAAGATTATTAAATTGTAGTTATTTATGGTACCAAATTTGAAAACCAAACTTGTAGGTGGCAAAAACCTTCATATGGTTAGAGAAAGAATCAAACCTGCAGCAGATTATAAATTATCTGATGCTTTAGATTTTTTAATATCTAACTCCTTTACAAAGTTCAACCAAACTCTTGATATAGTTGTAAAATTAGGAGTTGACCCTAAACAGTCAGATCAAGTAGTGCGTGGCGTTACGGTTTTGCCGTCCGGAACTGGTAAGGTAACTAGAATAGCCGTTGTTTGTAAGGATGATAAAATTGCTATTGCCAAAAATGCCGGTGCTGATATTGTGGGTTCTTCTGAGGTTATAGACAATATAAAGACTGGTAAGATCGATTTTGATGTTTGTATAACTTCTCCAGATATGGTTCCATCCCTAGCTCAAGTAGCAAAAGTATTAGGACCTAAAGGTCTTATGCCAAGCGCTAAAACTGGAACAGTTACTAACGATTTGGAAGGTGCTATTTCCCGAGCTAAAGCAGGTCAGGTTAGTTTTAGAATAGATAAAGCTGCTATACTTCACGCTGGTGTTGGGAAACTTTCATTTGGCGCTGAGAAGCTTACAGCGAATGTTAAAGCATTTATGAATGAGGTGCTTAAAGCTAAACCCCAGAACTCTAAAGGAACTTATATAAAAAACGTGTACTTGAGCTCTACTATGGGTCCGGCTTTAAAAATAGCATTATCTGATCTAAATCTATAATTTTTAAAATTGGGAGAATTTAAAGTGCCAAATATTCAAAAAAAAGATATTGTGCAGCGTTTGCAAGATATCTACGATAACAATGATTATGTCATTTTTGCACATTATCATGGTCTTAATTCTAAGCAACTTAGGTCTTTAAGATCTAAATTAAAAGAAAGTAAGGCTAAATTTACTATAGTAAAAAATACTTTATCTAACATTGCAGCTAATAATGTGAACATAAAAGTTGATGAAGTTATGACTTCTGGACCTATGGCAATAGCTTATAGTGCTTCTGATCCAGTAAATTTGGCTAAAACCATGATAGACTTCGCCAAAGTTAACGAGAATTTAAAGTTAGTAGGTGGAGTTTTAGATAAAGCAATTTTGAGTACTTCAGAAGTTGTAAAGCTTTCAGCGTTACCTTCTTTGGCTACTTTGAGAGCTTCTATTGTTGGTTTGTTACAAGCTCCTGCTTTGAATTTGGTGAGAACTCTTTCTGCTACACCGGGTTCATTAGTTAGAGTGATAAAAGCTAAAAGTGAAAAAGGTGAGTAGTAAAAAAACGACATATTAAAAAAACATTAATTAAATTAAAATATCAGGAGAATTTTTATGGCTAAAGCTAATAGTATAGACAACATAGTTGACACTTTGTCAGGTTTAACCGTTTTGGAAGCTGCAGAATTGGTTAAAGTTTTAGAAGAAAAATGGGGCGTTTCTGCTGCAGCACCAGTAGCAGTAGCTGCCGCTTCAGCATCTGCAGCACCAGCAGCAGCTGTTGAAGAACAAACAGAATTTAATGTTATTTTAGCTAGTTTCGACGCGGCTAGCAAAATTAATATTATTAAAGAAGTGCGCGCTATAACTGGTCTTGGTTTAGCTGAAGCTAAAGCTTTAGTTGAAAGCACTCCTAAAGCATTAAAAGAAGCTGTTTCTAAAGCTGAAGCTGAATCTTTAAAAGCTAAATTCGAAGGCATAGGCGCAAAAATCGAATTAAAATAACTTTGTAATTTAAGGCCCTGGTTTTAAATTCAAGCTTTATTATATTTGCTTTTACCCTTGCTAGAATTTAAAGTTTGGGTGTTTGTAGGAAGTAGTAGATTGTTAATTTTATTTTTATTTTTATTAAAGTTATAATCTACAAAGCCTGCTATTTTGATGTTAAAATTTAGCCTTAACAATAGCGCTTGATAGATGCATAAATTCTTACATCTTATCCAGATACTTGTATTTAAGTAAAGTTTACATGAGTATTGTAAATTATTTTTGAGTATTATTTGTTTTCAAGGTTGCTTAAATACTGAACTAAGCGATTTTTTCTAAACTAACACCATTTGTTACAACAAATATGTTGCTTGTGCTAGGAGTTAGTTATTCAAATTTTTCTTTGTTTGAAGAAAAGATATTTGCTAGGTCTTGTTGTTAATAAATGTCTTATTCGTTATTTGTTTAGACTTTGTATTAGAAAAACAAATCTTTTTGCACTAAGGAATATTAGATATTCTAATTATGGCGAGGTAGCTCAGTTGGTTAGAGCAGCGGAATCATACTCCGCGGGTCGGGGGTTCGAGTCCCTCTCTCGCTACCAAAAACAAATCCCCCTGTTTTTTTATCAAGCCTAATCTTACCCTGAAATTTGAATAATCGAAAAACTAGTTTTGGTTTGTATTTATTTATAATGAATTGCTCTTTTCTTTATTTAAGGATAGTTGTTAAAAAAATCATAGATGGAGAACAAAATGAAAACATTGGACGAGAAAAAAATTCTTAAAGAGCTCAAATCAAGGGAACCAATCTTTCATCATCCTGAAAAGTTTGGAAAAGCAAAACAAGATATTGAAAACCAAATGTGTGATGAATTTTGGGAAATAGGTGCATCAGGTAATGTCTACACCAAACAAGATGTCATAGAAACTCTTCTTGATCGTTATCAGAGGCCTTATACCAGCGATATTTGGGAAGCAAAAGACTTTGCGCTTACCAAAATTGCACAGGATAATTATTTACTGTCTTACATTCTTATCCAAGACAAAACAAGACTGACGAGAAGATCAACGCTTTGGCGAAGGGTAAATGGTGATTGGAAGATCCTCTATCACCAAGGAACAGTAATTGATGGAGCTCAAAAATGAGTATAGCAAACTATACTATAGTAGCCTTGATATCTCTTGCTATATCTTGTTGCTCAAGAGGTAGATTTTACACAAACACAAAGAGAAGAAACACCCCTAGCGGTAATAACAATACGTCTTTGCGCTCTTTGTTCATGGCAAAGGGCAGCGTTTGAGAATAATGTTTTGCTCTAGCCTTGGTTTGATAATATGTTAGTTTGGCTGCTTGAGAAGTGCGCTAGCGCAACCGCGGCAATCCAGGGCAACCGACTCCTTCCATACATATTCAACTAAAGGTTGGGCGCGCAAGAATTGGGAAAGTTAGATAGGAGGGGATAATTTTGTGGGGGAATGTTGGAGTGTGGGTAGATAGGCGATGAATTTGTGGGGATGTGTTGGGATGAGGGGCCTTTTAAGAAGGTGGCAAAATCCTCTAGCGGTAATAAAAATACGTCATTGCGAGCTTGCAAAGCGTGGCAATCCAG
>JAIOYM010000034.1 GCA_021741085.1 Rickettsiaceae bacterium
GCCTTGAAAATTCACCCCCTACCCGCCTTGAAAATTCACCTCCTATCCGCCTTGAAAATTCACCCCCTAACCGCCTTGAAAATTCACCTCCTATCCGCCTTGAAAATTCACCCCCTATCTCCTATCTAATTTTTTTATGTTTGCGCGCTCAACCTTTAGTTGAATATGAGCATTAAAAAGTTGTTTACCCTGAATACTCATGAGTCGCTTTGCTCCTTGGCAATACCTCTGCGGCATTAGAGCTAGGGGGTGGTACTTCGTCTATATTAAAATGGCTGAAATGTATAGAAAATCATACAAAACCTTCATAACTAGTGCGCCAAGGATTCAGGTTTATGACTTTGAGATCCTTTAGCGGGTGATGATCTAGGAAGTTCTTTCGAACCCTCTGATACTCTGTCAGCTGGATTTTGTGATTTTATTCTCTCTATAACTGTAGCAGCCATAGATTTAATTTTTTCTTGAGATTGCGATAAACCTGTTTGTATATTCGCATAAAACGAGTTTTGCTGCGCCGGATTTTCTTGCGCATGTAACCTCCCTTTAGCCATTCTATTTGCGGCTAAAGAAGTTGCTTTATATTGGCTGCTTTCAATTTGAGAATCTATAACCTGGAGTCTTGCTTCCTCGCGTTGTTGGGCCACTTGCTGGCCTTCAACCCTAGCTTCTTTTTGAATATCTGCCGCTTGCAGCGTCTCTTTAGAAGAGATGCCAATTTTGTTTCCACACCAATGTAATCCCTCTGAGGATTTTTTTGTCACATACTTGATAGCAGAATGTATTGCTTCTTTTCCTTTATAGCCTACAATCCCTCCTACAACAAGACTGCCCCCATATAGCACAGCTGTAGCCGCAACTGTACCTACCCCAGCACCTGCGAGAACAGGTAAAACATATGGAGCTGCAACGCCAGCTGCAGCTAGTCCAGCAACAACACCTATACCTATAGCTACAGCTTTTATTTGCGTATTGGTTGGTAAATAAGAAGAAATTTTCCCTAATAGTTTTTCACCAAAGAATTCTTTTGACCAATTCCATCCTTTATCTACACCTTTTCTTAAAAATCCTTTAGAATTTGCTTGATCTATTTGCGCTTGTTGAGCTTGAAGCTCTTGCACTTCTTGTGTTTTACCAGTCGAAGAATTTGTTACTGAAGCTTTAGTCATCTCTCCATTACTACTGAGTTTGGTTGCAATATTAACAGTGGAACCACCAATATTCATTCCTGTGACCTTGGAGTTATCTAAATCTAATCCTTCAGTTTGCGCTTCTGTGGCCTGGACTTTTGTTAAATTGCTGCCATCAAAAACTGCATCCCGCATGTTCGCTTTATTTGCTATTGCATCGGTAAAATCAGATCTCGTGGCTTCAAATTTTTCAAGTGTAGCTTCAGTCAAAACTGTACTTACAGCTCTTAGGTCATCACCTTTAGCGCTACTAAGATCTATACCACGAGCATTTGCTTCACTTATATTCGCATCATCTAATGTGGCAAACTGCGCACTTACATTTTGCAAACCAGCTCTTTGTAAATCTGCAGCTGTTAAATCGGCTTTATCCATTTTTGATCCAGCAAAAGAGACGCCTTGGGCCGATGTTTCTTGAAATGTTGATCCTTGAAGCTCAGAATTTTGTAAACTTGTAGAACCAGCGAGTAGAGTGTTGCTCATGTCAATGCCTTGACCATGAATCCTTTCCATATTAGTATCCTGGAATACAGCGCCTATTGTAGATGAGCCAGACATCTCGCTACTAGTTAGAGTGCACTTTGTTACACTTGCTCCGCTCAGACACCCCCCAGCCAAATCCATACTTTTCATTTTGACATCTGTTGCTTGCAAACCGTCTAAGCATGAGCGGCTGGCAGAAGCCCCCTTTAAACTTCCACCTGTATACACTAAATTAGAGCCATTAGCTAAAACTAAGTTGGTATACTCAAAGCGACAATTTGTGATTTTACCACGTTCTAGGTCAACTTTAGTCATTGTTGCTCTGCTAAAATCACAATTATTCATTGTAACAGAAGACATATCGCTAAAAAGGAATTTACTCTCTAATGCGGCAACCTTTTTAAATTTCGTAGATTGTAAACTGGCGCCGTCAAAATTAGCCTGACTTATATCGCAATTTTCAAAACTAGCCTTATCAAGATTCGCTCCAGCAAATATAGCACCACGCATATCCGCATTTGATATAGTTTTACCTTTTAACTCTATACCTGATAAATCTGGTATTACGCCCTCTTTGCCAGCGTCTAATTTATACTTTTCCTTTGTAAATTCGGACAACGATACTTTGGTTGTGGATTCAGCGCATTGTGAAAGATATTCATCAAAGTCTTCTCGATTAAGTTTCTGTACAACTTTAGGCTCATCTAATTCAGCCTGGCTACTATATCTTACATAGCTAGCGTCACTAACTATTAAGGGTTTTAAAGATGGTGCTGTTTGAGTTGTTTCGGGAACCTCCACAGGAGTTGAAGTTTTTTGAAAAAAACCAAATCCCAAATAAGAATTAGCCCTTTCACTTTCTGCTTTCGCTTTTGCTATTTCAGCCTCTCTTTCTTTCGCTATCCTTAACTCTTCAGCCTTACGTTCTTTGAAAAGCGTACCAATAGTAGGATCAAAAACTGTTTGAGCTTTGGTTGCTACCACGCTTAAATCTTTTTTTACTTTTACAATCTCCTTACGCTTTTCTTTTGCCAAAGCTTTATTTGCTTGTATTTGTGCATCTATATCTTCGGTTAGGATAGGGTTAGTTGATAAAGCCTTAGACAAATCCTGCATAAGAGTTGGAGAGCTTAATCTCTTGATCTCAGCTTTTCTTGTCGCAACTTCTTTTTCTAATTGGGCTTTTTTTGCCTGTAGTTGTTCTACTTTCTGTTGATCTTCCTCGAGTTTTGTTTTAAATATTTCAGCTACACTAAGTTTAATACCAGAAAACCTTTCTGATATTGGCACGGCTTTAGCATATTCTTTATCGTATGTAATTTTTGTGGATTCTAGACCTGTAACACCTCGCAAGTCTGTATCAATTAGGGTGCAATTGTTAAAACTTGATTCCGCTAATGCGCAATCACGCATTTTGGTATCCTTAAAAGTGCATCTATCGAAACTGCAATTTACTTGTATTCCAGAAAAATCACAACCACTGAAATTAAAGCCAGCAATTGGTTGCTTTTGGCCTTTTTCATCTAAATTGTCTAATGTTATTACTAATGGCTTGGAACTGGTTGAAAGTGGAAATTTAGATTTTTTTATGTAATCTTGCAAAGAAAGACTTTTATCAGCTCTATGTGCCTCCTTATAAGCTAATAATTCTGTTTCGCCTATAGTTATTTTATCAAATGTTGACAGTACATCAGAAACTTTCATTTATATGACTCCAAGTTATTCACTAATAAACATACTAGCATGCTAAAAATGTTAATTCAACTAGAGGATAAAGTAAATCAAAGACACTCAATCAAAAGTTTATCAAAACTCCAATTACAACCATTGATTAAAAAATAAAATTAATATTGCATTATGGTTGCAAATCATATATAATGTTCAGTAACTATATTTAAACCATAGCGACTACCTAGAGTTAAGGATAAATAATAAAACATTGTTAAAGTTGCAGCGAACGATTGTAATAAGAAACACAAATATGTCGGCACAAGTAATAAATAAAGATCAAAAAAATCAGTCTATACAAAGCAAGGATATAAAAAATAATTCCGCCTATACTAACTTTGAAAACAAACTTAAACTTAAAAATACTTTGAAGTTAGATTCTTCTGGTACTTTGAAATTAAGTATTGTGACTCAAGCTACTGCTTATAAAAATTTTAAGTATAGTTCGGGCTTTCTAGTAACAGAAAATACATTAAAACCTTCTTTTTCAATTAATCTTGCATACGGAAAAGAATTGCAGTTTTCGGCTACACCAACTATCGACCAAGATGGTATAAATCTTAAACTTGATTCATCTTATCAAGTATTCGATGATAATAAAATCGGCTTTGCTATAGACGTCAATTTAATTCAAATGGATAAATCCAAGGCAAAAGCTTATTTGACAATACCGGCGGAAGACGGCACTAAATATAAAGTAGGCTTAAGTGTTGGTGGTTCTGGTATAAAATATTTTTTTGACGCTACTGATGCAAATGATGTAAAAAACACACTAGATTTCGATAAATTTTTCAAACCAAAGCTAGGGAAAAATGTTTTTCAAGTTGAGAATAATAAAACTCTATATTGCGGATTTTCAAACGATGAATTAAATTGCTCAGCAAACATAAACCAATATGTTACAGATATAGAACTATACAAAAAACCAAAATTGTACAAATTTTCTTTATCTAAATTAATAAAGAAAAGCTTTAAGGCGGAGCATTTCAAAACCATGTATTGTGGAACTTCTGAAGGGATGACTAGTTGTTCGCTTGGTAAAAATCATGAAATTTACGATAGTGAAGAAGATAGGTTAGATAATGTAGTTGCAAGTATAGCCCAAACAATAATAGATAAAAATCAAAATGAAGAGGTAATATATTGTAATTCAAAAGGTGAGAATGGCTGCTCTAAAAATAAAGACGATGCTGACTATATAACAAACGATAATACCAGATTTTGCAAAGAAGTGGATTTTAGTAAGTTATCAGAGGATGAGATTATCGATTTTTATATCGCATTGGACTCACAAGGATTTTGTTTATTAGCGAACCCATTTGAATTAAACGAATATCGAGAATCAGAATTATTTGTATAATAATACTTAACAAGCATTAAAGCTAAATTTTCTTGCGGCAATCCAGTTATCAGACTTATTTTACAAAAATCAAACATTTCCTAAGTTGTCCAGCTTAGTTTTATTTTTACACCTCTTGCTATAATTTTTGATTGAAACGTAAAACAAAACTATAAATTTAAAAAAACTTATGCTAAATTTGTTATAAGTTACAAGAAGAATAATTCTATCTCAAATTGATTGATGTAATTAGTAATAGAATCAATTTAATACATTAGAAAATGTTAATTACTCCGTTATTAATAGTAAAAATCCAAAACACTATTTTTCAGCTTTTGTTATTGGCCCTAGTGATGTTTTTGGGATATGGGGTAAGCGGAGTTTGTATAGCTTATTTCCTGAACAATAATTCAAGTTTTCAAACTCAATTTAATCTCTATGAGCTTATAACAAGTTTTGATGCTTTTTCTGTTGCTAATACTTATAGAATGTGGTTGAAAGGCGTTTGGAGCCAACTGAGTTGGAGTGATTATGAAAGTCTAAAAACAAAGATTGTATTATCTTTAATATTGCCTCAGGCAACGATTTTACTTTTATGCTTATTGTTTTACAAGCAAGTTAGAAAAATCAAACCTTTTAAACCACTAGAAAAAGTTTTTGGAGATGCTAGGTGGGCTGATCAAGACGATATAAATAGAGCTGGTTTAAGAGCAAAAGATGGTATGTTGCTGGGTACAGATGATTATGGATATTACGTAGCTTCTGGATTTCAACATAGTTTACTTTTTGCACCAACAGGTTCTGGTAAGGGTGTGGGTTTTGCTATACCAAATTTGTTATTTTGGACCCATTCTGTTTTTGTACACGACATAAAGCTTGAGAACTATGATCTTACAAGTGGTTGGAGAGCAAAACAGGGCCAAGAAGTATATGTTTGGGAGCCATCAAACCCAGACGGTACAACCCATTGTTATAATCCAATAGATTGGGTTAGCCAAAAACCAGGGCAAAGGGTTGATGATGTGCAGAAAATTGCCAATCTTATTATGCCTAAGCAAGAATTTTGGGAGAATGAGGCGAGAACCTTGTTTGTTGGGATAGTTTTATACTTACTAGCGGATGAAACCAAAATCAAAAGTTTTGGTGAAGTTGTAAGAACCCTACGTAGTGATGACGTTATATATAATCTTGCTATTGGTATGGATACTTTAGGTGGCATAATGCACCCAGTTGGTTATATGAACCTTGCGGCGTTTTTACAAAAAGCTGATAAAGAACGCTCAGGTGTTATTTCTACACTTAACTCCGGTCTTGAGCTTTGGGCTAACCCCTTGATTGATGCTGCTACTGCTAGTTCTGATTTTAACATACAAGAATTTAAAAAGAAAAAAACAACAGTATTCGTTGGTTTAACACCAGATAACATTCAGCGTTTGCAAAAATTAATGCAGGTTTTTTATCAGCAGGCAACAGAATTTTTAAGTAGAAAAATGCCTAATATAAAAGAAGAACCTTATGGGGTCTTATTTTTAATGGATGAGTTTCCTACCTTGGGTAAAATGGAGCAATTTAAAAGTGGTATAGCTTATTTTCGAGGATATAGAGTTCGTTTGTTCTTAGTTATACAAGACACTCAACAGTTAAAAGGAACTTATGAAGAAGCGGGTATGAACTCATTCCTTTCTAACTCTACTTTCCGTATAACTTTTGCTGCGAACAACTATGAAACTGCAAATTTAATATCACAATTATGTGGTAACAAAACCGTAAAGCAATCTTCTTACAGTAAACCAAGATTTTTTGATTTGAATCCATCTACTCGTACCATGAACGTTTCCGAGGTTCAAAGGGCGTTGCTTTTGCCGCAAGAGGTTATTCAATTACCTCGTGATGAGCAAATAGTTTTGATTGAGTCTTTTCCACCTATTAAATCTAGGAAAATTAAATATTACGAAGATAAATTTTTTACAAAACGTTTGCTGCCAAAAACTTTTGTACCTACGCAGCAAGCATATACTAATAAACAAGATAGCACTAAATAATTCGGCAAAGCTCAGAAATAATCTCAAATAAATGGTTTGTTGAATTCTAACAATATGAATATTGAATTATATGCAAATTTTAAAAAATGCTTTAATAAAGTTTTTTGTACTAATTATAATTTTATTAATTGTCTTTTTTATCATATTGTCATTTAATTCTTTTCATATATTAAAACTTCCAGCACTTGTTAGCACGAGTATCGAGTTAAAGCAAGAAATAAAAATCCTTCCATTCCCGCATATAAAATTTACGCAAATTACCCCTCCAAATAAACCATCTTCGATTTTGGTTAATAATATTAGGGCGTATTTCTCTTTTGAGTCATTATTGAAATTCGATCCACAGATAACGCGAGTTGAAATTGATAAGGTTGATATCTTTGATAATAATTTAAATTTTGCCGAATATAGAGATTTAACATTTTTTTTAAAATTAATGGATATTTATCAGCAGAATTTTAATAATGTTAATTTTCACATAATAAATGTAGGAATCTATAGTCAAAACACTAAAAGAAATAATTCTGTTCAAATCAAACATATAAATGATTGCAAAATTGAACCAAAAAAAATAACTTTTACATCAAACAATAATTTGATAAATTTAACCTTTAACGATAATGCAATTTTAACGGGTAATATCAAGTCCGATGGTTATGAGTTTAAAAGTCAAAGCTCATATTCTAAAAATATAATACTCAATAGTAAATTTGACTTAAAAATTACTAATTTAGCGAGATTTTTTAGCAAAATCTTTTTAACAGAACACCCAAATGTATCTTGGTTTAAAAATCAACCTAATCTATCTGAACCAATTGTAGCTTCTTGGAATAATAGAGTAGATGAAAATAATAGTAGTATATTAGAAAATATTATAATTAATTCGCCGATAGTTAAATTGAAGGCTAGTGGTTTAAGCAATTCACAGAATTTGTCAGCATTTAATATTGATATTGAAACATTAAATTTGTCTAGCATTCTTAACAATCTGTCCTTGTCTAATACTCAAAGCTCTGAGTTGGTTAAAATTTTTATCAATAAAATTTCTAATAACAACCTAAATATAAAGGCTAAAGAAATTATATTAACAAATGACAAAATTAAAGATTTTCAATTAATAAGCGCATGTAAATCTGATGGAACATATGTTTTGCAAGATGCTAGAGGGATATTTGCATCTGGGGGCAATTTTGCAATAAATGGAACTAATACTGAAAATATTGATTATGGTCGATTCAATGGCAAGTTGGCTTTAATTCACAATAATGCTGAAGAGTTATCTAGAAGTTTAGGATTTAATAATTATACAGATTTTACACCAGCTACTCAAGCTGAATTCTATTCAGATATACTACTAAAAGATTATGAAATAAATTTAAGTAACATATCGTTAAAACTAAATAATGATACTAATATTACTGGTAGTTTTGCATTCAGAACCTCAAACCCAGAAAATTACATAAAATCAGATTTGAAATTTGGTCCAATAGATTTAACGAGTGATAAATATCAAAAAATTAACAATAATTTCATCAAATTATTGTCCAAGTATATACCTTATAAAAATACTGGGAATTATTTAGATCAATTATCCAACTTAAGAAAGTTACAATATATGATGGATAATCAGTGGTATTTTGAACAGTTAAAACTAGTTAATACTACCGTATCAGATTTCATCTTAGCTTGGGCAATCAAGGAGGGTACAATATCTTTGTACAATTTTAATGGGATGATAAATGATAGTAAGTTGTTTGGTACTATGCTATTTGACTCGAATTCTATAGTACCTAGCCTTTTAGCTAATATAAAGAGCACCAAGTTAGATTTAACTAATCTAATAAATGCTGAAGAATTTATAAGCACAATAAGTTCAATACAAAATAATGTTGCTCTTGATAAATTAACTTTAGATTTAACAACCAAAATTGATAAAGTAGTAATAGATAAAAAAGAGTTTACTGAATTAAACCTTAAAACAACTACTAAACAAAATACTATATCAGTCGATGAATTATCTGCTAAACAGTTGAATTCTACTTTTGGTATAAACGGAAATATATATTCCAACCCCCTATCTATGAATATAGCCTTTTCTTATAACGGTTTAAGTGCAAAAGATTTAGCTAATTATTCTTATTCAATAATAAATTTTTCGGACGGGCTTTTCAGTATAGCAGGCTTGTTGGAAACAAAAGGCTCAAAGTTGAATGAATTATTTTATAATTCAAAGTTAGAACTAGATTTTTTAGCTAGTAATCTTGTTTACAACAATTCGGGAATTGATGGTTTTATCGCCCTTATATCCGATCCCAATTATCAAGTTAACAAATTTAAAAGCGATATTGCTATGAGGTTGTTTTATGGAACCACTAATATTAGCTCAGCTAACGGTAAACTACTATTAGACAAGGGTATTTTTACTTTAAATAGCGCTGTATTTAATACCGAAAGAACTGCAACTATTGCCGCCGGGCATCTTAATATTTATGATGAAAGTCTAAATTTGTCTGTGTTAAGCAAATTTTATCTGGCAGATGGTAGCAATAATTCTGATAACAAAAATAACAACCCTTCAGCAACAGGAATAAATACTATCCAGGTTGATCTTAGCAATACTTTATCGAATATCGTGCAAAAAGTTGACTCAGAAGCTTTATATGATAAGCTTCTGGCTAGATCTACTGCTAACGCTCCTGCTGCACCCGTTGCTAATACTCCTGCTACACCTTAGGTTTATGCTAATGATTCGGCTAATGCTGGTAGCTCTCAAGGTGTAAAATAATTTCTTGTATGCAACACACCCCTCGCATTACTTCTAGGGCATGTTGCTTTTTATATAGTAGAATCGGCAAAAAAAGCCGCTTACTCCATGCAAAGAGCTCTGGAGACTATTTATACTACTATACTAAACCTCTATACTAGAGTTATATTAAAATATGATTTTCTCAAAAAACTTAGATAACTTATTACACACTATATCTTATTAACAATAACAAAATCAACTTTCGTATTCATATATTCAATAGTATCTTTATGTATATAGTTATTATGCGAATGAAGTTCTTGATCAAGTTGAATATTAGATAATGTTTGCTCTTCAATTAGTTCTTTAAAAGTCGTTAAGGCTTTGAAAATTTCTCCTTGGGCCGCAATATTTATGACAATTCTGTCTTCAATATTCAAATCAGCTTCCTTGCGCATTTTTTGAATTGTTCTTATTATATCTTTAGCAATACCTTCTAAGAATAGTTCTGGCGTAATTGAAGTGTCTAATAATATTATACCATCATTATTCGATAATGCTTTATTAGCACCTTTGTCAAAAGCTTCAAGTAAAAGATTATATTCTTCTGGGTTTAAATATTCGTTAGCAATCAATAATTTTTCACCTTCAATCTTCCAATCATTATTTTTGGCAGCGGCTATTAAACTTTTCATTTTATCACTCAAGCGTTTGGCAATTGCAGCGTGATTTAACGTAAGTTTATATTTACCATATTGGCTAACATCTCTTGCATACAAGATTTCTTTAACATTAAGTTCGTCTTTGATTAGGTGCTCAAAATGTTGAAGTTGACCATATTCTTTTATAACAATAGTCAATTTTTGCAATGGTTGGCGTGACCTAATATTTTCGCTATTGCGGATAAATAATCCTGTGCTGCATATGTCTCTTACAAGATCCATTATTGTTACCAAATTTTCCTCATCGGATACTGCATCTAATTTTGGAAAATTGTCTAAATGCACACTTTTACCTATATCATTTTGATCTATAGTTAAATTTAAATAAAGCTCTTCACTTAAGAAGGGCAAAAGAGGGCTAAAAGCCTTAGACATAATTACTAAACAGCTATAAAGTGTGTCGTAAGCACTTAATTTATCGGGGCCATTGTCGTTCCCCCAAAATCTATTTCTACTACGTCTTATATACCAGTTATTCAAAATTTCAAAAAAGTCGCTTATTACCGAATAAGCTCTTTGACTATCAAACATGTCTAGAGCTTTTTCAATATTTGCTATAGAGTTTTTTAGTTTAGCTAATATATATTTATCTAATACATTGTCAGAGAAATTTATTATTTTAGCTCTTATATTATCTATATTTGCGTATATGGTAAAAAAATGATAGGCTTGCCAGATTGGTCTTATGTGCAAGCGCAATGCTTCAAACACCATATGACCATCTTTATCTATCAGCAATTCCTCTCCTTTTGCTACCGAAGATGAAAGCATTGTTAATCTCAGAGCATCGGAACCATATTTGGCTATAATTTCTAGTGGATCTGCATAGTTATTTAAACGTTTGGATAATTTTTGACCTTTCACGTCTAAAATCACGCCATGACAAATACAGTTCAAAAAAGGTGGTCGATCGAATAAAGCTGTAGATAAAACCATTAAAGTATAAAACCATCCACGGGTTTGAGCTACATATTCAACTATAAAATCAGCAGGACCATTTTGTTCAAAATATTCTTTATTTTCAAAAGGATAGTGCATTTGAGCGTAAGGCATAGAGCCACTTTCAAACCAGCAGTCAAAAACATCTTCAACTCTGCGCATTACCGATTTACCACTTGGATCATCAGGATTTATACGCGTTAATTTGTCTAGATGTTCCTTATGTAGATCAGTAACTACAGCACCGAAATCTTTTTCTAATTCTTCTATAGAGCCATATACATCAATTCTTGGGTAGTTTGGATCATCACTCATCCATATAGGAATTGGTGTGCCCCAAAATCTATTACGACTTATATTCCAATCTTTAGCGTTTTCTAGCCAATTACCAAATAACCCATCTCTTACATGACTTGGAATCCAATTAATTTGCTTGTTATTTTCTACCATGCGATCTTTGAAATCGGTTACTTTCAAATACCAAGAAGAAACGGCTTTATATATTAAAGGAGTGTCTGTTCTCCAACAATGTGGATAGTTATGTAGATATTGCTCAGTAGCTAGCCAATTGCCTTGATGTTTAAGTTTTATTATTATTCTATCGTTGGATTCTAAAACGTTAATACCTTCAAAATCTGCAATTTCGTTTGTAAAATTACCAGCATTATCAACGGGGCATACTAATTCAATGTTGTGTTGTTTACATAATAAAAAGTCGTCTTCACCAAATCCTGGTGCAATATGCACTATACCAGTACCATCGGTGTCTGTAACAAAATCTGCGCATAAAGTTTTGAAAGCAGATTCGTGATTTTTAAAATAGTCAAATATTGGTGTATAAGACAAATTTTCTAGTTCTTTTCCTTTTATATTAGCGATTATCGATCCGCCTTCTAACTCCTTGGCTAAATATTTTTTACTAGCCCCTA
>JAIOYM010000035.1 GCA_021741085.1 Rickettsiaceae bacterium
ATAGTGATGACTTTAAAGTCTTTGATGTAAAGATTGAAGGCATGAGTTGGATTAAAAGTCAAAAAGAATCATGTGCTAGTATTTTAGAACATAAAAGTTTTGAAGATTTAATAGCAGACTTTAAGGCGAAAACAAATTAACAATGCATTTCTTACCTTCGGTAACAAATTTCAATATTTTAGGTTTACGTTTATTACCTTATTTTATTTTTAGTTTTTGCATAGTAACCCTTGTAGCATTGTATTATGCATTAGTTGCATCACCTATAGATTACCAACAAGGTGAATATGTAAGGATTATGTATGTACATGTTCCAGCTGCTTGGCTAGCTTTAGCCGTGTATTTTATAATGGCTTGTTGTTCATTTAGCACAATAATATGGGGTACAAAGCTTAGTTATTTGATAGCAGTTTCCCTAGCTCCTGTAGGATGCGCCTTCAGCTTAATAACTCTTGTAACTGGATCTCTATGGGGATATCCTATATGGGGAACATATTGGGTGTGGGACGCAAGACTTACCTCGATGTTAGTATTATTTTTTTTTTATTTAGCGTATATTGGCATAATAAATGCCGAACCAAACATTCTTCGGGCAGAAAAACCCTCCTCCGTAATTGCCCTTTTGGGTGTAATCAATATTCCTATAGTAAAATTCTCCGTAAAATTTTGGCATAGCTTACATCAACCAGATAGTATTATAACATCTAATGGTCCTCAAATAGACCTAGCCATGTTGGTGCCACTAATATTAATGTTTATAAGTTACTTTTTGTATGTTATAATCAACGTGATTTTAAGATTTAATAATGTTATGTCAGAATTGAAATATGACTCACGTAGTAACAGAAGCTTGTATTAAATGTAAATATACCGATTGTGTTGAAGTATGCCCTGTACAATGTTTTTATGAGGGTGAGCTAATGTTAGTAATAGATCCAGAAACCTGTATTGATTGTGGAGTTTGTGTTGCTGAATGCCCGATAGATGCAATTTCCGAGGAAAAAGAAGAACATTTAGATTTAATCTTGCAAGCCAGACGTTTTAGCAGCATTTGGCCCAACATTAGAAAGAGAAAACCTCCTCTTAAGGATGCAGATAAATATAAAGATGAAAAAAATAAACTTACTAAATACGCTAACGAAATTAAGTAGTATTATTTTACTATTTTGCCATTCCTACGTTTGTTTTCCTATACAGATATTAAAAGACCAGGAAATAGAAGATGGTCTCAAAAAATTGGTTACTCCAATAGTAAAAGTTGGCAGGATACCTGATCTTAAAATGCATGTTTTGCAAGATCCTAGCGTTAACGCCTTCACAGCCGGCGGTAGAACTCTATACATAAACACTGGTTGCTTAATATCCTTACCAGATCCAAATATGATAGTTGCAATAATAGCACATGAAATGGGGCACATAAAAAGTCATCATGTTAGCCGCAAAATAATTGAAATAGACAGTATTACAACTCAACTATACTCAACTTTAGCTTTAAGTATATTGGCTGGAATGAGCTTTGGAGAATATGGTTTTAACGCTGCTATAGCTGGGGGGATAACTTCAATAGAAGGCCATTTGTTAAAAAATTCAAGAGCCATGGAAAATGCTGCCGATCAGTATGCTTGCCACACACTTTCAGATGCAAATATTGATCCCCAAAGTTTAATAGATGTATTTTTATATTTTTCTAAAATAGAAAGAGGGTTGAATCTAAAGCCATATGCAAATACACATCCTTTAAGCACTCAAAGAGCAGAATTTGCTCAACGTTGTAGACAAAATTTTGAAAATTCAAAACAACAGCGTAAATCATCCACTCTTCATGACGTAAGTTTTTTTAAAAGAATTCAGCTGAAATTAGCTGCCTTTAGCACTGATAAAATTGACGAAATGCTAAAAAAATTTGAACACGATGATAGTGTTAATGGTAAATATGTTCGTTCAATTCTGTATTTGCGATTGAAAAAATTTCAATCTGCTCTTAAACTTGCCGATGATTTAGTTGCTAAAGAGCCAGATAATGCCTATTTTTATCAATGGCAAGGTCAATTGTTATTTAATTTAAACCTATATCGAAAGTCTATAGACTCTTATAGAAAAGCCATTAAGATTTTGCCCGATGCAAATCTAATAATATTAGAAAAAATTATGGTTGAGCTTGAAGTAGATGCTAAACCTAGGGTAGAAATAGCTGGTGAAATTTATGAAACTCTAAATAAAGATAAGGATAATATTTGGGCTTACAGACTCTTGATTTCCTACAGTGACAAAGTTAAAGATTACGCTACTAAATATTATGCCACAGCATGTATGTACATCCTTAAGAACAAAAAGAAGCGAGCTAGAAAATTTATCAATTTGGCTTTAGAGAAAGCAAAAAAATATACCCCTATTTGGTACAAGATAAAAGACTTGGCTGAAGAATTTAGAGAATAAAAATTAACTACAACATTAGAAATTTTTAAAAAAAGCTGAATTTTTAGTAAGTTTTTAATTGATTCTGTTGCGAAAACTTAATAACCTTATAAATATGAACATATATTTAATTAAGGTAACTATCAATGAAAAATAACTCATCATCAACCAATGTTAATAATACACATGCTATATCTCTTGACCTGTCACAATTAGCTGATTCAATAGCAATTATTAAACTAATAGACCCTAGATATTTATCTGGACCTAATGATAGTGCTCGAGCATATGATCTCTTAGATAACGAAACAGAGCTATCTTATGATAGGTTCAAGGAAAAGCTACTTAATGACCCCAAAGGAATCGATCAAACTACTAAAGATTTACGAAGAGACTCAGATTCTGTAATTACAATAGGCAATAAAAAATATAACTTAGCCGAGACAATTAGTAAGCATTTTAATATTGACAAGAAAGATATCACGCGTAATCAGCTTACAGAATATTTAACAACAGAGCGTGGATTGTCTGAACAACAAGCTAATTTTATCGCATCTTCTTTGTACCAAGCTGGTTTTGGGGGATATGGCTTTGCTCAGTTAGGGGATACCTTAATGGAGGTGGATCTAGAATTTTCAGCTGCCAGCTTCTCCGCACACAAACGCGAAGGTGTAGCGGTAAATATTGAAATTGATGATAAAAATAATTGTAGTATTATGACTGCTAACACTTTGTATCCTATGCAATTATACAAAGGAGACAATTTGGGGAAATTGTCTGAGGCACTTAAGGATAATAATTGTTTAACGGGTTCAATAGAAAGCTCTGATAATCTCTCTATATTTACAAAAATTGATTTAGGTGAAGTTGGTGGCTCCCAGATTCCTAAAACAACTCTCGACATTTCTGCTAAAGGTAGCTACACCAAATTAGTAGATCACATAATAGAAGAGCAAAGAAAAGCTAACAAAGATTGTGCGCAATTAAAGCAAAGTGATGTAGTGGGAAAAGTTACAACATTTGAAAAGGCAATATTTAGCCCCGAACAAATTAATCAGCAAAAGAAAAAGTTCCAAGGAGAACTAGTTAAGTTTTTGGAACAACAACCTTCAGAGCAAGATAAAAAATATGTTGAAAAATTTTTAAATCCTGATGAAAACTTTGCAGAAATTAAGGCACAAATTTTATTGAATATACTAACTCAAAACCAAAATTTAGATACTAACAGCAATCGACAACAAGCAGCCATTCCAATAATGAAAGAATTAAAAGCATTTTTTCCAAACGAAAGTGATAATTATCTAAAAAGATTTTCGAAGGATATTGTAAACGAATATGCCAAAAAAGAGCGTGGTTTTTGGGCAAAGTTAGTTTCTAACCTCAAGGACATGATGGCTGGTTATAGCAAGACTAAGTTAAAAGATGAATTGAAAAATATTAAAGATGAATTAGCTGAAAAAACAAACACTCAAAAACAACAACCTAAACAAACCCCTAAAAATAATCAGCCAAATAGATCTAGCAACCGATCTATAGGTCTCTAACAACTCAAAAGAATTATTAAGTGGTTTAATCAGTAAGTTAGTGTAAGTCAAAAAAATCATTATTTAGCAATAGGTCTTGTAATTTTTTTGGCATCCTAACAATTCTTAAAATATAATATCAAATCACTCTTGTGCCTTAAAATTTTAACTTAAAAACTAAACTGAAGAGAAAATTACCTTTGGATTCTTGAAAAAAGATGCTATAAATAACTAAAGTCACAATCTAATATTATATTCTTCAAAAATATTATGACAGCAAATTCTACTACCCCAAAATATTACAAAGAAGCTTTAGAATATCACAAAAAACCCGTCGCCGGTAAATTAAGCATTACCCCAATAAAGCCCATGGTAACACAGGAGGACTTAGCCCTTGCTTATTCCCCCGGAGTAGCAGCGCCATGCCTTGAAATAGCCAAGGACATTGAGGCTTCTTATGACTACACGTCTAGAGGTAATATGGTAGCGGTTATTAGTAATGGTACTGCTGTTTTAGGTTTAGGTAACATTGGTGCTGCTGCCAGCAAACCTGTAATGGAAGGTAAGGCTGCGTTATTCAAACGTTTCGCTGATATTGATAGCGTAGATATAGAAGTAAGTACAGAAGATCCGCAAGAATTTATTAACTCTGTAAAATATTTAAGTGCAAGTTGGGGGGGGATAAATCTAGAAGATATCAAAGCCCCCGAATGCTTCATTATTGAAGATGAACTTAAAAAACTTATGGATATACCTGTATTTCATGATGATCAACATGGAACAGCTATAGTAGTTTCTGCAGGATTAACCAACGCTTTACGTTTAACAAATAGAAAATTAGAGCATTCTAAAATAATAGTCAATGGAGCTGGTGCAGCTGCTATAGCTTGTATAGAGCTATTGAAGGCTATGGGTGCTAAAGATGATAATGTTATATTATGCGATACTAAAGGCACAATATATAAAGGGCGAAAAGATGGTATGAACCCTTGGAAAGAAAAACATGCAGCAACAACAAATTCGCGTACATTGAGAGAAGCTATGGTTGATGCCGATATATTCTTGGGTCTATCTTCAAAAGATTCCGTAGACGAAGAAATGGTGAAATCAATGGCAGGAAACCCTATAATATTCGCTATGGCAAACCCAGACCCTGAAATAACTCCAGAAAGAGTCAAGTCTGTTCGTAGTGACGCTATCATGGCAACTGGTCGATCTGATTATCCAAATCAAATCAACAATGTATTATGTTTTCCTTACATATTTCGTGGAGCTCTCGATATAAGGGCTAAAGAAATTAATATTGGGATGAAAATTGCAGCATCAAAGGCTTTAGCAGACATTGTTCATCAACCTGTATCCGAAGAAGTGCAAAAAATATATGGTGGTAGAAAATTTATTTACGGCCCAGAATATATAATTCCAGTACCTTTCGATCCAAGATTAATAACTACCATACCAGTAGCGGTAGCTAAAGCAGCTATCGAGACTAATGTAGCAAAAAAACCTTATGGGAATTTAGAGCAATATAAACATGATTTGGAAAGACGTACAAATCCTACAGCTTATTACATGAGTAATATTTTCAATATTATAATTTCTAATAAACAACGAGTAGTTTTGGCTGAGGGCGAAGATGAAGAGGTAATTAAAGCTGCCATAACTGCTAGCAAAAATGGTTATGCAAAGCCTGTATTAGTAGGCAGAATGAGTAAAATAGAGCCAATACTAAAACATATAGGCTACGTAGAAAATTTTGATATTGAAGTTGTGAATGCAGCTAACACAATACATCTCAATGAATATATAGACTATCTATATTCCAAACTACAGAGAAAAGGCTATTTATACAGAGATTGTGCAAGGTTAGTTAAGACCGACAGACATATCTTTGCAAGTTTAATGGTGCAATGCAATCACGCAGATGCTATAGTAACAGGCTTTAGTAACAATTATCATAATTGCTTAGACGAAATTCTACGTGTAATACCAAAAGCACCAAACCAGGAAGTATTCAGCTATGCCACATTTTTAGGAAATAACAAGCAGATAATAATTGCTGATACCAGCGTAAATAATACTTTATCCGCAGAACAAATTGCTTCGGTTGCTATTCAGTTGGCAAAAATAGCAAAAGCTATGGGTCACGAGCCTAGAGTAGCTCTAATTGCAGCTTCAAATTTTTCTAATGTCTCAGATGCAATAACTCAAAGAGTCAAAGATGCTGTGAGTATATTAGACAATAAAAAAGTAGACTTTGTATATGAAGGTGAACTATCAGTAGAGGCAGCTTTAAATGAATCTATATTGAAGCTTTACCCATTTTCTCGTTTAACTCAGCCAGCTAATATTCTTGTTATGCCAAATCTGATTAGCGCATCTGTGTCTACTCAATTATTGGAAGAAATGTCCAGTGGTACATGTATTGGAAACGTGCTTACAGGAATTTCTAAATCCGTACAGATAGTAAAAATGGGTAGCACGGCAAATGAAATTGTGAATTCATTAGCTTTAGCTGCTTATGAAGCGATTATATTAAATAAATCAGATACTTGATTATTGTTACAAGGCAGCCCTTAAAAAGGTTGCCAAAAAGCCCTCTAAAATTATATTCTATTCTAGAAGCATAAATCACCACATGAAGCTTACCTAGGCAATCAAAAAAATACTCTCCTCATTTAGGCTTACATGCTTTAACTAAAATCACTAACTTTATTTTTAGGTGGTTTTATTGTACAATAATTAATCTGATCTGATAATATAAATTATGTTAAAACACTTAGCTACTCTACCAAATTTAAGCAAAGGAAGACTACATACTGAATCTGCATGCCTATACAGAAATTCTTTTCAAAGAGACAAGGATAGAATATTACACTCTAATGCTTTTCGTAGACTTCAGTATAAAACTCAAGTGTTCATAAATCATGAGGGTGACCATTACCGCAACAGACTAACTCATTCGCTTGAAGTAGCATCAATAGCTAGATCAGTAGCTAAATATCTTGAATTGTCTGAGGATTTAGCCGAAGCTATAAGCCTTGCGCATGACATAGGGCATACTGCATTTGGTCATGCTGGTGAACGCGCCCTAAATAAAGAAATGGAAGCCTATGGTGGTTTTTCTCATAACCTGAATAGTTTTAAGATATTAGTGCAGCTTGAACAAAGATATATGCACTTTGACGGCTTGAATTTAACCTGGGAAACTATAGATGGTCTCCTGAAGCATAACGGCCCTATAAAAAAACCTGTTGACGCATTTATTCAAAATTATGCTGAAAGTTTTAATATTCCTTTAGATGACTTTTCCTCTTTAGAAGCACAAATAGCTGCTATTGCTGATGACATCGCTTATCTTTCTCATGACCTAGAGGATGGTTTGCGTTCGGGCTTATTAACTTTTGATGAATTGGAAGCTATAGACGAGATGGCTCATTATTTGGTAGAATTACGAAAAGAAAATATGCAAAACACTACTACAAAACTTGCTTATGAACTTAGTAGAAAAATTACCAGTTTCTTTACAAGAGATTTAATTGACACTATACTGATAAATGCCAAAGAAATGAATTTCAAATCAAGTTATGATGTAAGAAATGCTTCTTGCGCAATTGCCTTATTATCAAATAGTGCTTTTAAATTTTTAAAAGATCTGAAGCACTTATTATTTGTTAAAATTTATTATAATAAAAAACTTAAATATACCTTTGACAAGGCTGAATATGTAATAAAAAGCTTGTTTAGACATTACATGGATAACAAGAACCTACCGTCACAATTAATAAACGCCTCATATAAAAACCAAAAAAAATTCGATAGAGTGCAAATAATAGCCGATTACATAGCTGGTATGACTGATAGATATGCAATAGCAGAATTTGAGCGAATTTATAGTATGAATTTTGACGATATAAAAATATAACTATTAAAATTAAAACCAATGAACATTTTTCATCAATTTAAACAAGATTTGACTGCTATAATTAAGTCAATATTTCCTTCAACTACAGAGGTGAATTTTTCTATTGAATTACCAAAAGATCCAAAACATGGAGACATCGCTACAAATGCTGCAATGACTATGGTAAAGAATATTGAAGGAACCAATCCCCTCAACTCAAAAGAGATAGCTAATAAACTTATTGCTGAAATACAAAAATTAACCTACGTGGAAAAAGTAGATGTAGCTGGTCCTGGTTTTATAAACATAATCCTTACCAAAAGCACATTATTTTCAACTATTCATAAAATAAACGAAAAATCTAGGGAATATTTAGAGCTAAACATTGGCGAAGGTAGAAAAATTAACTTTGAATACGTATCAGCTAATCCAACTGGGCCAATGCACATAGGTCATGCTCGTTGTGCAGTGTATGGCGATGTTCTAGCTAGCTTGTTGGAATATTGCGGTTATAACGTTACTAAAGAATTTTATGTAAACGATTATGGTAAACAGATTAACGTATTAGCCGAGACAGTATATTTGCGATACAAAGAAATTATTACTAAAACCAAACTTGAAATACCTTCGGGTTTATATCCTGGAGAATATATAATACCACTGGCAGAAAAAATTGCTAAAGAATATAACGACAAGCTACTTACTATGCAATATGATGAGTACATAAGCATTATAAAGCCATTAGCTATAGCAAGTATGTTAGATCTTATAAAAGATGATCTTCATAGATTAGGAGTTAAGCATGATTTGTTCTTTTACGAATCAACTTTACATGAAACTCATGCTATTGAGAAAATTGTTGACCATCTAAAATTAAAAGGACTTGTATATAAAGGAACTTTGCCACCACCTAAAGGTATAGATGCTGGAAGCGACTGGACTTCTTCAGAACAATTATTATTTAACACAACAAAATTCGGAGACGATCAAGATAGACCTTTACAAAAAAATGATGGAAGTTGGTCTTATTACGCTCCAGACCTAGCTTATGCTGAAAATAAAATAGCGCGAGGTTTCGATCAAGCAGTTATGGTTTTAGGAGCTGACCATATTGGCTATGTAAAAAGGCTACAAGCAATCTTTTTATCATTAAGTGATAGCTGCAAACTAACTGTGAAAATTTGCCAATTGGTGAATTTCGTAGAAAACGGAGTTCCTATAAAAATGTCTAAGCGAGCTGGTACTTTTACTTCTGTTGCAGATGTAACTGAACTAGTGGATAAAGACATAATTCGCTTTATAATGCTAACCAAAAAAAATGACGTGGGTATAGATTTTGATCTTATTAAGGTTAAGGAATTATCAAAAGATAACCCCGTTTTTTATGTGCAGTATGCATATGTACGATGCTTTTCATTGATGGAAAAAATAAAAACTATATCACCAAAAACGTTCAACGCTATAGAATTAAATCAAGCAAATTATGCCTTGTTAACGTTGGGAAAAGAATTAGAGTTAATTAAAAAAATAATGTTTTGGCCAAAGATTCTTGAAAGCGCTGTCATCTATATGGAGCCACACAGAATTGCTCTATTTTTACACGAATGCTCAAGTAACTTTCATAGTCTATGGAGTAGCAGTTCAGAAACAGGCGAACCCTATAGATTTATAATAGAAAATAATTTAGATCTTACTGCTGCTAGAATTTCTTTGGCAAAATCTATTATGATTATACTAGAACTAGCATTTAAAATAATGAAAATTACCCCTCTAACCAAAATGTAAGTTTATTTAGGATAGTTCTGATGAAAACTAAAACTACTAAAGTTAAAACTAAAAATAAATTTAAATCGTTATTAAAAGTAACGTTGTTTTTTTTCCTACCTTCATTCTTTCTATTTTGGTTATGGTATAATTATTTCTATCAGCCAAAAGATATACACTTAATAGAAGCGTCTAAAGGGTCTTTCAAAATAAAACCCGAAAGCACCATAAAAACGCAAAATAATAGTTTTTATGAATCTATGTATGAAAAAAATAAAAATGCCAGTGCAGTAAAATTTTTACCAATACCAGAAAAACCCCTGAAAACTGAAAAAAACTTTGGTATAGATGAGATAAGTGAAATAATTGATGATATAAATCAGGAAAATTCTCTAACCAAACAATATAATTCTGCACTTAAAAATCATGAACTTATAATTACCACAACTCATAAAACTCCTTTGAAACTTTTATCTTCAGCAAAACCAACAAAAATAAAATTACTTTTGGGCGCCTTTGGATCAAAATCAGAAGCAGTAAATAGTTGGAATGTTATTAAAACTCAGCAAGGTAAAATACTTGATAAGTATACCTATGAACTTGAAACAAACGAAAACAAATCTCATGGTGTATATAACTTGTTATTGCTAGGTGTGAAAGATATAGAAGATGGTTACAGGCTTTGCAAAAAATTTATACAAAAAAATCAAACTTGTGTTTTACTAGAAAAATAATAATATTAAGTCCCTATTTTAGTAGAAGCTGAAGCAATAATTTTTACACTAAAAAATTTATACAAAAAAAAACTAGTAAAAATTTCTTGACCTCTTGAATCTAGGTCGGCTACACTTTAAAACGTAAATAAAGCAGTATAAGATTATGAAAATCTGCAGGGAAGATAAAAAAATATCTGAGTCTATAGATTAAGTGTTTCTACTAAATTAATAATTTTGAATTTGTCTTTATGCTATTTAGTTAAACCTTATAAACTCGTTAGCAAGAATTCTTTGCATTTTTTGCTCTTTAAAATAACCTATTTAAAAATATTGTAAAATGAGTGTAATGTCGGATATTTGGATTAAAAAGATGTCTCTTGAAAAGAGCATGATTTCTCCATTTTCTGAAAAACAGGTTAAACATATTGGTCAAGAAAAAATAGTATCTTATGGTCTTTCCTCTTATGGATATGACGCCAGGGTAGCGAATGAATTTAAAATCTTTACTAACGTTAATTCATGCATAGTAGACCCAAAGCAATTTGATAACAATAGTTTTATTACCAAAACCTCTAACGAGTGTATAATACCACCCAACAGTTTTGCTCTAGCGCATACTGTAGAGTATTTCAAGATACCAAGAAATATTCTAGTACTGTGTGTAGGGAAATCTACCTACGCGCGCTGTGGTATAATAGTAAACGTTACCCCGTTGGAACCAGAGTGGGAAGGACACGTTACTTTGGAGTTTTCCAATACAACGCCTCTACCAGCAAAAATTTATGCGGGTGAAGGGGCGTGCCAATTTTTATTCTTACGCGGTGATGAAGAATGTGAAAATTCTTATGCCGATCGTAGTGGTAAATATATGCATCAAAAAGGGGTTACACTACCTAGGATGTAGATTGATTTTGTTTTTATTTAATAAAAAGGAGTTTTAAATGAGTACTTTACTAAACGAAGATGACAAAAAAAATACAGCACATTTGGCAATTCAAGCGCAATATATAGTTGATTTATCGTTTGAAAATCCACGAGTGCCAATGAGTTTAGTTGCTATTAATGCTAGACCTCAAGTAGATCTTAATCTAGATATCGATATCAAAAACATAGAAAAAGAAGAAGATGTTTTTCAAGTATCCCTGCATATCAATGCTAAAGTGACTCATGAAAACGAGGTTTTATATATCTTAGATCTTGTTTATGCCGGATTGTTTAAATTATCCTATATACCTAAAGAAAATTATCCTATTATTTTGGCAGTCGAGGGTCCTAGACATTTATTCCCTTTTGTAAGAAAAATTGTAGCCGATACAACTCAAAATGGTGGATTCCAACCACTTATGATTGACCCAATAGATTTTGGTGCACTCTATAAGAAAAGAATGGAAGAACAAGAAAAAACTGCTAATCACTGATTGTGATATAATATCTTTCAACCAAATTTAAAGTCTTTAGGGCTCAGGGGTTGTTATATAATTCCTGAGCCTAATATCAAAATATTATTAAATTTTTCCTAAAATCAAATTCCAGCACTCCTTCTCTGTTTTTGATAAATAAAAATGTTGCACTTCACTTTTGAATTTTCAAGGTTAGCGCGTCATCACGAGCGTGAGCTTGAGAACTAGCGTGGTGACATACTACCCTACAATTTTTTTAATAAAAGGAAGAAGGGGTTGTAAAGTAAGGTTTGAAGTAGTATAGTTATATATTTTTTGACCATGTACAATATACTACTTCAGGAATTAATTATAACTTTTGCTTGGAAAAAATCA
>JAIOYM010000036.1:0-10000 GCA_021741085.1 Rickettsiaceae bacterium
TATACGTGCTCGATGAGCCTTCTATAGGTCTGCATCAAAGAGACAACGAAAAATTGATTCACACTCTGCATAATTTACGTGACTTAGGTAACACTGTTTTAGTTGTTGAGCATGACGAAGATACAATTCTAGCAGCAGATTGGGTAATAGATTTTGGCCCAGGTGCTGGTATACATGGCGGTGAAATAGTAGCTCAAGGTACTGTAGAAGATATAAAACAAAACCCCAAAAGCATAACGGGTCAATATCTTAACAAGGTTAAGACAATTCCAGTACCAACAACATTTAGAACCGGAAAAAATAAATTCATAGAATTAAAAGGTGCAACTGGGCATAATTTAAAAAATGTTAATTTAAGTATACCTCTTGGTACCTTTACTGTGGTTACTGGTGTTTCTGGTAGTGGAAAATCTACATTAATACTAGATACACTATACCCCGCTGCATTGAAGCTTATAGAACCTTCTTCTAAGACTATTCCTTGTCCTTTTAAAGAAATTAGAGGCGTAGAAAATATTGATAAAATTATCGATATAGATCAATCTCCGATAGGTAGAACTCCTAGATCTAACCCTGCAACATATACAGGGGCTTTCACTATTATCAGAGACTGGTTTGCTAATTTAAATGAATCGCAAGCTCGTGGCTATAAGGTAGGTCGTTTTTCGTTCAACGTGAAGGGTGGAAGATGCGAAGCATGCCAAGGAGACGGTGTGCTTAAAATTGAAATGCATTTTTTACCAGACGTATATGTTAAATGCGACCTATGTGAAGGTAAACGCTATAATAGAGAAACTCTAGAAGTAAAATACCGTGATAAATCTATAGCCGATATACTTGAAATGACTGTTGAAGATTGCATGAAATTTTTTAGCCATGTTCCGGGTATATATGAAAAAATGTATACTTTAAACGATGTAGGGCTTGGGTACATAAAATTGGGTCAATCAGCTATAACTTTATCTGGTGGTGAAGCTCAAAGAATCAAGCTATCTAAAGAATTATCTAAAAAGGCTACAGGAAGAACGTTGTACATATTAGATGAACCTACTACTGGTTTGCATTTTGAAGATATAAATAAATTGCTCAAAGTATTACATAAATTAGTGGATTTTGGAAATACTGTGCTTGTTATAGAACATAATATGGATGTTATCAAAACGGCAGACCACGTTATAGACATAGGGCCAGAGGGTGGAAGTTCTGGTGGGCAAGTAGCATTTGCGGGCTCAGTGCACGATTTAGTGAAACAACCGGAAAATATCACGGGTAGATTTTTAAAACGCTATTTATAAATTTACAATAGACTATGTGTTCTTTGCAAAAGTTATATATTTGTATAGCTATAGCTAAAGTAAAGGTTTCAATGCCACTATTCTATAACAGGCCGGTGTTTCAAAAATTCTGATAATAAAAAATGCAGCATAATCCTTTAGCTGCATTTATTATTGGCATTGCGCTCTTCGCTCATATCAAAGACAACAACAGTCTTTTTAATATCGCTAGAATATTCTAAGACTTCTTTTGATTAATGTAAGGAACGTAGCTGTAATGGTTGTAAAATATATATTATTGTCATTGAGCTCTTTATTCTTACCAAAGAGCTCATGCACAGGACACGCATAGCGGAGAGAGGATTTGTCTTTTTTATTATTAGAATTGTTGTAATCCTTCACCACTTGTATGTCTTTATAGGAAGGAATTTTCAATATAATTTTTCTTAAAAAACTAGAATATGCTATTAATTCTAGTGATTTTTCAAGCATTAACTAGAGGCTATTGATTTTGTTAATTCCAAAATATGCTTCCTTACATTTTGATTGGAAATATTATTATAAGCTCTAACTAAATAAATTATTTCTCGATCTGTTGCATTTTCTTCACTTTCGTTGCCATCCTGTATATCTTCACCATAAATTTCCGTAGTATCTTCGGCAAAAAATGCGGTGTTTTCATCTTGTATAGAGTCTATGGTTGTAAAGAAATAAGATACTGGCACCTTTAGCAAACGAGCTAATTTATACAAACGACTACTGGAAATACGATTTACCGCTTTCTCGTATTTTTGTATTTGTTGAATGGTAACGCCTGTAGCTTCTGCAACTTCGCTTTGGCTATAACCCATTAACCTTCTGCGTTTCATTAAACGTTCACCTACCACTATATCAATAGGGTCTACTTTTTTATTAGAGTCATTTTCTTGAGACTGAGACATGTTCATAGTACTTAATTATAATTAAATGATATTTAATAACGCATTCACTGCATAGGCATATTATATACCACAAACCTTAATAAAATCAACTTGGATTTAATAAAGATCTACAAATTTTAACTTTCATCCACAATTTTTCGTTCTTTTGCTAAAAATTCATCAAAAAATGATGTCTTTTATATAGCCAAAAATTTGGTGCGCATTATTTTATTGCACAAAATAACAAAGCAGTCTAAAATATTATTTTAATTGCGGCATAAAACTAGCCGTTAGTTTGTTTTGTTAAAATTATGATCTTTATTAAATAGAATAATTAGGATTATATAGGATTATACAAAATAAAAAACAACAAAATAAAATTATTGAAGATTAATTTGATTAAAGGTAGCAGAATGGTTATGAATAAATTAATGTTAGGTAAACGTGGTATTGTTACTGGTATAGCAAACGACAGATCCATAGCTTGGGAGATTGCAAAAACCTTACAAGAAAATGGAGCAGAGCTTTGCTTAACGTATCAAGGAGAGGTTTTGCATAAACGTATAATGCCCTTGGCTGAAGAAATCGGTTGTGATATGGTGTATGAATGCGATGTAACGCAAGAAGATAGCGTTAAAGCGCTTTTTCAAAATGTTGAAAATAAATGGCAGAAGATAGATTTTATAGTTCATGCTATTGCTTTTGCTAATAGAGCTGCTCTTAATGGTAGATATTTGGATACTAATCGCGAACATTTCTTAGAATCTATGGATGTTTCTTGTTATTCCCTTTTAACCTTACTGCAGAATGCAGAAAAATTAATGAACCCAGGTTTTAGTGCTATTACGCTTTCATATTTCGGGGCTCAAAAAGTGATTCCCAAATACAATGTTATGGGTGTTGCAAAGGCTGCTTTGGAATCTAGTGTTAAGTATTTAGCTGTTGACTTAGGTAGACAAGGCGCCAGAGTTAATGCTATTTCTGCTGGTCCTATAAGAACACTAGCGGCAAGCGCTATTGGTGATTTTAGAGAAATGTTAGATGTTCACTCAGCAACATCTCCATTAAAGAGGAATACGTCTCAGAAAGATGTAGCTAATTCAACGCTTTATTTATTGAGCGATTTAGCATCTGGTGTTACTGGAGAAGTTCATTATGTAGATTGTGGTTATAACATAATGGGTATGAGTATTAAAGCGGAATAAGTTTTGAATACTGAAAATCAACGAATAAGCGTATTTTTCAACTACTGTAGTTTTTTATTTTATTAAAGCTGGTATTATAAGTTTTTTTTGAGGGCAAATAAAAAAGGGTTATAATTGTTAAACTTTTATATTTAACTGACTATTTCTGAGTTAAAACAGTAGAATAACAAACCAAAAGATAAATTTAAGTTTGTTACAAAAGAAGTAATCAAGGTTTGAAAGTACAAACATATTTTTGAACTTTGCTATATCAAGCATATACATATCACACATAAAAATAACATGAGAGTATCGCAATATTTTATTCCAACTTTAAAAGAGAAACCTAGTGACGCTGAGATTATGTCGCATATATTAATGCTACGTAGTGGCATGGTAAGACAATCCGCTTCTGGAATATATAGTTGGCTGCCTTTAGGCTTAAGGGTTTTGGATAATATATCTAATATAATACGCAAATGCCTAAACCAGGATGGTTGTATTGAAATGCTTATGCCTTGCATTCAGCCGTTAAAGTTGTGGCAAGAATCTGAAAGATTGGAAGTTTATGGCAAGGAGATGCTAAAATTTGCCGATCGCCACGAAAACATGCTGTTGTTTGGCCCTACTTGTGAAGAATTAATAACAGATATAGTAAGAAAAGATATTAAGTCTTACAAACAATTGCCAAAGAATTTTTACCATATTCAGTGGAAATTTAGGGATGAAATTCGTCCTAGATTTGGAGTTATGAGGGGTAGGGAATTTTTAATGAAAGATGGTTATTCTTTTAATATAGACAAAGATTCTGCAATTCAAACTTATAAAAATATGTTTGCTAGTTATTTAAAAATTTTCAAATCTCTTGGAGTTAGAACTATACCAGTTTTAGCAGATAGTGGAGCTATTGGTGGTAACTTATGTCATGAGTTTCAAATATTAGCTAGCACAGGAGAGAGTACTATATATTATGATAAAAAATTGGAGAACATAGAAAATAATTACGATTTTGACTATTTAACTTCCTTATATGCAGCGGACAGTGAAAAACATGTTCCAGAGGAATGTCCTGTTAGTTTAGAGCAAATCAAATCTCATAGAGCTATAGAGGTGGGTCATATTTTCTATTTTGGAACAAAGTATACGGAAATCATGAATGCTTTTGTACAAGGTCCTGATGGTGAAATGATAGCACCACATTGCGGATCTTATGGAATAGGTGTGTCGAGGCTTGTTGGCGCTATTATTGAAGCTAATTATGATGAATTTGGAATAAAATGGCCAAAAGAAGTTGCTCCATTTCTTGTAAATTTAGTGAATCTTGATATTAATAATGATCAAGTCAATGATACTTGCAATGAAATTTATTACAAGTTACAAGAAGCTAATGTTTCGGTGTTATATGATGATTCAGCCGATACTGCGGGAGCAAAATTTGCTAATGCTGATTTGATCGGTTGTCCTTGGCAGGTGATAGTAGGTAAAAAGTTTATTCATGAGAATGTTGTTGAAATAAAAGATCGGCAAACCTTGCAAAAATATACCTTAGCTTCTGATTCATTAGTAGAGAATATGATTAAGCTATGCAAAGCAAAATGAATTTTAAATTTATATCGATTTTAGCATTTAGATATTTCAAATCTTCCAGTAACAATCGATTTATTTCAGTTATCTCTAGTTTTTCTTTAACGGGTGTTATTATTGGCGTAGCTGCTTTAATAGTAGTTATGTCTGTAATGAATGGTTTTCATGCCGAGCTTACAAATAATATTATTGGAGGGGAGAGTGATATTATAGTAAGACTAAGTCCAAAAGATTTGGAGCCAAAATATTATCATAATATTATAAAAAAAATTGCAGGAGAACATTACGTTAAATCTTCAATAGCAACAATAGAAGGTCAGGCCCTTGCCAGTAACAAGGATAATGAGATTGATCGCGGTGTTGTAGTCAAAGCATTTGAGCAAGATAAGCTTAAATACAAAACCAAAATATTTGACAATGTAATTTTTGGTAGTTCTTCGGCTATAGAGGAGAACGATAAAATTATTATAGGTGATGAACTGGCTAAAATTTTAAGAGTGCAAGTTGGCGACGGTTTGAATTTAATTAGCCCTAATACCACTTCAACTCTTATGGGGTCTATACCTAGGACAAAAAAATTTATAGTCGGGGGCATATTCTCTAGTGGTATATACGAATATGACTATTTGACAGTGTTAATGTCTTTAGAAATGGCTCAGAAATTTTTTGGCATGAAGCATCAAGTCAATAAAATTGAAATTTATACGGATAATCCAAATAATGCTATGGAATATTCCTGGCGTATTAATAAACTACTGGACTATAATTATGCGATCAGTAATTGGCAAATTATAAACAAACAATTTTTAGACACTGTAGTCATGGAACGCAGCACTATGTTTCTGATATTAAGTCTAATAATAATGGTTGCAGCTTTTAATATAGTTTCTAGTTTGTTCATGCTAGTTAAAGAAAAAACAAAAGATATAGCAATATTGCGTACAATAGGCGCAACTAGACAGCAAGTATTACTAATTTTCATTTTTATCGGCTCTATCATAGGAATTCTAGGCACTTCATTAGGTTTAATATTAGGCTTGTCTATAGCTTATAATATAGATGCTATAAGAAGTTTCTTTGAAAATAATTTACATATCAAGTTGTTTGAACCAGCTATATATTTTCTACAAAATTTACCCTGCAAAGTTGAAATGGCGGATGTGATATTTGCTTGTTTTATTTCCTTATCTTGTTGCTTTTTGGCAACAATTTATCCTGCGTACAAGGCTGCGAGTTTAGATCCAATAAAAGCTATGAGATATGAATGAAATTTTAAAATTAGAGAATGTCTCAAAACAATATAAACAAGGAAATGCAATTATTGAGGTTTTGAAGGATATAAATTTCAGTGTTAAAGAGGGTGAGGTGATTGCTATTATTGGCTCCTCTGGTAGCGGAAAATCTACTTTGCTGCATTTAATGGGTCTTTTAGATCAAGCTACCTCTGGTAAATTATATTTTAAAGGTAGAGACATTGCTGCAATATCTGAAAAAGAGAAAACAGCTATAAGGCTTAAATATATTGGATTTGTTTATCAATATCATTTTTTATTAGCAGATTTTAATGCTAGAGATAATATAGCTATAGTTCATCAGTTACTAAAAGGTTCTTACAAAGAATCTAGGGATGAAGCTAATATGTGGCTTGATGTTATGGGATTGCCTGAGTGTAGGTTGAATTTACCATCAGAACTTTCAGGGGGGCAGCAGCAGCGTGTTGCTATTGCCAGGGCTTTGATAAATAAGCCATCTTTAATTTTAGCGGATGAACCCACTGGTAATTTAGATCCTAAAAGAGCGATAGAAATTTTTGAAATGTTCACCTCTATAGCTAAAGAGCAAAAAATCGCTGTAGTGGTTGTAACGCACAATCACGAACTGGCTAAAATGGCCGACAAAATCTACAATTTAGAAAATGGTAATATAGAGGAAGTAATTCGCTAATTAGACTTGGTGTCTTTTAAACAATAAGATTGCTACCTATAACTATAGTTAGTTTAGTTATAGGTGGCAGCGATTTTTTAGAATTATATTTAGGTCGACAATCCAGCTAATTCCATATTTGCGTCTATGTTGGAATTTTCTTGTATTGAGATTTCGCTATCCGTATCCTCTATTTTTTCAATTAGATCATTACGTAAACAGAAATTTAATACAGCATCGTTATTAAAATCGAAATTATTTTTCTGAGAATCGCGTAACTAATTCACTCTTAAACATAGGGATTTTTTTTTATGTAGTCCTATTTACTTGCAAAGACTATATAAATTCTGTTTTAATAGGATTAAATATGTTTTTGACTATATTTTAATGAAAATTGTAGTGTATGCCTATATATGAAATAAATGAGTCTAGGCTTAATATCTTGTCTGAGCAAGACTTAGCTAAATTAAAGCAAAAAAATGATATAGTCTGGATAGATTTAAATTCTTCAGAAACTGCTGTTAGCAATGAATTAGAGGAATTTTTAGATTTAAAGTCTTTAGCTGGTGATTATACCAATGCAAAACTTATTTCTAAAAGTTTTGTAGAGAAAGCAGGGCAAATATTTATGACTTCTGGTTTTTTCTTTGCAGGAAATTATAAGATAAAGCTAATAAATTTTATTATCAAAAATGAAAAGCTGATTACTATAAGAGAAGATAGCTACAATATTTTGGAAAATGATTTCACTTTTTCTTCTGTTCACCATGCTAGAAATGATAAAGCTATAGAAGTACTATTAGGAATAGTAAAAAATAACTTGGCGCGAATTCTAGAAGTTATTGAGGTTGAAAGTAATAATCTTAACGACTTGAATAATTGTATAGTGACGCATTGTTATGACAAAATGAATTTAGGTACAAAAGAAGCTTTAAAGAAACTTGGTATGGCGGGGACTATTCTCTCAAGGATAGAAGAAAGTTTGGCTTCTACAAGGCGTATGATTAGCTTTTTGTCTCATACTGAATTATTAGAAAATAATAATATTATGCGTAATAAATTATCTATAATCTTGCAAGATATAATAGCTCTTTCCGAGCAAGCTAATTTTTTAACTAATAAAGTTGCTTTTTTACTTGATGCCACATTGGGTCTTATCAATATTGAGCAAAATGTTACGATGAAGACTTTTTCAGTGTTGTCGGTAATTTTCATGCCACCAACTCTTGTTGCAACCATATATGGTATGAATTTTAAATCAATGCCAGAATTGAATTGGGGTTTTGGTTATCCTTTTTCTATATTAGTTATGATTATCTCTTCTTCAATTCTTGTATATTATTTTAAAAAGAAAAAATGGTGGTAAAGGATGGAGGAATAAGTTTTTTTATTAATTTCAACTTGTCTAATCTAAGAAAATCTTAAATCCCAAACTAATTCAAGTTCAACTTTCCTATTATAATTATTACCTGCATGCTATTGGTGAATTTTTATGTTATATTAGCTTTAATAGATAACATAATTAAACAAAATTTATTTGTTTAGGCAAACAGTTCATAATTTATGGAAAAAGATTTTAGCCAAATAGATTCTGGCTATATTGCTATTGTTGATTTAGGCTCTAATGCTGTTAGGGCTGGAATTTACAATGGTTTGAGTATTGATGCGATTCAAATGTATAGCAGTAAATTCCAATTTGATTTGAAAAAACTGCTAAATGCCGAAGATTTACATGGAGAGCATGATATTTATAATATTTTTGAATATTTTAGTTTTTTATTTAAAACTATGGGTATTACTAAGATATTTTGTGTTGCTACTGAACTACTTAGGAATAATATTAGATCTAAAGAATTTATTGAGGTAGTTTATAATAAAACAGGTTTAAAGATAAAAATTATCACTGGAGAAGAGGAGGGCGAATTTGCAGCTTTGGGCTTGATTTACGGCGTTAAAGATGCCGAAGGTTTAGTTGCGGATCTTGGTGGTGGAAGCCTTGAGTTTGCAACAGTTGTAGGCGGTTCTGTTCAAGACGTCGTATCGCTACCTTTGGGTATTAAATCTTGCGAACAAAATGACCATGTTTTCACTGAAGACGATTTGTTAAATATTATTAATGCTAAGATAATGCAAAAAAACTTTGCTAATATTTATTTAATTGGGGGTAGTTTTAGGATCTTATGTAAATATTATATGCAATTTGTAAGATATCCTTTGAAGAATCTGCATAATTTTGTAATTGATGCAAACTCATTGAATAATTATCTTAACAAGTTAGGAGAAGATTTATTGATAGATGGCTATAATAACAGCAAAGTAAATTCTCATGCGATATTAGTTTTAAAAGCAATTATCAGGCATTTTAAACCCAAAAATTTTATAGTTTCCAATTATGGTTTAAAAGAGGGGTTGTATTTTTCTTTGTTACCCAAGGCTGAACAAAAAAAAGATGTAGCATATTTTCAAATTAAAGCTCTGGCAAATATTGATGGTGTTTCTGATATTTTGGAGGCATATAAGGATATTTTTAAAAATATAATGCCCAGATATGATGACGAGTTGGCCTATATTATAGATTTATCATTAATGTTACTCGAAACACTACATAATATAGATAACAGCCTGCAGGATGATTATCTAATTAATTTTATTATGACGACTAGTATTCCGCTAAGTCATTTATATCGTATAATGTTGATGAATATTATCTCCGGTCTTTTCGATTCGCCCTTGAATAAGGGGGTGTATAATTTATCTAGATCAATGTTGGATAGGAGTAGGTATCAAGATATACAAATTATTACGTGGATATTGAAGATAATAGTGACGATTAATGGCTTTCGTTTGACAAAGCCATTTTTTAAGTTTGAAATGTCTGGTAATGGATATCTAAAATACGTTATTGATATAAAACTACCTAGGATAATAGCTTTTAAAGCAATTAGAATGGTGAAAGAATTAGGTAAACTCATCAAGAGAGCAAAAAATAGCTATCAAGGCGATTAATCCTAGGCTCTCTTGCGCTCAACGATTCTAGAGATTTCGCTTGAGAATCGCATATATAAAATTTTCTAAATTTTTCAAAATAGTTCTTGTAATATACCGATAAATAGCT
>JAIOYM010000037.1 GCA_021741085.1 Rickettsiaceae bacterium
GTAATTTGCAGACATTAGAAAATATCGCAGTACTTCCCCGGGAACAGATTTATCTCTCATTTCTTTTACAGTAATAAAATTCCTTAAAGATTTACTCATCTTGTGTTTATTAACTGTAAGAGTTCCGTTATGAACCCAATATTTAGCAAACTGGCTATCTTTAAAAGCACATTTAGCTTGAGCTATTTCGTTGGTATGATGAGGAAATATAAGATCTACACCACCACCGTGTATATCAAAATTTTCTCCCAAATGCTTATTGCTCATAGCAACACATTCTATATGCCAACCAGGTCTACCTTCACCCCAAGGGCTATCAAATATAGACGACTCTATATCACCTTCTTCTTTTGCCTTCCATAACGCAAAATCGTGACTGTGATTTTTATCCTGCAAATTTTCTATACGCACATTTTCTATTAGATCATCAATATTTCTATTTGCTAATTTACCGTATTCTGCGAATTTTTGTACTGAAAAATACACATTATTTTCTGCAGTCACATAAGCATAATTTTGAGCTATAAGCTGTTCAATTATTGCTATCATTTCAGAGATATGCTCCGTAGCCTTTGGCTCTAATGTTGGTTTCAAGCAGCCTAAATAAGCTACGTCGTCATGAAAATTCGCAATCATGTTTGTAGTTAATTCACCTATGGTGATATGTTGTTCTTTTGCTCTTTGGTTAATTTTGTCATCAACATCAGTTAAATTTCTAACATAAGTAACATTACCTTTGCCATAAATCCCTGAAAGAATTCTATATAATACATCATATACAACCTCTACTCTTGCGTTACCTATATGTATGTAATCGTAAACAGTGGGGCCACAAACATACATTTTTACTATATTTGCTATATTAGGAATGAAGATTTCGGTTTTATTTGTTAGGCTATTATAAAGATTAAGCATAATATTTGGTAATTGTTTCGATGGGTTAAAGCATTATAGAACTTAGGCTCTATTAAATCTTTATACGTTATTAGCGTAAAGTTCGCAAGATTTTAGTAATTCGTTATGACTACCTTCAGCAGATATTCTACCTTTATCCATAACTATAATTTTGTCGGCATTCTTTATACTTTTTATCCTATGAGCAATGTAGATTACAGTCTTGCCTTTGACATGATTTTTTATGTTATCTATTATTCTTTCTTCCAAAGCAAAATTCATTGCACTGGTTGCTTCATCAAATATAATAATTTCACTATCAGAAGCAAGAGCTCTTGCTATTGATATTCGTTGTTTTTGTCCACCTGAAAGAAAATCAGCTTTGTTATTTAAAATCGTTTCGAATTTCTCGGGTAATTTTTCTAAAACTTCTTCAAGACAAACTATTTGTACCAATTCGGATATTTTTTCCTTCGTTATATTTTTATTTGCAAAAGCTATATTTTCATGCAAACTAATAGAAAACAACATAGGGTCTTGAGGTACATAAGATATTACTCTAGGCACTATTTCATCAGCCATTTCATGCGCCGAGATATCACCAATCTTAACTTCGCCAGTTTGTTCATTTGAATAAAAGCCTAAAATAGTCTTCGCCAAGCTACTTTTACCGCTACCTGATGGCCCAACTATTGCGATGAAAGATCCTTGCGGTATATTTAGGTTTATGTCTTCTAAAATTTTGTTGTCATCGCCTAGAGTGATACTAAGATTTTGAATATTTATAGCGAAATTATCAGGCTTACTCTTAAGACTATGTGTATTAGTATTCTCATGACTACCAATTAAAGCAAACAATCTATCTAACTCCACATTTTGTATGAACAAGTTGGATAGAGGCTCCATTAAACCAATAACGCTGGTAGACATAATTATGGCGTAAAATATGAAGGAAATTAAAGTGCCTGGAGCTAGCTTGTGTTCAATTACATCGAGTCCACCTAGCCATATTATTGCAATAATTAAATTTAATGATCCAGCTATAGTTACTGTAAAAAATATTGAGCGATATCTTTGTTTTAAAGTGCTGATTGATATGAATTGCTCACTTAGTAGGTTAAATTCATCTATTAATCTATTGTTTTGTCTGAAAGCTTTTACTAATTTATAATTTGTAAAACTTTCTTCCATTCTGCCAAATAATTTGTTTGCCAAATTTTGAAACATCAAATTGTAATTTTTTAAAACCCGTCTGAGTAGAAAAATTGGTATTAATAATAAAGTAATTAAGAAAAAGAAACTAAAAGCTAATTTTCTATCTTCGTAGAACATCATTATTATACTAAATACAGTAAATAAAATATTTCGTAGCATGAACGAAAATATATTGGTAATGAATTGTTCCAAAATTTTCATACCAGAATTAATATTATCCAAAATATCGGTAATTTTGTTAGTTTCAAAAAAAGTTATATTTTTGGTCATTAGATTTTTATATATTTCAGTTCTCAAATCACTAGTAATAGATTCTGTGACTATTCCCAAATTGTAAGATCTTATATAGCTGCCACAGGAAAAAACCAATACACATAAAAGTGCATATATGGCATAAACATTTAAGGCTTTTATATCTTGATTACTGATTGCAAGATCGATAAATTTCTGTACTATTTTTCCCAAACATAGAATCGCCAAGCTAACTATTATTACAGACAAGATTGTAATCAATATGTTGCGGCGATGTTTTAGCAATTGTGGTTTTAAATGTAAGAAAATTTTTGATAAAATCATTTTTAATATTGATATACTAAAATACAGCTAATATATTATGTTTTATCATTTTGTAGCCTTAAGCGCTATATATTTTAGCTTATAAATTACATCTATTAATTAAGTACCATATGTCATTTGGCAGAGAGTTGTTACAGAAGAAATTGGCAGAAACACCCGAGCTACCAGGTGTTTATCAGATGTTTGACGAGCACGGTAAAATTTTATATATCGGCAAAGCTAAAAACTTACGTAAACGTCTAAGTAATTATACAAGACCAGATTTACCATTACGCACGGCACGAATGGTATTTTTAATCAGGGAGTTGGAGTATATAATTACAAGGAATGCTGCAGAAGCTCTACTTTTAGAAGCGAGCTTAATAAAAAAAATGCAGCCAAGATTTAATGTGTTATTGAAAGACGATAAATCTTTTCCCTATATTAAAATAGATTTAGAGAATGAATTTCCCCAAATTATAAAATACAGGGGTAAAGTTACAAATTCTTCATTATTATACGGGCCATTTTCATCATCAAACGACGTAGATACAGCGATCAGTGAACTGCAGAAAATATTTTTACTTCGTACCTGTAGTGATTATTATTTTGCTACAAGAAAACGCCCATGTCTTCTTTACCAAATCAAGAAATGTAGCGCTCCTTGTACTGGCAAAATTGATAAAGAAAACTATGCTGCTTTGGTAAATCAAGCAAAAAATTTTCTATCAGGAAAGGTTAGTATAGTTCAAGCACAGCTTTCCAAACAAATGCAACATTATAGCGATGCATTGGAATTTGAACGTGCGGCAGAATTAAGAGATAGAATAAAAGCACTCAGTATTATTCAAGGCAGATCTAGCAATTTAAACAGCAATATAAAAGATGCTGATGTGATTGTTGCCCTACAGCAAAATGGTCAATATTGCGTTCAAATTGTTTTTTATAGGGCAGGGCAATATTACGGATATAAAAGCTATTTCCCACAAAACACCGAAGGAGTTAGTTACGAAGAAGTATTGGGTAATTTTTTAGGACTTTTTTATCAGAGTCACATACCGGCGGAAACTATAATTTTAGAAAAATCAATAGAGGATATCGATGTTATAGTCTCTGCATTGAATTTGCTCCATCATATCGATGTCAAAATTATTGTAAATGATGAAAGGAAATACACCGATGTGCTTAATAATGCCTTGCAAAACGCAAAAGTAGCTCTTGATAATAAATTAAAATTTTTCCTACAAAACAAAGAAACTTTAGAAGAGCTACAAAAATTATTCGAGTTAGATAATTTACCCACAAGAATTGAAATATATGATAATAGCCATATTATGGGTCAATATGGTGTTGGAGTTATGGTAGTTAGTACACAAGACGGTTTTGCTAAGGATCAATATCGTAGTTACAATATAAAGTCTACAATAGGAAAGCATGGAGGAGATGATTATCAAATGTTAAGAGAAATGTTAACTCGTAGATTAAATAAATTAGATGATAACAACAAACCAGATTTACTTATTATTGATGGTGGTAAGGGGCATATGTCAACAGCATTAGAGGTGATAGAAAAAATTGCTCCAGATATAAAATTTGTTTGTATGGCAAAAGGCGTAGACAGAAATGCTGGCAAAGAGTTTTTCCATATGCCCAACAAAGAGCCTTACACTCTTGATAAAAACACAAAATTAATGAAATATTTGCAAATACTGCGTGATGAAGCACATAATTTTGCTATAACAACGCATAGAAAAAAACGAATTAAATCGATATCATTTTCTTCTTTGGATGCTATGCCAAATATAGGCCAAATGAGAAAAACACTTCTTCTAAAGCATTTTGGTTCTCTAGATGCTATAAAGCAAGCAACGCTGGAACAAATCAGCAATATAAGTGGCATAGGAACCAAAATTGCAAAGCAAATTTATGATTCCTTGAGGTGAAGATTAAATTAAAATTTGTTTGACTAGAGCTTTATCGTAATCTGAGATTCTTGTCAACTTGTTGAATTTGAGGCTTCTTGTCAATATCTTTATTGGGTTCAATCCGCTTCATAAAAAAGTTTTTTATACTTTTACCTATTGTCTGAGCTTCCTTTTTAACCCCTGTAGTTGTCTTCTTCTCGTCATTTGCTACTAGAGCTGAATTTCCTTCGATTTTTACACCGTTATCTAAAGCGTATGTTATTGGATCCTTTCCTTCAATTTTTACGCCTTTATCTATAGCGTATGTTATTGGATCCTTTCCTTCAATTTTTACGCCTTTATCTATAGCGAATATAACAGGATCTTTATCTTCAATAGTCTTATTGTTTTTGATAGAATAAAGTATTCTGCTTTCCTGCAACTCTTGTATACAAACATCTTTGATTTTGGATGAATTATTCTGTAATGGTATTTTGAGGGCATCTTTATTTAAAAGTTTATCTAAGTTAGCATAGTATGCTTTGATCTGCTCCTGTTTCGCAGTACCAGAATTGACAATAAATACTTCAGGTATAAATTTGCCTTCAGGAAAATAATTTGCTACCATTTTATTATCGCTTGTAAGGTATTTTTTTAACTCATCAACTTCTTTAAATGTAACCTCTTTGCCATCATTAGGATCATAGAAAAATATATTTTTCTTTTCATCCATATAGCAACCCATAGCATGATTTTTTGTATTTAAACCAAATAGAACCCCGGGTTGAAGTATGTAGTCTAAATTTTCCAGACTACGTTCTACGCGGTTGTCTTTATTAACCACTTTTTGTATCATGGGTTTTTCTATGTTATCACTAGGATCAACAAGATAGAAACCCTGCATAATACGATCCCGATTTTCCTCTTCGCTTTTTAAATATTTTTGATCTTTTTTATCTGCAACGCCTACTAGATCAAGTTCTTTAGCAATGTGATTACTGTTTTGTGTAGCTAGTATATAATTAGTAAGTAGTGCTACATCTTTCTTGGTTACTTCGTTAGGGTTTTGTATGTTAGTAATTTTATTAAAAACATCCGTCATAATTCCAGTTGGATTTCCCTCTTTTGTTGTATTACCTATATTTTCTTGCCTTTTGTTCCAAAGCCAAAGAGAAGTTAAACCAAAGCACATACCCATTGGAGATATTACTTCCGGAATTTGTTCTGCTCTTGTGAATAATTTCTTTTGATGATTGTTTATGCTATTTTCAAGGTTTTGCAAAGCTTTTGGAAAATCCGATGATTTTTTAAGATTCGGTGGCAATTTATTTTGCAAATCACCACCAACGAATGGTATAATTTCTTTTTCTAACTCTAAAATGTTGGTATAATCACTTGCAAGATTGTTTGGTTTCCTATTTAAAAGCAAAAACCGCTCTATCTTCTCCAGATAAACAGATTTATCTGAATTGATATCCGGTAAATTATGTTGATTTTTAATAGCTGACAATTTTTCTGTTACCTCCATTTGCACCAAATTAAAGGATTTATAATCATCTACAAATTTTTTTGCCTTTTTATCCTCAAACAAATCTGGATAATTCTGATAAATAGCTTTAATAATATTATCTTGAGGTGGAAGTTCTTGCGTTACTGTGTATGGTTTATCTAAGTTTTCATTTTTATCCCCTGTAGCTTTCATAAAAATACCTAAATTTAAGTTAACTAATCACTATAATTATAGGTTAATTTTCTTTAATTAATTGAGTCAAGTTAAAGCATACAAAATTTCATTAGTATTAAAAATTTAGTGGTGTATTTACGACAACAGATTTGAAATTTACGAAATAGTTTTTATTCTATGATGTTTATGAGTGGAGCTTATAGGCTCTTTCAAGAATCTTGCGCAACTTTTTTAATTATAAAATGTAGCCTGGTTTTGATGAAATTTTTTGATTTATAATTCTGCTGAAACATATCATTATGATTCAACTTTAAAATGTAGAGTTCTGAATTTAATGGTAATTGTGAACGTATATAATTTGTAGTTTCAATAGAATCTTGGATTTTAGTAGTGTCAAAATTTATTATCAAATAATATATATTTACTTGCGCAGTGCCTTCAAATCTTTTCTCCTGTAATACTGTTGAAATTGTTGGTGTGTATATTTTTTTATTAGCTATAAGCTCTGTGGAAATTTTTTTTACCAGCAGCGATATTTCACAAGGCGTAATAGCCTTATAAGATATAAATTTATCTTCAGGTAAATTGTTAGCTACATCCAATATTGTCAATTTCTTTTGCGATAATTTAATATTATATAACGCATCTTTGTAATCTTTTTTTAGGTTTTTTAAATTATTAGTTAATTGATAAATTACAGCAAAAGTGGAAGCTAATAAAATCAGCGTTATGATAAAATGCTTTATCAAACTATTGCGTAGAAATATTATTTTGTCTGCTAAATTCATTGTAAGTTTACGTAAGTTAAATTTATCTTAGTTGTAATTATTATGTTATCTGGGGTTGTTATTATTCCATCATAATTGATAGAAAAATTACACTTATATCCCAATTTATTAAACTCTTTAGTTAATGTGCTATAATAACTTTCAAGATGCAAATGCAAACTTTTGTTATCAATAAATTGTTTTTTATCGTAATTATGCTTTAGTAGGATAGTAGAATGTATATTAATTTCATTGTGCATTCCGTCACTACTTTTATTTTCCCAACCAAATTTTACTATATTAACATTATTCTGATTAGTGTATTCGTCTAATATACTTAGTACTTTTTCCCCATGAGGTAATGATTTTGCTATCAACTTCTCAGTTAGATATAATTCTGTATTGATTTGTGGATATTTCTGCTGTAATTGTTTCTTTTTTTTAGAATAATCACTTAGGTAATTGACATTTTCATCTTGAAGTTGCTGAGTAAGGTTGTGAAATTGATGATTTTTATAGAAGAGCAGAATCAAAAAAACTAAAATAAGCAAACATAGTATTTTACTTATCAAACTTAGAAAATTAATTTTTGCTGTTGTAGCTTGTAGTTTGTAGATATCTTCTTGGAAAACTTTACTGAGTTTGGTAGAAAAATTTAGTAAAACACTGTCTGCATAAATTTGCAGTCCTTTATTTTTATTTAAATCGCTATATCTAACTAATTTTATATTATCGATAATTTTAATTTTAGGATCATTAGTAAAATTTTTACTAGTATTTAGCGACTGATATAATTTTCTGGGAGCACAAATTACTATATTAGCAGTACCTTCAGGGTAATCTAAAGCTTTAGAGATTTTTATTTTTGAAGAATTTAGAGTATATTCCAAAAATCCGTGTAAATATTCTGTAGAATTATTTTGGTTTATTGTAAAACTACTATTTTCATATAAAAAACCTTTGTATGTTGATATTATTTGCAATCCGTTAGTTCTTGAAAAAAGCGCAAAAATATTAGCTTCATTGGTATTCTTTGTAATTATGCCATTTTTTTGTAAATATATCAGTAAATTGAAAATTTCTGCTATGCTAAAATATATAGCGTTTAACACTAATTTTGCTTTATTGCATTGAGTTATTACCATTTCAATTACCGGGGAAAAGCTTGCAGAGATGCACTCTATTTCTTTTAAAGTAGAGTCTTGAGAATATTTGTAGCTGAAAAATTCTTTATTATGAAATTTTTTTTCCATATAAGCCTTTATTTCACTATCGAAAAAAAGAGAGTGCACTGCTAAAAGCTTTTCAGTACTTATTTTAACATCCTGATTATCTATAAAAATATTAATTTTATAATTAGAGTATTTGTTAAGAATGGTGAACAACTCTTCTAAACCCTCGGTTATATCAATGTAATACTCATCTTTTATTTTTGCCCCTACAATTAAGTTAATATATATTGCTTCTGTGCCTATTTTTAGGTTAAGATATGTTGTGTTAAATATATAAAACATCAGTGATTTTTATACTCTATTTGTAACAAATTATTTAGACTTTTCTAGAGTATATCTCAAAACAACCAACTATTGAAATATAATTAAAAATGACGATTTCATCCTTAAATAACGTAAGGGACGTTTTCACCAAATTTTTTACTAATAATGGCCATGAACATGTGCCAGCTAGTTCTTTAGTTCCTTATCATGATCCAAGCTTGATGTTTGTGAATTCTGGTATGGTTCAATTTAAAAACATTTTTACCGGACTTGAAAAACGATCTTATAATAAAGCTGTTTCATGCCAAAAATCGCTAAGAGCGGGTGGTAAGCATAACGATCTTGAAAATGTAGGTTTCACAGCAAGACATCACACGTTTTTTGAAATGTTGGGTAACTTTTCTTTTGGAGATTATTTTAAAGAACAAGCTATTTATTACGCTTGGAACTTGCTCACCAAAGAATATAATATTGATAAAGCAAAATTATACGTTACAGTTTATCACACTGATGATGAAGCTAAGGAATATTGGAAAAAAATAGCTAATCTATCTGAAGATCGAATCATCTCTATTGATACTAACGACAATTTTTGGTCCATGGGAGATACGGGGCCATGTGGTCCTTGCACAGAGGTTTTCTATGATCACGGGGATAAAATATACGGTGGTCTTCCTGGTACCAAGGAATCTGAAGGCGATAGATATGTAGAGATATGGAACATGGTGTTTATGGAATATGAGCAAATTTCGCCAGAAAGGAGAATTTTGTTGCCAAAAAAATCTGTCGATACAGGTATGGGGTTGGAGAGAATAACAGCTGTACTTCAAGGTGTACATGATAATTATGATATAGATTTATTTAGTAATATAATATCATTTTGTGAAGCTATTACTTCAGTAAAAAAAGATGAGAAAAATTCCTCATATTACAAAGTGATAGCTGATCATTTAAGAGCTATAGTATTTTTATTGGCAGATGGAGTTATGCCAAGTAACGAGGGAAGGGGATACGTTTTACGTCGTATAATAAGACGTGGCGTTAAATATATATATTATTTAGGTCGTAAAGAACCTTTACTTGCACTTGTAGCTCCCTTTGTAATTTCATTGATGCATGAATGTTATCCAGAAATAAAAAGAGCTGAAGATTTAATAATAAGTGTTTTGCAACAAGAAGAGATAAGTTTTTTTGAAACTATAGATCGCGGAATGAAGTTTTTGCATCAAGAAATTGCCAGTAGCAAAAATACTAACTCTAAGTATTTAAGTGGTGAAGCTGCATTTAAATTGTACGATACTTTTGGCTTTCCTGTTGACTTGACGCTGGATATTTCAAAAGAGAATGGTATAAACGTTGATGAAGAAATGTTCAACTTGAAAATGCAAGAACAGAGGCGTAAGTCTCAAGAAAATTGGCTTGGATCCGGAGAAAACAAGGTAGAAAAACTCTGGTTTGACATCTACAATAAATTTGGCGCTACTGAATTTTTAGGTTATCAAGAGAATAAAGCGGATGCTAAATTGCTAGCATTAATAGTTGATGGAGCTTTACAGGATAATTCCTCTACCGTGGGGCAAAAAGTTACATTAATAGCAAATCAGACTTGTTTTTATGGTGAATCTGGTGGACAAATTGGAGACATAGGATATATTACTTCATCTACTGGGCGCGCTAAAATAATAGATTGTAAAAAACAACTAAATAAAATTATAGCTCATATTGCAATAATTGAATCTGGTTACTTAGAAGTTGGGCAAGATATAGTAGGTGAAATTAATGCTGAAAATAGAGAAAGTCTGAGAATGTACCATACAGCTACTCACTTGCTACATGAGATATTACGTAAAGTTTTAGGCAACCATATCTCTCAAAAAGGATCTTTGGTTGCAAACAATCGTTTGCGTTTCGACTTTAATCATTATCAACCTGTAACTTCAGAACAAATCATCATAATAGAAAATTTAGTAAATGATATAATAAGACAGAACATAGTTTTGCATAACGAAATATTACCTTATAAGCAAGCTATAGAATCTGGAGCAATAGGGTTATTCGGAGAAAAATATGAAGAAGATGTAAGAGTTGTAACCATTCGTGATGATAATGACAAAAACATAGTTTTATCTAAAGAGTTATGTGGTGGTACACACGTAAAACGCACAGGTGACATAGGACTATTTAAAATAACATCTGAAGCATCAGTAGCTTCAGGTACTAGAAGAATAGAAGCGCTATGCGGATCTGATGCGATAGAATATATGCGCAAAAAAGAGCAATTGGTAAATGAAATAGCGCAAAGGCTAAAGGTAAGCCAGAAACAGGAAGATTTATTTAACAAGACCAACGAATTGGTAGAGCATAATAGGCAACTTGAAAAACAGTTATTTTCATTTCTAGTTGAAAATGCAGCTGTTACCCCAGAATTGCTGATTACAAACAAATCATTTGAATTTAGTGCTAAATTGTTCTTTAAAATATTTACTAATTATGATGCAAGAGCTTTGAGAAAAGCGATGGAATTAGCTCTTAAAAAGCACAACAATTCAATAATTGTATATGTTAATAGAGTAGCTGATCGCTTGATAGTCGTAGTAGCAGTAAGCCCAGACCTAGGGGTTAGAGTAAATGCTATAACTTTTGCTAGAAAAATTTCAGAAGTGTTTTGCGATAATACTTTAGCCAACACTAACTTAGTTAATGTGGTTGGTAGTGACAACTTTGCACAATTTGTGCTTCAATATCCAAAACATTTAAATTACCTACCAGAAATGCTCATGGACTTGTTAATAGCAAATAGTTGAAATTATGTGTTTTAAGTTGAAAATTTCTGTTTACTAGGAAAATTTATAAATGAAGTGTAAAAATTCAAAAGTGAAGTGCAACGTTGTTTTTGATGCAATATAGCTTAACTCGAAAAGCTAGTTACAACCTGGAAAGCTGAGCAAACAGCTTGGTAGAAATCGGAAAAATAATGGGCGGTTTTTCTAATATGGTGTTTT
>JAIOYM010000038.1 GCA_021741085.1 Rickettsiaceae bacterium
AAAAATAATCTAATCTATTATTCTGGGAATTTTGTTACTTATAACTTTGCTCTAATCCATAGAAAAATTATTTATAATTTAATTTACAATAAGACTATTGATAAAAACTTTCTAGATATTTTGGCAAAAATAGACATAATTGTCTTTTATTCTTGTAATGCAGCAAAAAATTTCTTAGAATTATTAGATGAGCAAGCATTTTTAAATTTACTATCACACAAGAAAATTGTAACTTTAAGCTATAAAATCGCCCAACTTTTTACTAAAATAAGTGACGAAGTATTTTATAGTAATGATTCTTGCAACGAACAACTTTTGGCAATAATAAAATGGATAATAGCGAACCAGTCAAAAAATCAGTTTTTACCAATGCCTCCTTTTATGCTTTGCTTGTAATTGTTATTGTTACATCTTTTGCATTTTACAAATTTGGATATTTTAACTATATTAAAACTAGCTTAGAAAAAGAGATATCCTTTCAACAAAACTCTATTGCCGAAAATATAGAAAGTTCTCGAATAGTTAAACAACCCAAAAATACCGCACCAGTAGCCAACGAATCATCAAGGTTAAGTGTTAATGATGTTGGATTAAATCTAGTGATAATTACTAAAAAATTACTAGATGATAAAGATTTTGGAACTGAATTGAATAAATTACTTAAACTAAATTTATCTCATGACGCATTAGAAAAATTGCAAACCCTAAAGATTTATAATGACGAATATTTAAGCTATGAGTCACCTAAAAATATTATCATTTTTCCTGACGGCTGGGTTAAAGAATTGTTAGCTAATCTAATAATTGTCCAATATAATCCTAGAAATTCTAGCAAATTTAAAAAATTAAAACGTAATGCTTTAGATATTACCTTGGAACTACAGAATGAAGTGCTGAAAGTAAATAATTTACAATCTAAATAAATGGGCAAAATAATTAAATTTTTTCTTGTGTTACTTGTAGCTATTAGTGGTTATATGCTTGCAATTTATCTTCAAGCTTATAGCGACTATGTAGATATACAAATATGGGACTATGTAATTAAAATAAACTTACTGTTTGCCTGTGGTTTGGCTATAGTATTTTCGATGATAATGCATTTATTATTCGTTGCATTGCGTTACATATTGAATATACCTCAGCAGTTAATAAACTATAAGAACAAGATATTTACCCAAGAACCTGAAAAATATTTATTCAAGGTCTACACTAAATTAGTTGAAGGTAAAATAGAAAAAACCGATATAAGTAAGTTGGAAGATGCCTTCAAATACTTACCAGAAAGATACAAGACCTATTTACATTTCTTAAATTCAAATATAGCTCAAGATTTTAGCTCTAGAATGATATCTTTACGCTATTTGCTTAATACCAGGGAATATAATAATTTTTCTATAAAGCATCTAACTAAAATTTATATTGATATAGGTTATTGGCAAAATGCACTGGAGTTGGTTGAACAAGATAACCAGAATGATGCAGAAATATTAATATTAAAATTCGAGATTTATTACCATTTAAACAAATTTGAAAAATTTACAAGCATAATAAATAAATTTAACTCTATAGATATTAGCCTTTGGAAACAATATTTTCCTAGTATAGCTTTGTACACATTTAAAGCTGCGCAAAAAGAGGTGGAAAAAGGCTTTGAAAACAAAGCATTGTCGCATATAGAAATGAGTCTTTTATATAAACCAGATATGTTTGAAGCAATAGAATTATACTGCTTGATCAATATTAATTTAGGACAAAGTGAAAAAAATTTAGAAATTTTGTCTGCAGCCTTTTCAAATTCACCAAGCTTTGAATTATTTGAATTATACGCCAAGTCTTCTCAAGATGATGCTGATAAGTTCTATGAAAAACTTTGCCAACTTTGCGATAGTAAACAAAACTTAGAATTGTTTTTAGCAATTTGTGCTTATTTAAATTTACCTAATAGGGTAAATGAACTTTTGGGGCATAACATTGATTCGGTTATTGCCGCAAATTAAAAAAAAATCTTAAGCAACTTAATATTCTAGTGATTATAAAAAACTATCATTTCTATCTTCCATGACTTTATTAATAAAAAGCCTTATATGATAACTTTGCTTATGCCAAAGAGCTACTTCGGCAAATATTTCATCAAACAAAAGCTAAATTACAATAACTGGAATACTCAGCCTGAATACCTGACAATCCAATTATTGACTTCTTTTTAACAATTTATTTGCAATTGAATTCTATTTTTTCTTCCATGGTAGAACTGCTTTCTCTAGGGAATTTCTTGAAATACATCTCTAGCATCTTTGGGAACAATGTATTAAATCTACCACACTGACTCTGCGTAATAATCTTACCGGAATATATTGTTTTAGCCGAGATTATATCTGAAGGCTCGAAAATATTCTCATTTTGTACTTTTTTTATTTCTATATTAATATTCGCAGTATAAACAAATTTTGTGCGAATAACTTTTTCAAACCCTAACTCGGTAATAGGGCGTTTTTCGGTTCTTTGATAATATCTACCATACTCATAGTAACCTACAGTTTCGTCTACATAACCCTTCACTCTATTAACCGGCTCATAATCTATATATCTCATCATCCTACCTTCATCTATATCGTAAGATAATGTAGCTACCATATCAGGTTTAATATCTTTGCCACTAACTATGTTAAATGCATTTTGAGCCAAAAATTTACTTAATAAATTTTGATATGTTCTAAATTCTATAGAATTTTGTTGAGCTGTGGTAATAGGAACTACGATTATTTTAGTTCCTGGTTCTACAAAAAAACCATCGCTAAAAGTTGTTATATCCCCACGAATATAGTTAGTGCAATTATTTAAGCTTAAAAGTGTTATTAACAGGCATGGAAGTAGCAAAAATTTCTTCATAGCTATCAAATCTTTGATCATTATAAAGTTAATACTACTACAATATTCCCATTTTTAATAGTATGGTTTTTATTGAAATCAACTGATCAATTATGCATAGCATTTAATTTGAGTTTATGTTGAATATCAATATATTCTTATAATAGAATATTATATAATTGAGAAAAAATATTTATTATTGTTTAATGACGTCAATTCGTAAATCCATAATAGTTAAAGTTCCAAAAAACTTAATATTTAAAATTATTAGTGATGTAGAAAAATATCCAGAATTTTTACCTTGGTGCAAGTTAGTATTAGTCAAAAATATCAGTGCCGATAAAAGCCAATTAACTGTGGAATTAAATGTGCTATTTGCCGCTATCAGTGGTAAATATATTTCCTTAGTTACAAGAGATATTGAACACGAAAATTTTGTTACTTCAAAGCTAATTAGTGGACCTCTTGATAATTTAGATTGCGCGTGGAAGTTAAAAGCTTTAAACTCGATGGAGACAGAAATCGAATTTAATTTGGACTTTCAATTTAATTCCTTTATGTTGGAAACTTTATCAAAAATAATTATACCCAAAGCCACAGAAAAGATATTAACCGCTTTTGTTAGTAGAGCCTATAAATTAAATAATTAAAGATAGTTAATATGAAAAGCACCTCAAACCCATTGCCAAAAAGAGTAAAAATTGAAGAAGGTAGAAGAAAAATTATCTTTCAAACGGACAAAGATTATCTTATAACTCAATTTTTTAAAGACGACTTCTATAATAGTAATGGCTGCAAAGAAGAGATTTTAGGTAAAGGGGTTCTCAGCAACACAATTTCTTCGTTTCTTATGAGCAAATTAGCTATGATAGGAGTAGAAACGCATTTACTAGAAAAGGTTAACATGAGTGAACAACTTGTGCAAAAAGCTGAAGTAATACCTATAACATTTGTGGTGAATCAGATTGCTTCTGGTCGTTATGTTGAAAATATGGGTTTACAAGAAGGCTTTGTATTTCAAAAGCCGATGATAGATATGTTGACAAAGGCTAATGGAAAAAAGACTCCCCTCAATGAGGATCAAATACTGAATTTTGAATGGCTAGATGAAGAGGAGTTGAAGGATTTAAAAGACGTTGCTTTAAATATTAATTATTTTTTAGTAGGTCTATTCGCTTCAGTTAATATTAGATTAGTATCTTGTAAATTGGAGTTTGGACGTATATTCAGCCCATATGGCTTTTCGCTAGTTTTGATAGACGAATTATCGCCAGAAACTTTGCAATTATGGGATATGAATTCTAATACCAAACTTGATGCCTCATGTATAGACTTAAAATCTAGTGAACCCCTAAGCTGCTACGAAGAAATCATAAGAAGATTAAACATTAATAATGATCCCTATAATAGAGTAAATTAATGTATAGCTACATTAAGCCCAATGATAGAATTAGATACTCTATTATAATTGCTAATTCATTAGATCACTACGATGCAGCGCTTTACGCATTCATGTTGCCCATAATTTTAAATTTGTTCGTTTCATCTAACATAGATTTAGCATTCATGGGGTTATTGTCAGGTGGGCTTTTAATGAGGCCAATGGCCGCAATAGTTTGCAGAAAATTAATTACCCTTTATCCCCAGTATAAATTATTACGCATGTCTCTAATTGGTTGTTCTTTTGCAACATTCTGCATGGGATTATTGCCAATAGAAAGTATGGCTAGCACTAACTTATTTTGTTATTTATTTTTACTAAGAATATTACAAAGCTTTTTTTCTGCACTAGAATCATCTATAGCCGATATATACTTAATGCAAATCTCGAGAAAAGAACACTATGCAAGCATAGGTGGTTGTTATTACGCCGGTACTTTGGCTGGCTATATATTTGCAAGCCTAATCGCAAGTTTTGTGGCGACTAGTAGCAGTCCTTATTTATACTGGCGACTAGCATTTTTGCTTGGCATAATTCCTGGATTAATAGGCCTAACTTTAAGATTTAGCACTGTAGAAAATAAGAACACAAGAAACTTAGCTCAAGATAACGAAAATGTAACTTCCATATTTACTAGTTTATGGAAAAATCGCATTAAATTACTGCGAATATTTTGCGCTAAGGGCATCAGTGGATTAACTTATTATTTTGTTTTTGTATTTCATTTGAAATTTATACCTGAAGCAACAGCAATATCAAAACCAGAGATATATTCATGGAATTTTATATTGCTAATTATAGATATGATATTATTAATTTTCATGGGAAAGTTATGTGATAAATTTAATCTAAAAAATTGGCTAATATTTCACTGTATATTTATAGGGATGGCAATAGTACCTTACTATTACTTTTTGATAGATGATACATTCATGAATTTAGTTATTTCAGATTTAATATTGGTTGTTGCAGCTGTCGGGTTTAGCTCTGGAGTTATGCCCTGGTTAATGCAAGAAACAAAAAATTGTGAAGATAAAGATAAGTATTTACTTATCAATTTCGGTGGTTTTTTAGGAACAGAGGTTCTTGGGCGCCTTACTCCTGGGATTTGTATGGCTCTATATCATTACAGCAATAACAGTATTATACCTGGACTTTATTTTCTGTTTATATTAGTATGTGCTACATGTTGTGCATTTTATGGTGCTACAGAATATAAAAAATCAGAACAAACTTATGTTTATAGATGAAGTAAAAATTTTTTTAAGAAGTGGTAAAGGTGGTAACGGGTGTACTAGTTTTAGACGAGAAAAATTTATCCCCGAAGGCGGACCTGATGGTGGTAACGGTGGTAGAGGTGGACATCTAATTTTTGTAAGCAATATGCATATGAATACTTTGCTAAATTTTAGATATAAGCAACATTTTTATGCCCAAAATGGTGAAGGTGGTAAAGGAGCTAATAGAACTGGTAAAAGTGGTGCAGACATGAAACTTGAAGTGCCTGTAGGAACACAAATATTTGATGCAGAGACCGGAGAATTACTGCATGATTTTATTAAGGACCGCGAAGAATATTTGATATTAACAGGAGGAAAAGGTGGTGCTGGTAACGCCTGTTTTAAATCCTCAAAGAATCGTGCTCCAACACAATCTATCAAGGGGGAAGCAGGAGAAGAGTTGGTCGTTAGACTAAAACTAAAACTAATCTCTGACGTGGGCCTAGTGGGGTTGCCAAACGCAGGTAAATCAACATTTTTATCACGAGTAACATCAGCTACACCAAAAATTGCAGATTATCCTTTTACTACATTAATCCCAAACCTGGGCGTAGTGTTTTTAGATGAAAGAGAATTCGTAGTAGCGGATATACCAGGTCTTATAGAAGGTGCTCATCTTGGTCATGGCTTGGGGGATAAGTTTCTCAAACACATCGAACGTTGCGGAATCTTACTACATTTAATAGATTCTACCAGCGAAGATGTTTTAAAAGATTATAAAATAATAAGAAACGAATTAGAAAGTTACTCAAAGCCACTTTTTGATAAATTGGAAATAGTAGTACTTACCAAAATTGATGGGATTGATCCTAAACAACTAAAGGAAAAAATAAAATTATTAAGTAAAAAATTGAAAAATAGTACTGTTTTTGCTGCATCATCTCATTCGGGGGAGAATGTTCAAACATTACTAAGAGAAATTCTACAACATATTTCTTAGTTTGCAGTGACCAAAAATTCTAAACAAAAAGAAAAAACCAACAGCGAAAATTTATCGCATGATGGATTTTTCAAATCTACTCTTGCAAAACAAGAGATAGCTGTAGATTTCTTACGAACACATTTACCTGAAAATGTAGTTAGTAATCTTGACTTTAACACTCTTTCTATGCAACAAGATAGTTTCGTAGAAGAATCTCTAGAAAGAAAGATGGTGGATGTTCTATTTAAGTGCTCTACACTAAAAGGAGAAGATAGTTATGTGTATTTACTCGTAGAACATCAAAGCAGTTCAGATTATTGGATCTCTTGGAGATTATTATGTTATAAAATGGCAATTTTAGATCGTTGGCGGAAAGAAAATCCTTTGAAAAAGAAACTGCCTATGGTGTATAACATAGTTTTGTATAACGGCAGAGCTAAATACAGAGCATCTTTGGATTTAAGCGAATTATTTGCAAATCCCGAACAAGCCAAAAATATGCTTTTAGGTTATAAACTGGTTAACCTGACTAGCATGGCTGATGAAGAAATAACAAAACACAAATGGGCAGCTGTACTTGAATTTTTCATGAAACATGCTTTTGTCAAAGATTTTCTAAGTACACTAAAAACTGTAGAGAAATTATTACAAGATTTAGGAAACAAAAATTCATCTTTAATAGAAGAAGTTTTAGCGAACATTTTATGGTACAATATAAATAAGATTGAAGTCGATGAGCAAAATAAAATTAAAGAAACTTTGAAAAGTATTTTAAAGAATCAACATAAAGCAGAGGACATGATGGGATCTCTAGTAAAAAAATGGTTTAATGATGGTTTGCAGAAAGGCAGAGAAGATGGTAGACGGGAGGGTAGAGAAGATGGTAGACGGGAGGGGATGCAGAAAGGCAGAGAAGATGGTAGACGGGAAGGTAGAGAAGATGGTAGACGGGAGGGGATGCATAAAAACAACCTTTTGGTTGCTAAAAACATGCTTAAGCAAAATTTATCTAAAGAACTTATAATGAAAATTACTGGTCTTTCTCTTGAAGAAATTGATAAACTTTGAATATCTTTTGATAAAGATAAACAAGATAAGTGCTTTTCTTCAACTACATTTATTATGAATTTAAAATTTTCTGCTTCAATATATGACCCTAGTTAAATATCTTGCAGTAAAGCTAATAAAATTTTATCAATATATTATTTCACCGCTTATAGGTAATGTATGTCGTTTTCATCCATCTTGTTCTAATTATGCTATGCAAGCTATAATTAAATACGGAGTTATAAAAGGTTGCTATCTTTCAATGAAAAGAATTTTGCGATGCAATCCATATAATAAAATAGATAATTGGCAAGACTATCCTTAATAGCAAAATTAAAGATACTGTTTTTTACTACTCAAATAAGGCTACTAACTCTAAATGCGAAGTCCAATAAAATTGATCTATTGGAGTAATGGATTTTAATTTATACCCAAAATCAAGTAAGATTTTAGCATCATCTTTAAAACTATCTGGATTACATGAAACGTAAATAATTTTGAATCTACAATTTGCCTTAGCAATCAATTCTATTTGATTTTTGGCACCAGCTCTTGGGGGATTTATTATTATAATCTCAAAATTCTCTATTTCTTTTTTAGCCACAGGATTTAGCCATAAATCTCTATCAATAAGAGTTATATCCCTATCAGAATTTATTGCCGAAGAGGCCAAAAACTCTAACGCTTTTGGGTTATTATCTACACCTGTAACTAAATTAGTTTTACTTAAACTCATCGTATAAGTGCCGATACCGCAAAACAAATCAATTATTTTATACTGTCTATCTTTGGGGATATAATTCGTTACAATATTTGCTAGAATTTTATCTGATTTAGTCGTGGGTTGTAAAAATATATCCTCATCTATTTGAGTCTTTATATCGTCAAGTAATATATAAGGCTCTTTAGTTTGGTATAAAATATTTTTATCATTGCGTATTCTGATAATATTGTGTTTTGAAGTTAATACTTCCAAATGCTCTTTGACATTAATAAGATTAGAATTATCAATTTTTATAATAATTCCGTTATTAGCTTCCACAACAACAACTTCTACTTTAGACCCAAAAGGCAAAATATTTTTAAGAAATGCCTTAAGGTCTGGTATTAAATCAGAAATCTTAATTGTAACAGCATCACAATGCCATATATTGTTTATTTTATGCGAATTTAGTTGGTAAAAACCAAAAAACAAGTTATCTGGTTTATTTATTGCTTTAAAAGTTGCTCTACGCCTTACCCCCTTTTCTATAACAACAAGTGTATTAACTTCGGCAGCAAAAACATTGAGTTTTTTTAATAACTCTTCAATTAAACCTATTTTGAATTTTGTGTAAGTATTTTTATCTAAGTGCTGCATAGAGCAGCCTCCACACCTAGTAAAATATTCACATTCTGGTGCAATTCTAAAATCAGAACTTTTATCGATAGAAGAAATTGTATAATTAGAATGAGCTCGATATTGGTGCAGATAAAAAGACACCTCGTCTCCAGGAATCGTATATGGTATTTCTATCACATCTTTACCCTTGAACGCAACACCACAACCATCTTTGTTGATACCAGTGATTATACATTTGCCTTGCTCAATTATTGCCATATACTTAATCTTGAGTTTTCGCTCTTTTAGATAAAAATATCGTCACTAAAAACATTATATATATGATCAAAATAAAGTAACAAATTGGCCACCATGAGATTTTTTGTAGGTTATATATTTGAATCGCTACATATGAAGTAGAACCTGATATAGCTATTGAACCTAATGCATGAGAAAAACTGTATATTCTAAACCTTACAGATTTTGAAATGGCTGTCTTTAATATAACATGTGATGGTACTATTAAGAATGGCAAGATAAAAGCTAAAACTAGAAATATCAACATACTAAATTCTGATCTAGATATAAGATCAATCATGTAAAAAGAGGTTAGCATGATGCTAGAGAATGCAAAATGTATAGTCCTAATTTTACCTATATAATCTGCAACTATTCCTGCTATTAAACTCCCTATCAAAAACAATCCAATGGCTGCAGGTAATAAATAGGAATGAAATACAGCGTTTATTTTTAAAATGTTGATATTATATTGTAAGAAAAAAACTGTGAGAAACTGATAGCTACTCCCTACCCCCCCCGCTACTAGACTCATCATTAAAATTAGTAGCCAATTTTTTGTTAATGTTTTTATCACGGTATCAGTTTTTTCTACTAGCATTTCCTCTTTTTTTTCTACCTTATACTCTTTTATAGGGAAAAAATATTTTATACAAAAAACCATAGATCCAATAATTGCACCAGTAGCAAATGCAAATCTCCATCCATCTACTCCAAAATATTCATTGGTAAAAAAAATAACAGAAAGAGAAGCACAAAAAGATCCCAACAGGCATGCTGCTATTGCAGCACCTTCACCAAAGCATCTGAAATTAGTATTTATATGTTCGAATATATATAGCCTAACACCGTCTGATCCTGGTCCTACTACTCCAGTAATAAGCATTCTAGCAAACAACAATACTACGATGGACAGAATTCCTACATCATTGTAACTGGGTAATACCGCTATAACTAAAGCACATAAAGAACCTACCATCAAAGAAATATCTAATGTTATAGATCTACCCATTTTATCTCCTATATGACCTAGAATCAGAGCGCCCAAAGGTTTAGCAAAATACGATATAAGAATTATAAAATACGCCTTATTCAAACCTTGTTCTTCTGTATCAAGAGGAAAAAGTATTTTACTAATTTTAGGGGCCATAAAACCAAATAAGTGATAATCATAATATTGCACTAAGGCAACAGCCAAAACTATTAGAAAAGAACGTAAATTTATTTGAGCCATTGGGAAAATATTTTAGGCTTGAGAATGTTTTTGTGTTACTGGTGATAGGTTATAATAAAGAGTCTATCTAGTAAAGCTTTTTGTTCTATTAGTCATGTTTGTTTGCAAGGATTTATAACTGATTTTCTATTCCTATAGCGTAACTTTATAATAAATCATTAGAATATTTTTTCTGTTTTAAACTAGCTCGCAACCTAAAAGACACACCTCTAAAGCTCTTTAGTCAAGAGTCTATGCAGAATATTGAAGGTAGTTTTTTATCAAGTGAATAATAATTGTTATTAAATGTAATGTTATTTAGGTGGTTAGCTAAAATTAACTATAATAACATATTAATTGTAAGTTGTTTAACAAATTAAATAGGTATACCGATCATGAGCAAAAAAATAAACCCTGATGAAGAGCTAGCAGCCCAAGCACAACCAATAGCAAATATTGCTTTCTCTGGAGGGGGCGCTAAGGGGGCTATGTATTCGGGGGCCTACGAGGCTTTGTGTGCTTCGGGGCAGATGGATGAATTGGAGCGAGT
>JAIOYM010000039.1 GCA_021741085.1 Rickettsiaceae bacterium
TATGCATCAAGGTATTAAGAATAAAATACCTGTACACATGATTGCTTGATGTTGTTGTTAGTGTGGATATGTGTAGAATTTTTAAAAAATTATGCACATATCCTCACTAATCTTGTAACCGATTTGTTGAACCTATACAATCACGAGCCGTGAGCGAAGCGATGCGAGCGTGGTGATCCAGTTATTAACTTCTTTCTTCTTAAATATGTATATAAGGAGTCATTTATCCTGGATTGCCACGCTTTGCAAGCTCGCAATGACGCTTCTACGTTACCGCTAGAGGATGTTGCTACGTTCTTAACAGACTCCACTTTCCAACACATCCCCACAAATTTACCCTCTATCTCTCCACAAATTCACTCCCTCCAACCAACCTTTCTCCATGTTTGCGCGCCCAACCTTTAGTTGAATATGTATGGAAGGAGTCGGTTGTCCTGGATTGCCACGCTTTGCAAGCTCGCAATGACGTATTTTTATTACCGCTAGAAGATGTTGCTTTTCTTTGTATTTATGTAGAAGAGTTGTTTATCTTGCAAGTTAATCATTCTTAACAGCCCTCCTCATCCCAACAAATCCCCACGAATTTATCCCTATCTCCCCTCAAGTGCACAATCTATCTCTCTACAAAATTCCCAACTCCAACCTAACTTTCTCATATTTGCGTGCCCAACCAATAGTTGAATATGTATGGAAGGAGTCGGTTGTCCTGGATTGCCACGCTTTGCAAGCTCGCAATGACGCTTCTACGTTACCGCTAGATGGCGTTGCTTTTCTTTCTATGTATAGAAGGAGTCATTTATCCTGGATTGCCACGCTCTTAACAGAGCAGGCTCATTGAGTATTCTATTATTATGGTTTACCCTGAGTTAACTATTATTGTAGTGGGAGCCCTTTGGCATGAGCAAAGAGCGCAATTGTATAGGTTCAGCAATGACACTTGCGCGTTACCGCCAGAGGATTTGGCTTTTATATTATGGTTAAACCTCAGACCCCTAATCGGCTATATGAACGGATAACAAACTAATAGCTTTATCTTGGCCTAATAATGCCAATAATGAACCTATTCTCGGCCCTTCAGTTTGCCCCAGTAATATTTGATATAATAACTGAAAGAACTCGCGCAATTTTCCTTCGAATCCTGAAGTCATACCTATATCATATATGGCATTCTGAATATTCTCTGCACCTTGAGTGGTTTCTACTACTTTTATTATCTTACGCAATATAGCTTTATGTTCTTCATCAGGCTGCAGGAACTTTTTATTTGGTTCTACAAAATCATGATAATAGTTAATTGCATACCATAATAATTTATTTAAATAGGAAGAGCTTTCGAGTTGGCATCCGATATATTTTTCTATGAAACCCTTCAATATTTCTTCGTCACCAGTATTGCAAGCCGCAACTAAGTTTAGCAACAAGGAAAAGCTAATACCAAACATTTCAAGTTTAGGAACTTCACCCTTATGAATATGATAAACTGGATTATCGTATCGCTTAATTTGATCGGTTTCTCCATGGTATTTAGCTATTTGCATTAAGTATTCATCAACATTTTTAGGAATTACGTCAAAAAACAAACGTTTTGCCTTTTCTGGTGATTGGTAGATAAAATACACCATCGCTTCCAAAGGAGCATATTTCATCCATTCGTCTACACTGATACTATTTCCTTTTGATTTTGATATTTTTTCTCCCGCTTCATTTAAGAAGAGTTCATAAAAAAATTGTACTGGCGGCGTTCCACCTAGAATCTTGCATAGGCTTGAGTATATTAGAGCATTAGGTCTGTGATCTTTACCATACATTTCGTAATTTACATCCATTGCCGCCCAACGCGCTGCAAAATCAGGCTTCCATTGTAATTTACAATGCCCACCTGTTACAGGGGTATTTATCAATTCGCCAGATTCGTCTATATAACTAATGGTTCCAGCGTTAACGTCTTTTGCTACAATAGCAACTTGCAAAACTTTTCCTGTTTTTGGGCAAATAGGTAAAAACGGTGAATAGCTTCTTTGCCTTTCCTCTCTAAGAGAAGGCAACATAACATTCATAACATCGTCGTAGCATTTTAGAACTTTGAGCAAGGTTTCATCAAATCTACCAGATTTATAAAAATCTGTAGCGCTATAAAATTCATATTCGAAGTTAAAGCTGTCTAGAAAAGACCTCAATTTAGCATTCATATAATGCCCATAGCTTTTGGTTTCTCCATATGGATCTGGCACATCTGTAAGAGGCCTATCTAGATATTTAGCAACCATATCTTGATTTGGTATGTTAGTTGGCACCTTACGCACGCCGTCCATATCGTCAGAAAAGCAAATTAATTTGGTTGGTATGTCAGATATCTGAGAAAAAGCATATCTAACCATTGTTGTTCTTGCTACTTCAGAAAATGTTCCGATATGAGGTAACCCAGAAGGCCCATAACCAGTTTCAAATAAAACAAAACCTTTTTGTGGAGTCTTGTTATTTATGTGCTCCAAGATTTTTCTTGCCTCTAAAAAAGGCCAAGACTTTAAATTTAAAAAAATTTGCGCTTCTATCATCTATATTAAATTCTTAACGTTTACATTTTAACCACTATAGTGCTAGCTATTTTATCATGCATCCCTCTCTTATCTTTGGAAAAAATCATCATTGGGAAGCATATTAATCCAAGCCATTGAAGGAAGAAACGGTTAACCGACTGCCAAACTGTTATTTTGCTACCTGTAGTATAATCTTCTATTCTTATGTTTAGCATTCTTTTGCCAATGCTGGTGCCGTAGTTAGTGAAGCTTATAGTAAAATAAACACACAAACAAAGCAAGCGTATTATTTCTGATTTGACTACAAAATTAATTAGCTCACCCGCCGTAATCTTCTGTAAAAAATCCTTATCAAGGATAAATTTGTTGATGTCAGATATATTAATATTTTGCAAATTATTTTCCATAATAAATCTAGAAAAGCTAGCCTCAAAAATATAAGGCATAATAATCCAAGAAAGGGGTATAAGAATTATAGTTACTACAGTTAAATCAATGGCAAGGGCCAAAATTCTTGTTGTGAATTTAGGATATAGGATTTGTTTTTTCATGATACTATTTAGGTTTTTATTTTGCTTTTAATTTCACTGTTGCATAAAAAATATCACTAGGAACATTTCTAAACTTTGTTGTAATATGAGCATGATCACCATGAACGAAGTGACCTAGTAATTCTTTTTCCTTGTATGATGCTATAACTTTATAATTCTCATCCAAAAGCTCTATATCAACTAAAGGTATAAAAAAGCCATGCTTATAATTCACATGCGTTATTTTGTAACTTAAAACCACCCCTCTGTCATCTGTTTTGTAAATAGAAACATCTTCTATGAAGACTTCCATAGGTTTATTAGAGTATAAATATACACATAAGCCAATAGCTATTAATACAGAAAAAGCTAATATTCCTCTATAAAATGTAAAAATATTTGTATTTTTTGTACCATTATTAGGTATAATAGCAGGTAGATTATAGGTTTTTATAGAACTTTTATGATTAGATAATTGAGACTGATTTTCAATATCATTATTTTGCAGGTGCCATACGTAAGAACATTTAGAACATCTAACATACCTTCCTGAGTGCGTTATTTGTTCTTCGTTTATGTAAAAGCTTGTAGAGCAATTCGAGCATTTTGTGTACATTATGTTTTTAATATTTAAGTATTTAAAATAGTAAATATTTACGTCTATTATTGAATTTATTATGAAAAATCCAATTAGTCAATTAATTGAGCAAAGTTGGGCAACACTTCAAAAACCCAATATCTCCTTGGAAGAGCTTAAAGCTGCTAAAAAACATGTCAAAATTCTTCTTTCTATGCTAGATGAGGGAAAGATTAGATCTTGTGAACAAATTTCATCAGGCAATTGGCAGGTTAATGAGTGGGTAAAAAAAGGTATTTTATTAAGTTTCAAAGTGTTTAGTAGCGAAGTAATGAGTATAGGTTTTGCCTCTTATTACGATAAAATTTACCCTAAATTTGATCCTAATGTTTGGGATGAAGAACTATTTGCTAGTAGTAAAATTAGAGTTTTACCCGGTAGCTACATAAGAAAAGGTACTTATATAGCCCACCATGTTGTTATTATGCCATGTTTTATCAATATAGGGGTATATATTGATAGTAATACTATGATAGATAGCGGATCTACAATTGGTTCTTGTGTGCAAATAGGTAAAAATTGTCATATTTCAAGTAATGTTGTTGTAGCTGGTGTTTTAGAGCCTATAGGATCTACCCCTGTTATTATAGAGGATAATTGTTTTATTGGAGCTGGATGCGTTATATCGGAAGGAGCAATAATCGAACAAAATAGTGTGCTAGGTTCATGTGTTAATATAACTGGGTCTACAAAAATAGTTGATCGCCAAACGGGTGAAATTATATATGGCCGAGTTCCAGCTAATTCGGTAGTTGTGTCTGGCAGCATTGCTAGTGAAAATAATCCGAATATACAGCTAGCGTGCGCTGTGATAGTAAAAAAAGTTAACGCAGAAACAAGGGCAAAAACGTCAATTAACGAATTATTGCGCGATGCGTAACGAATAAATACATTATAGCGGCATCATATAATGTGCTAAATGATTTTTTACTTCAACAACTCTAAAATCGCACTGAACGATAAATTAATTTATTTTATGATGGCGTCACAAAACACCCCAAGATTAACAATCTTAAAACTTCTTCCCAATTTCATCACGTTATTGTCATTAATTATAGGTATTACTTCTTTGCAATTTGCTTTGCTAGGAGATTGGCAAAAAGCTGTAGCCTGCGTTATTCTTGCTGCGATGCTTGATGGTATAGATGGTAGAGTAGCACGCGCTCTTAATGCAAGCTCTAATTTTGGAGCTCAATTAGATTCTTTCTGCGATTTCAATAACTTTGGAATTGTACCTGGGCTTCTGTTTTATTTGTGGTCAGCACAGCATGTTTCTAATAAATTACTATTATGGTCATCATCTATATTCTTTATAATATGTATGGCAACAAGGTTAGCGCGGTTTAATTTGTTATCTGCCGAAGGCAAGTCGGACAATGGTAGTAGTAAATATTTTTTTGTAGGAGTGCCAGCACCTGTCGGAGGATTGTTAGCTTTAATACCAATAATATTGGATTTTGATTTATCTAAGATATTCAATGCTGATATACATAAATTTGAGTTTTATTTACTACTACACATGTTTATCGTTGGATTTTTGTTGGCAAGCACTTTACCAACTTTTTCTATTAAACATTTGGAAATCAAACCAGAATATGTTTGGTTAATTTTTCTGCTATTTGCATGTATAATACTGGCTATCATAATTTATACATGGTATGTTTTACCTATACTAGGTTTGGTATATCTATGTACTATACCATTTAGTTACTACTCTCATAAAAAATTTACTAACAAAAGTTAGTTGTAGAAATTATTTGTTATATGGAAGCTGAAGAAAATAAAGTTGATCTTAATGTAACTGAACTGCAAAGTAAAAGTTTTTTCTCCAAAATATTAAAATCTAAAAAGATTTTAGTAGCTATAGCTTTAGTTTTTTTGCTTCTTGGTTATACTATTGGTAATTTCCTTAATCACGAGTCTACTGATAATGCTTATGTAGAAGCTGATATCACCACGATAAGTCCGGAAATAAGTGGACTCATCAAAACTATACATATTTTGGAGCATGATCCAGTAAAAAAAGGTGCTTTAATAGCTGAAATAGATGAAACCAATTACCAAATAGCTTTGGATAAATCTATTGCTCTTTTAGAACAAGCTAAACAGGGTATAGCAATAACTGAGCAAAAAATTTCACAAGCAAAATTGGCAATATTAGATTCTGAACAAGCTTTGCAGTTAGCAAGAGTCAACCTTAAAATTGCAAATAATGAACTACTAAGAACAGAAAACTTAACAAGCAATCAATTTTCTAGCAAACAAATATTAGAAAATGCTCAAGCAGTCAGTGAACACGCTAAATATGAATTTAGCAAAGCGGAAATTGCCTTACAAAGTTCCCATCAAAATTTAGCTGTATTAGAATCGGAAAGAGAAATAAATAAATCTAAATTTGATGAAGCAAAAGTAGGGCAAGACTACGCAGAGCAACAATTAAAAGACACCAAATTATACGCACCCATGGATGGATTTTTGGCAAATAGTTTTTTGAGAATTGGTGCTTTTGCTAGAGCTGGCTATCCTATCGTTTCTGTTGTGCCAACAAAGATGTATATAAAAGCTAATTTTAAAGAAACCCAATTTGCGCGTATTAAAAGTGGTATGGAAGTAGATATTACTTTCGATGCCTTTAAAACTAATATAAAGGGCGTCGTACGCAGCCATTCCCCAGCAACCGGTTCTAAATTTAGCCTTATACCCACTGATAATGCAACTGGTAATTTTACCAAAGTGGTGCAAAGGATTCCTGTTATAATAGACTTTGAAATACCAGAAGATCTTAGAGGGAAAATTTTACCAGGTCTTTCTGTTGTAGTATCAATTAAAATAAACTAACTACCAATATTTACAAAAGCATATGTTACTATGTCTTATGGAAACAGCAATCTGAAAAATTCAAAAACTCAAATAATCTTATTGCAATTGGGTGCATTATTTGAGTATTTTGACTTGATGCTTTATGTTCACCTAGCTTTTGTTTTAGATGATCTTTTCTTCCCTCCTGCTGAAGGCACAAATGCTCAATTAATTAGTGCTATAGCTTTTTGCTCTACATTTGTCTTCAAACCTTTTGGCGCTATTATTCTTGGTTATGTTGGTGACAAAATTGGTCGTAAATTTACAACTCTAGTTGGTATATTTTCTGTTGCATTTTGTTCTTTAACTATGGCCATTTTACCCAGCTACGCGCAAATAGGCATATCTGCTGCTATCATATTAACTTTATGTAGAATGACATTATCCCTTTTTTCTATGGGAGAAAAAATTGGCACGGATATTTATTTAGCCGAAATCTCTACTAAATCTATGCGTAATGTTATAGTATGCACGGCTGGTATAGCTGCAGGCTTTGGATCTACTCTATCTTTGGGTATAGGGCTAATTTTAATAGAACAGTCTTTAAATTGGCGACTTGCTTTCGTTTTTGGAGGAATTCTTGCTATTGTTGGTTTAATTGCAAGAAAAAAATTAAAAGAAAGTGGTGTGTTTGTTTATGCCAAAAAACAAGAAGTCCAAACACCAGCTAAAGAGGCTAATTGGAAAGTTCTTGTATCTTATTTTTGTATTGATAGTGTGTGGCCTGCTATTTTTTACTTTGTGTACATATATTGTATGGGAAAATTAAGAAATGATTTCAACTATAGCGCTGCAGAAATAATAAGGCACAATTTTTTTATATCGGTTACAGAGTTGTTTAGCTTAATTGCTATGACTATTATGGTATACCGAATATACCCATTGGTAATATTAAAGATCAAGTTGGTATTCTTTATAATTTTTACTTTTACTTTGCCTTGGATAATAAATTACATCTCAACCCCTGGAGAGCTTTTTTGTATACAAATTTTACTAGTAATTTTTGCGCCTACGATTTTTCCTGCTGCTGCGTTATTTATAGAGCATTTTCCTATATTAACACGCTTTAGTAGAATCGCTATAATATGCGCACTTTCTAGAGCAATAATGTATCCAATTTCTAGCTTTGGATTTATATATTTGATAGATAATTTTGGCTACTGGGGAACTTTGTTTATTAATGTACCTTTATTCATTGGCTACGCTTTGGGGCTAAATTATTTTGAAAAAATATCTAAAAGCTCCCAATATTCATAGTATGAGATTATTTTTTTATTAAACTCAACCAAACTTCTTCATCAATGATTTTAACATTCAGCTCATTGGCTTTAGTCATTTTAGAACCACTGCCAGGGCCGGCTACCAAAATATCAGTTTTACTTGATATTTGACTTGCAACTTTTGCGCCTAGTCTTTCAGCTATAGATTTTGCTTCTGCTCTAGACATAGACTCAAGATTACCCGTAAAGACTATAACTTTATTGTAAATAGCACTCTCAGATAAGGCTAAGTTGCTGTATTCTTCGATATCTAGTAAGGATATGAGTTGATTAACAATCGCAACATTTTCTTCTTTGGCAAAGAAATAACTAATATCTTTGATAATTTGTTCTCCAAAACCGTCTAGATTATCTAATTGTTCCACGATTTCCACATTATGCTCGGCTAGTCGTAGCATTGTGTTTAAAAAATTATGCGCAGTTTTAAATTCTTTAGCTAAAATTTGCGCTGCAACTTCTCCAACTTGCCGTATACCTAGTGAATAAATGAATTTTGATAATGTAACTTTTTTTGCTTTTTCTAAAGATTCTAGCAAATTACTTACTGATTTTTCACCCCATCCTCGAGTGGTTTTTAATTTTTCAATTTCGGCATTATATTTTAATGTAAATAAATCCGCAGGGGTTCCAATAATCTTTTCAGATAATAAAAATTCTATCTGTTTTTTACCCAACCCATCTATGTTCATAGCTCCTTTGCTGGCAAAATGAGCCAATTTTTCTAAAATTTGAGCGGGGCATTTTAAACTATTTTCACATCTAATAATAAGATCACTGCCTGCATAATTTATATTTGAATTACATGACGGGCAATGTGTTGGATATATAAAAGCTTTTGAGTCTTTTGGCCTAAGGCTTAATTCTACAGCGGTAATTTTAGGTATTACATCTCCGGCACGTTGAAGACTTACCGTATCACCTATCCTTACATCTTTTCTAATAATTTCGTGATAATTATGTAAAGTTGCTCTGGATACTACAACGCCACCCACATTTGTGGGTTCTACTTCTGCAACCGGTGTTAGACTGCCAGTTCTACCAACTTGTATTATTATATTTAAGATCTTAGTTTTAGCCAAAACTGCAGGAAATTTATATGCTACGGCAAATCTTGGGCTACGCCCTACAAAACCTAATCTAGCCTGAAGCTTCAAATCATTTACTTTCAAAACTGTACCATCTATTTCAAAAGCTAAATCCTCGCGCAAATGCCCAATTTTTTGATAATATTGTTCAACTTCATCTATATTATTTAATATTTCCTTGTGCGGAGCTGTTTTAAAACCTATATTTTTAAATTTTTCAAGAAGTTCTATTTGTGAATTAGCAAATTCTGCGGAAACAGAACCGAGTGCATACACAAAATATTTGAGCGGTCTTTTTGCGCTAACTGCAGAATTTAATTGACGCAGAGATCCGGCTGCTGCATTTCTTGGGTTTGCAAATTGCTTATCTTGCTCTTGGTTAAGCTTTATAAATGCATCTTTTTCCATATAAACTTCACCGCGCACTTCAAAAACATTAGGTACATTTTCTATAAATTGAGGAAAATCTTTTATCGTCTTCATGTTTTCAGTTACATTTTCTCCAACAAAACCATCTCCTCTAGTTGCAACATACACTAATTTTCCATATTCATATCGCGCGCTGAAAGATAGACCATCTATTTTTAATTCAGCGCATAATGGAATGAATTTATAGTCGTTAAGAAAATTCTGTATTCTTTTTATGAAGTCACTGCACTCAAGGCGAGAAAAGGCATTGTCAAGAGATAACATAGAAACAGAATGCGTAACTTTATCAAAGCTTTCTAAAATTTTGTAGCCTATAGTAGAAGTTGGATCTTCGCTATTTGCCAATTGTGGAAATTTTACTATAATCAATTTATTCAACTCTACTAGCCAGTCGTATTCTGCATCAGGAAGGATAGGCTTGTCTTCTTGATAATAAGCCCTGTTACATAAAGCTATTTTATCCTGCAGCTGCTTTAATAGCTCTGAGGCTTGTTTTTGAGAAAGCTTTTCTAAGTCTATTCCTGTAAAATTATTGCTCATAGATTAGTAATGTTAGTTTTTAATTTATGTAGTTTATTATATTATCCTTGAAATCAGGTTAACAAGATCCTATACTATATAATAGTGAAAATCAAATATAGCAGAATATAGGAGATTAAAAATGATTGATTACACAAAAACGTATTACGATACCAAAAAAGGTCTTGATGTAGGACTAAGAGCTTATATGCTAAAAGTCTATAATTATATGGCTATAGCACTTTTAATGAGTGCATTTAGCGCTTATCTGGCTTCTTCTTTCGAGCCTGTTACAAGATTGCTTTTTAATGTAACACCTAGCGGCCAATTCATGGGCAATACTGGTTTGGGAACTATAGTGATGTTTGCACCAATAGGTGTAGCGCTTTATTTCGGCTTCGGTTTAGCCAACCACTCCATCGCAAAAGCTAGAATGTTATTCTGGATATATGCTACTTTAGTTGGTTTGTCATTTGGACAGTTGGGGCTAATATATACTGGCGAATCTTTAGCTCGTACCTTTTTGATAACAGCTGGTCTGTTTGGAGGAATGAGTCTATATGGTTACACAACTAAAAAAGATTTAACATCTTTTGGTTCATTCTTAATAATGGGTGTATGGGGTATAATTCTTGCATCACTAGCCAATATGTTTTTCCAAAGCCCAGCAATCGAATTTGCAACTTCATTAATAGGTGTATTCATCTTTATAGGTTTGATAGCTTTTGATACACAAAAAATAAAGTCTATATATTACAGCGTTGGCGGTGATGCCGTTGGAGAAAAAATGGCAATCGTTGCAGCTCTTAACTTATATCTAGATATAATAAATTTGTTCTTATACCTACTACGTTTCATGGGTAATAGAAGAAACTAATTTGTAATTTTTTTTATGGAAAGGCTTTCACGGCTTATTCCATAAAATTTTATACTTTCAAGCCCGCCTTTCCTATAAATTTTTAGGATGAACCAAATTCAATCTATCGAAAAAATACGGATAACTCAATGTCTGTTG
>JAIOYM010000040.1 GCA_021741085.1 Rickettsiaceae bacterium
TCAATAAAGCTTGTTGCACACCTTCACCCGAAACATCTCTTGTTATAGACATATTGTCGGCTTTTTTGGAAATCTTATCAATTTCGTCAATATATATAATTCCTCGCTGTGCTTTTTCTATATTATAGTCTGCGGCTTGAATCAAACGTAGTAAAATATTTTCTACATCTTCACCAACATATCCAGCTTCGGTTAAACAAGTTGCATCCGCTATAGCAAAAGGCACATCTAAAGCTTTAGCTAGAGTTTCTGCAAGTAAAGTTTTACCGCAACCAGTAGCCCCAATCATTAAGATATTAGATTTACCTAAATTCACATCACTATTAAAAAGCTTGTTTATTCTCTTGTAGTGGTTATAAACTGCAACAGCTAATATTTTTTTTGCGTGGCCCTGACCTATAACATAGTCGTTTAGTATTTGTGCTATTTCTTTAGGCTTCAATACGCTACCTACACCATGTTGCAGAGTAATCTCAGAGCCCTCATCTTTAACCATGCTATAGCAAAGTTCTATACAATCACTGCATATAGACACTTGAGGCGCTACTATTAATTTTTTTACTTCATTTTTTGCCTTAGCGCAAAAAGAGCAACGAGTTCTTGTGTCTGTGGTCATGATATTTGCTGGATTTAATATTTAATTTAACTTTAATCTAAAATAACCTTCTTGTTAAAATGATAACAAATTTTTACTTAAGTGTAACTAGTAAATATTAGCTATTTTTTTGAAAAACTTGAAAATCATAAACGTAGTTTTTCTTTTATTGCAGCTATTAAAGCCACAACAAAACCATAGCAATAAATACCTATGTAGTAAAACATAAATTTTCGTCTTTCGCTGTCAAAGTGATAGCCCCCTCAAGATTCACATTACCTGCAAGAAGCATTTTTGCTAAACTATTTTGCACTTCTCTTTGGATTATGCGTTTTAAAGGACGCGCTCCGTAGTTTGGATCGTAACCTTTTTTAGCTAGATAATCAATCGCTCTTTCATCACAATTAATTGTTATATTTTGGGCTGCTAAAGTTTTATTCAATTGAGCGATTTGGGTTTTAACTATGCCGTACATATTATCCCTTGATAGATAGTTAAATATAACAATTTCATCCAACCTATTCAAAAACTCAGGTTTAAAGTAGCTTTTTACTACCTCCATTACTTTTTCTTTAGAATGTTCGGCAAAAAATTCTGTACCTAAATTTGAAGTTAAAATTATGATGGTATTTTTAAAATCTACGACCCTACCTTGAGAATCAGTAAGTCGACCATCATCTAAAACTTGTAGCAACAAGTTAAATACATCTGGGTGGGCTTTTTCTACTTCATCGAATAATATAACTTGATATGGTCTTCTACGAACACTTTCAGTCAAAAAGCCACCTTCTTCGTAACCAACATAGCCAGGAGGTGCTCCTATAAGTCTAGCAACGGCGTGTTTTTCCATATACTCTGACATATCAACTCGAAGCAAAGCGCCTTTATCATCAAATAAAAATTCTGCTAAAGCTTTGGTTAGCTCTGTCTTGCCAACGCCAGTTGGGCCTAAAAACAAAAAAGACCCTAGTGGTCTATTTACATCTTGTACACCAGCTCTTGCTCTTCTTATCGCGTCACTTATAACTTCAATAGCCTCACTCTGCCCTATAACATGTTTAGTTAAATCCTCTTCCATATGCAACAATTTGGCTTTTTCAGTTGAAAGCATTTTTTCTAAAGGAATGCCGGTTACCTTGGATACAATAGCGGCTATATCTTCTTCCAATACAACCTCCTTCAATAAAGAATGACTACCGTTTTTTTCTTGTTGCTCCAATTGTTTCTCCAAGGAAGGAATTACACCATATTTTAGTTCGCTAGCTTTTGCTAAGTCAGCATTTCTTTCAGCCTTATCTAATTCAAATCTAGCTTGGCTTAATTGTTCCTTTAATTTCTGAATATTACCTATATTAGCTTTTTCAGCCTGCCATTTTGCCCCTAACTCCAAAGATTTTTCTTCTAAATTTTGAAGCTCTTTGTTAATTATCTTCATGCGTTCTTGAGACTTAATATCTGTTTCTTTCTTTAATGCGGCTGCTTCAATTTTCATCTGTATTATTTTTCTATCCAACTCATCCAACTCTTCGGGTTTACTGGAAACTTCTATCTTGAGTTTGCTAGACGCTTCATCTACAAGATCTATTGCTTTATCAGGTAGAAAACGGTCGGTGATATATCTATTAGATAAATTGGCAGCTGCAATCAGGGCATTATCGGATATTTTTACACCATGATGAGCTTCATATTTAGGCTTGATACCTCTTAATATCGATATCGTATCAGTTACTGTTGGCTCAGAGACGTAAACAGCTTGAAAACGTCTAGCAAGAGCTGCATCTTTTTCTATGTATTTGCGATATTCGTCTAGGGTTGTAGCTCCAATGCATCTCAATTCACCCCTTGCAAGCATTGGCTTTAGTAGATTGGAAGCATCCATAGCTCCATCAGCCTTACCTGCGCCAACTAAAAGATGTATCTCATCAATGAATAATATTATGCCACCAGCAGCTTGTTTAATCTCATTTAACACTGCTTTTAAACGTTCTTCAAATTCTCCACGGAATTTTGCCCCTGCAACTAATGCACCCATATCTAGTTCAAAAATATCGCTTTTTGATAGAGTTTCAGGAATATCCCTGTCTATTATTCTCTGAGCTAAGCCTTCTATAATAGCCGTTTTACCAACCCCAGGCTCACCTATTAAAACCGGATTATTTTTGGTTCTTCTAGAAAGTACTTGTATAGCTCTTCTAATTTCTTCATCTCTTCCAATTACTGGGTCTAATTTTCCAAGTCTGGCAAGTTCGGTTACATTGCGCCCATATTTTTTTAAAGCATCATAGCTCTCTTCTGCAGATTCGCTATCTGCAACTCTTCCTTTTCGCAAGGAATTAATAGCTGCCGCCATTTTATCCACAGCAATTTTAGAATTTATAAATAGGGGTTTGCACGTAGCATCTTGTGATAAAGCCTCAAAAATCTTCTCTAAAGTTACAAAACTATCGCCAGCAGATTTGGCAAGACTTGCAGCAAGCTCTAAAGTTTTGATAAAATCCCTAGCAGAATAAACCTGCTGAGCTCCCTTCACTTCCGGTAACTTAATCAGCTCTGCTTCTACAAGAGACTGAAGTTGCAAGCGATCTCCACCTAAAATATTTATAATATTAGAAATTATAGGTTCATTTTCTTTCAGTAGCGCTTTTAGTAAATGTAAACTTACAATATATTGATGATTAGAGTTTGAAGCTAAGCTATTGGCCGTTGCAATTATATTACGTGCTTTTGTGGTAAAATTTTCTAAATTCATAGTCACCCTTAATTAATTAGTCAAGGTTATATATAGTGATTAATTTTTAAAATTCTACAAATTTTTTGATAATACACGCCACTCGAGCGAAAACAAAAAGGCAAGATCTTTCAAGATTTACCCCGAAACGGGATATTAAAAATGTTTGCTTATCTTTATGGCTCCAACGCAGCCTAGTTTAATAATACAAGAACTAAAAAGATTTAGGACAGAGAAAGTTATATATTTTTCGGCCATATTTTTATGATGCACCTCATCGCTTAGATGCTGTCTTATATTTTGTAGTAGTTCATTCTCATTATCGTATGCTTGGGTTTCTAATAAATTTTCCTGCTTGCGGTAGTGGTTTTCGATAACTTCTTCTACTGCTTTTGTGCATAGCATTATTTGATTAGGCGAAAAGGAAGTAAGATAGCCTAGAGTTTTACTTAAAACCCCCCATAAAGGCAGAAATACAGAAGGCCTGATATTTCTTTCAAACATTAATTCTTGATAATATTTCAAATGCCCTAATTCTTGATGATACATTTCTTCAACCAAATTACGAATTTCTGTGGAAGTTATATTAGGTATTTGACAGGCATATATGTTTTTTGCAGCAAACTCCCCAGCATGATTTACTCGGATAATTCGTTCAATATTTTTTGCATTATTTTCTACGAAATAAGGTCTTGGCATATTGGATTGTTCTAATAACTTATAACTAAATTCTAATGGAGAAATAAAGAAAATTCTAGCGCCTATTTAATTTAGTGATACTAGAATTTTATTTTTAAGGTGTCTTTTGTGTAACAAAACAGTATATTTATTTTAATATCTTTAGCTAACATTTGGTTTTATTTTGAGCTAATTTTTACTAAGTTATAAACTTGTTAATAGTAAGAAGATAATCTAATAAAACTAATTAAAAATAAGGGTATATTTTATGGGAGCATATGCGGCATATCTATTAAATCTTGGAACTAATATGTTTGCAGGGTTGTTACAATATAGCTCCGATCAAAGATTACAAGCAATAGGTCGATTACTTAAACCTGATCCTAATGCGAAAATTGAAGATCTTTTAAGAGATTTGCAAAAGTCTTTCGGTTTTGGCACTGTAGAAGAGAAGCCAAAAGCCAAATCTGAATCTGAATCTGAATCTGAAGAAGATTCTACAGGAGGGGGAAATACTGACGCAGCACCTCAAAAGAATAGCACCCTGATTAACCTTGAGGGGAGAATTTCAAGTTTGGAGCACGAGGTAAAAAGACATTATCAACAAAATTTCCCCGGAGAACCTTATGAATATAATTACAATAATTTCAATCAATATTTAACTGGGTTCCATGGATTATCTCCACAGCAATTAAATTTTATTTTATACCAATCTCATCTTCCACCTTATGCACAAGCCTTAATTCAAGGAGCCCAAGACATAAGTCAAGGTTATTCTTATCAGCCTGCATTTAATATGCATGTTACATGTATAAATATCAATAATGGTTATTGCAGCGTTACTAGTACTAATGGTGTACATTTTTTTTCACAGAATAATAATTACAGCGATTTTATTCATCAAGCGCAAAATGTCGTAAATAACACTATTATAATACCTAGCCCTAATAATATTTCTATATTTTCTCAAAGTGACTTGGGGGAGATTGGTAGCAATCAAAATATACAACACAGGGTGAAAATTCACGGTAACGGTTATGGCTCCAAAATAATGACTCGTATATTTGAAGAACAAGAAAGAATTAATAAAGCTTATCAATTTACCCCAATGCATCCAAATGAAATAACTCGTGATATTGAGTCGTTTGAAAATTCTCTCAACAATTACTTTCCTGAAATGTTAAATTTTAAAAAGGAATTGAAAGAAACGCTCATAGAGATGATGACTAATCACGAATTTGACAACGATACTGAAATGAAAATATTGGAATTTCTTCGTAATGATTACAATGGTTATGGTGATAAGAAAGACTATAACAATACAAAAACTACACCTAATAAGACAAATGCACAAAAAGAAACTACACCTAATAAGACAAATGCAAGCAAAAAAGTATAAATAATACAAAGGGATACTTCATCTAAAATTTTGAAAGTGTGCGGCAAGAAAATGTTATGTAGTTTTTATTGCTTAGCCTTCATTAAGACGCAAGCTGATAAAATCGTCTATTATTGTATATAAGTCTTGGCTAGGAGGTGCAAATTGATTAGCAATTATTACAAAGGCTTTCGTAAAATTCTTTTGCAGTCCATAACCACATAAGCAAGTGATTCCTGTCATATTACCAGTTTTAGCTACAATATTATTTTCTATATCACTAAATTATTCTATATTATTTAACAGCAATAATTTACAGTAATAAATACCAAAATATTTAAACTACTAATATAGAGTGCGTATTTATAACTATAATTCTTCAAATTTCTACAATCGTATTTTAGATAAAATAGAAGCAATATTATCCAGCGAACATGATCAGTTAAGCTTATGGTTTAGTGTAGGAATATTTTGCGGAATATTATATTTTTTTAGTAATGAATTATTTCCAAATATAAAATATTTAGTTATTTTTCCTCTAATATTTACATTGTTTAGAAAACATGCTGTCATTCTAAAAAGTTTACTTATATTATCTACAAGCATATTATTTGGTTTAGTTATTAGTTACGTTCGTATTGTTAATAACAGATATGAAAAAATACAATATTCTACCCAAGGCTTAGTTTCGGGCATAGTCACATCTATACATCCCAAAGCTGGTGGTGTGCAAATCACGCTGAAAAACTTGGTTATCATAGGTCATTTATTAAATGACGATGCCGCCAAAATAAGAATTAATGTAGCAGAAAAATATTCTAGTGCCAGATTAATACAGGTTGGTGACGAAATATTACTAGATGCTATTTTACATCCGCCTCCTGCTCAAAAGCTTTATTATGGATATGACTTCGCTTTACTTGCACGTTTTAATCAAATTAGTGCAGTTGGATATGCTATTTCCAAACCTGAAATTATAAAAAAACATGCCATCACTCTATATGATAAAATTCAGGTGCTACGGCAAAATCTGTACAAGTCGCTATATAATATTTTTTCAGATAAAGTAGCGAGTTTTGTTGCAGCGCTTTTGATTGGCGACAGTGGGGGAATTGATCGTAACGATATGCAAAATATACGTTATAGCGGAATATCTCACTTAATATGTGTTTCAGGTTTACATATATCACTTATAGCAGCTATTTTTTTCAAAATAGCACGTTTTATGCTTAACATTTCTGATATCATAGCTTTTAGGTTTAACATCCAGGCAATAGCAGCTATAAGCTCAATTCTTGCTACTTCCTTATATTGGTTACTTACAGACTTGCAAATTGCTGCCACAAGAGCTTTTATAATGAGTGCTGTAGTTATATATGCTGTGATTTTTGGCGGGAAAGTGAATCATTTTAGGTTGCTGAATTTTGCCTGCATTCTTTTATTAATGTTTAATCCCGAAAATATCTTCAAACCCAGCTTTCAACTTTCATTTTTGGCTGTGTTAGCGCTATTTTTTAGTGATGAGCTAAACCAGAAGCTGCTACAAAAATATAATTTTGGTTCGGGTTTTTTGGGTAGAATAACAAAATATATTTTCTATAGTATATTTTTTAGCTTCAATGTTAGTATAATCACGGCCCCTATTGCTATTTATAATTTCTACATTTTTGCTAACTATAGTATTTTAGCTAATTTAATAGCGGTACCCATAACTTTATACATGATAATTCCATTGCTAATGATTTTTATTCTATTTTTGCCACTTGGTAATGCAATGTATTATTATCCGGTGCAGTTAATAGAAATACTTGTTAAATTTTTACTAACTCTATCAGACAAAGTAGCGCATGCATACTACTCAGTAAGCTATATCGGCTACATAACTAGCGCCAGTATTGTAATATATATGTTAGGCTTTTTTATGCTTACCTTGTGGAAAGGCAGCTTGCGCTTTTTTGGATTTATTCCAATAGTTTTTTCTGTCATACTTATGCTAATATCGCCGAAACCTTTAATGATAATATCTTTGGATGATTTGATGTTGGCAGCCCAGAATAACGATAACCAATTAGAAATATATGCAAAAAAGCACAAAAACTTTCAGGCACGTTATTGGACGGACTGGTTTGGTCAAAAAGAATTAATTATGCATGAAGAAAATATTGCCCAAAAAAATTGGTTTTTTGCTAGTCATGGTAAAAAAATTGCTGTTATCTTCAATGACAAATTCGATATATCTAATTTGAATAACTACGATCTAGTTCTAGATTCTACAATAAATCAACATGTAAGAAATTCACCCATAGCTACCAAGATAAATAAAATAATCGATTTATATGCATTGTTAGACCTCGGGGTTAATATTTTTGTTTTTTTAGATAAACCAGGCATTAAAGTTGAAATATTATAAAAAATTTAACTGTCGGGTTAAAAAAATGTTTTATTATACACTTATTTTGTATAAAATAAATTTATGAGGCGATTTAATTTTCTGTTTATATATAAAAATATCTTAATTATGTCAAAATCTAAACTCATGCTTTCGGTATTATTGGCTAATTGTCTTTCTCATTACGATGCTGTGCTTTATGCGATGATGGGTAAAATTCTAGCGCAAATATTTTTTTCTAACGATCATATTTCTGGATTAATTTTAACTTACAGCGTCCCTCTAATAGGTATATTTATCAAACCAGTTGCCACAACATTATTTGGTGGTATTGCTATAACTTTTGGACCAGCTAGAGGGTTAGTGATAAGTTTGCTGGGAATGACTATATGTACATTTTTAATAGGTTGCCTACCTAGCTATCAAACAGCAGGAATCTGGGCTCCGATCTTGTTGTCAATTACTTATGGTTTGCAAGCGATGTTTATGTCTGGTGAATCCACTATAGCGGGTTTATTTATCATAGAAAATACAGAAGCCACAAAACGTTCGTTTATTAGTAGCATATATAATTCATCTTCAATTGTTGGTGTTTGTATTGCAACTTGGGCAACTTATTTGATATCAGAGTCAGGTAGCGCTGAAACATACTGGCGTTGGGCGTATTTTGGCTCGGTTTTTACTGGTTTAATCAACATATATTTACGCTATCAATTGAATATAAGCAAATATTCCTCTAGAAAATTCTCTGTTGATTCAAATAAATCATTCAATTGGAAAAAATACTTTGCAGTTGTCAGTGGCTATTTACTGATAGGGGTTATTATAACTTATTTGATAGTAAAATTTAATCAGGAAGCCTTATATTATATCAAAATACTAGCTCCGTTTACCATATTTATCAGCGCTGTGCTTTTATACAGGTTGAATAAAAATGGTGGAACAATGCTAAAGCTTATGGTGATAAATGGTTCTAATTATTTGAATTTTGTTGTGCCTTTCATCATGTTTAATATTTTGGTGCCCCTAATGACAAAATTTACTTATACAGACATGCTAAGCATGAACATTAAAATGACTTTGTTAGATGGTCTTTTGTTACCGTTATTTGGTTGGTTGGGTGATAAATATGGCGCTAGAAGAGTTATGCTATATTCGGCAGCTTTGATGACGATAACAATTATTCCGTTATTTAGTATGATTCCAGAAGCATCATACATAGAGCTCGCTATTATAAGATTTATAATTGTGGTTATTGGTATAGGATTTTCTGCGCCATCACACAAATATTTTTTAGATTCTTACAGTGGGTATAACAAATATTTGGTTACAGGAGTATCATGCGCAATAGGAGGAGAGCTAATACGTAGAATATCCATGCCTCTTTCGCTATATCTTTGGGATATTTATGGTGCTACTTTTGCTATATCTGGTTATATAGCATTTGTTAGCTTGTGTGCTACTTTGGTGCTATATTTTGATCAAACTAAGCCTGCTAAAATAGTTGAATAGGTATTTGTAATATTTCTAGGTCTCACGTGGAAATAATGTTTCACATGAGCCTTGATTTAATAATGTATTAGGTCGTCTCATGAGCGTGAGCTTGCGAACTAGCGTGGTGATCCAGTTATTGACTTCTTTTTAAAATTGTATTTAGAAGAGTCATTTATCCTGGATTGCCACGCTTTACAAGCTCGCAATGACGCTATCACATTACCGCTAGGGGGTGTTGCTGCTTTTATAATAGAATCGCTTGAATGCCTATCAGTCTTAGGTGTGTGTCATCACGAGCCGTGAGCGAAGCGATGCGAGCGTGGTGATCCAGTTATCTAACCTTTCTTTTTTTAAATATGTATATAGAGTCGTTTGCCCTGGATTGCCACGCTCTTAAAAGAGCTCGCAATGACGCTATCACATTATCGCTAGACGATGTTGCTGCTTTTTGTATTAGAAATCGCTTGAATGCCTGGAAAGTCAAGCTATAGTGTCATCACGAGCGTGAGCTTTGCGAACTAGCGTGGTGATCCAGTTATCTAACCTTTCTTTTTAAATATGTATGTAGAAGAGTCGGTTGTCCTGGATTGCCACGCTTTGCAAGCTCGCAATGACGCTATCGCATTACCGCTAGGGGATGTTGCTGCTTTTTGTATTTGTATATAAGGAGTCGTTTTTCCTGGATTGCCACGCTTTACAAGCTCGCAATGACGTATTTTTATTACCGCTAGGGGATGTTGCTGCATTCTTAACAGAGTCCACATTCCAACAAATTCGAACGCATCCCCTCAAATTGATTCCCTATCTCCCCACATTCTCCCTCCAACAAACCTTTCTCCATGTTTGCGCGCCCAACCAATAGTTGAATATATATTTAGAAGAGTCGTTTTTCCTGGATTGCCACGGCGCTAACGCTTCTCGCAATGACGCTATCACATTACCGCTAGAGGATTTTGCTTTTTCTTTTATATTAGAATGGCTGGAATGCCTATCAGTCTTAGGAGTTTGTCATCACGAGCGTGAGCTTTGCGAACTAGCGTGGTGATCCAGTTATTA
>JAIOYM010000041.1 GCA_021741085.1 Rickettsiaceae bacterium
TTACCGCTAGGGGATGTTGCTGCTGTATTAGAATTGCCGGAATGCCTGAAAAGTCAAGCTTTAGTGTCATCACGAGCTAGTGCCTTGGCAAAGGAGGTATACGAAAATAATGTTACCGCTAGGGGATGTTGCTTCTTTTATAATAGAATCGCCGCAATGCCTGGAAAGTCAAGCTTTAGTGTCATCACGAGCTAGTGCCTACAAGCACTAGCGTGGTGATCCAGTTATTAACTTCTTTCTTCTTAAATATGTATAGAAGAGTCGGTTGTCCTGGATTGCCACGCTTTGCAAGCTCGCAATGACTTTTGCGCGTTACCGCTAGGGGATGTTGCTGCTGTATTAGAATTGCCGGAATGCCTGGAAAGTCAAGCTTTAGTGTCATCACGAGCTAGTGCCTACAAGCACTAGCGTGGTGATCCAGTTATTAACTTCTTTCTTCTTAAATATGTATATAAGGAGTTGTTTACCCTGAGTTAACTATTATTGTAGTGGGAGCCCTTTGCCAGGGCAAAGAGCGCAATGACGCTTCTGCGTTACCGCTAGGGGATGTTGCTGCTTCTTCTTTTTAAATATTTTTAAAGTTATTTATTCATAATGTAATCCATCATACGCTTAGAGAAGCCAGCTGGATCTTTAATCTCTTCACCCTCAATCAAACATGCTATGTCAAACAAACTCTGTAAAAGATTTTTATTTTCCTCTTTGCGCTGGTCGTTATGCAAATTTTGCATAATATTTTCTATAACCGGATGTTTAGTGTTTAACTCCAATATTTTCAATGAGCGCTTATTAAGTTGCTTTTGATCTATTAAAAATCTTTCCATCCTAATATCGATAGAATTTTCATCCACAGTCAGACAAGCAGGGCTACTGGAGAGTTTTTTTGATATAATAACATCCTTTGCTTGGTCCTTTAAAATTTCTTTGCAATAACTAAGCAATTCATCATATATATTATTATCTTGGGATTCTTTTTTATCATCTTTTTTTGATTGATCTTCGTTTAATTCATCAAGATCGATATTACTTCTGGTAATAGATTTAATTTCTTTCTCTTTATATGTATGGTTAGTAGTAACCCAAAAATCATCAACACTATCGGTAAACAACAAAACATCTATATTTTTATTAGCGAAACCTTCAAGCTGAGGACTGTTTTTTAGTTTATCTATATCGTCACCACTCAAGTAATATATATGTTTTTGATCTGGCTTCATGTTTGCTATATACTCATCCAAACTGATCAATTTATCTTGTTGATGACTGTAAAACAAGCATATTTCCAATAATTTATCAGCATGAGTTAAATTTTCACATAACCCTTCTTTAATAGCAGAACCAAAATTATTCCAAAATATTTGATATTGCTCTTTATTGTCTAGTAATTTCTTTTTTAATTCTGCTAACACCATTTTGGTTATAGCATTCTTAATTTTATCCATTGTGGAATTATATTGTAACGTTTCCCTACTGATATTTAATGGTAGGTCTTCTGAATCAACAACCCCACGTAAAAATCTTAAATAATGTGGTATTATGTCAATATTTTCATCGGTAATAAAAACTCTTTTGATATACAACTTAACTCTTCTTTTTCTATCAGGGTGAAATAAATCAAAAGTTCTAGTTGAAGGTACATAAAGTAAATTTGTAAATTCTACTACTCCCTCGTTTTTATTATGCAATGTAAGCCAAGGTTTATCAGCTGCATAAGAAACGCTGCGATAAAATTCATTATATTGATCTTCATCTATTTCAGACTTGCTTCTACTCCATAGAGCAGAGGAAGAATTCACTTGCACCTGGCTGCCATTTTGTTCTACGAAATAAATTGGTGTTGCAATATGATCGGAGTAGCTCTTAATAATATTTTTAATATAAAATTGATCTAAGTAATTATCTGAACCGGGCTTTACATGTAATATAATTTTAGTTCCTCGAGCCACTTCCTCATCAGACTTTCCTATAGTATATTCCCCCTCTCCTTTTGAAGACCAAATATAGGTCTCCTGCGAGCCAGCTTTGGTGCTTATAACCTCAACATAATCAGCGACCATATAAGCAGAATAAAACCCTACACCAAATTGCCCAATAAGCATATTGTCGGCTTTAGCATCGCCTGTTAATTGAGACAAAAATTGTTGAGTTCCAGATTTAGCTATAGTGCCTAAATTATCTTCTAACTCTTCTTTACTCATCCCTATACCGTTATCACTAACAATTAGCTTATTTGCTTCTTTGTTAATTTCTACAGTAATTTTCATTAATGGATCGCCGCTTAAGATTTCATCATTTGTCTGACTTATATAACGCAACTTATCGCAAGCATCTGAAGCATTAGATATTAATTCGCGTAAAAATATATCATTATTAGTATAAAGCGAATGAATCATCAGCTTTAAAACTTTGTCTATTTCGGCACTAAATTTTTTTGTTTCGTTTTTTACATCTACCATAATTTCTGAATAATTTTTGTTTTTTATTTTTATATTAGTGATTTTAAAACTCTTACTAATATCTATGTATACAAGTAGAATTTTTCAACCTTATAATTAGTAATTTATATCCTAACTGAAGAATTTTTTATCACCTAAATCATAGCCATGCCACCATTTACATGTATAGTGCTGCCAGTTATATACCTAGCTTGTGGGCTAGCTAAAAAAGCAACTGTATTAGCTATATCCTCTGGTGTGCCAAAAGCTTTCATAGGAATATGCTCTAAAACAGCATTTTTTTGATCTTCATTAAGTTGATCAGTCATTTCTGATAAAATAAAACCCGGTGCAACCGAATTAACTGTGATATTACGTGATGCCACCTCTTTTGCAAATGATTTGGTCATAGCAACCAATCCCGCCTTTGATGAAGTGTAATTAACTTGTCCGGCATTACCTGTAAAACCAACTATAGAACTCATTGTAATGATTCTTCCGTAGCGCTTCTTCATCATATTCTTTATGGCACCGCGTATTAAGATGAAATTAGATGTTAAATTAACTTGTATAACCTCTTCAAAAGCTTCATCACTCATTCTTATTGAAAGACCGTCTTTTGTAATCCCCGCATTGCAAACTAATATATCAATATTATCAAATTTTTCTATGAGATTTTTGCACTCATCCTTATTCTTTAAATTGGCTTGATATACAGTATTATTACCCCCAAGTTCAGAAGATAATTCATTTAGCTTGTCTAAATTGGTTCCAGTAATTATTACATGCGCACCTAATTCATGCAATTTTTTTGCAATTGCCTTACCTATACCCCTAGATGCGCCAGTAATTAGCGCAGTATTATTCGATAAATCTATCATATACTTAGTAAACCCATTAAATTAAAAATTTTACATTCTTAATTCTATAGCAAAACTGTAAAATATAGTAGCAAGTTTTTATATTTTGCTATATTTGCTCTTCAAGTGCACCAAAATATTAATCACTGCCGATGGTGTAATTCCTGCCATTTGTTTTAAATCATTTAAATTTCTAGGTCTGCTTTTTTTTAACTTCTCTCTAACCTCAATCGAAAGACCTCTAACTTCATTGAAATCTAAACCATTAGGAATAACAACAGCAAATTCTTCCTTAAATAATTTTATATCTTCGCCTTGTTTCTTTAAATATGGCTCATAATGTGCTTCAATTTTAAGTAAGTCTATGATATCTTTCTCTATATTTTGAGATATATCCAATTTCTTTAGCAACTTATCGCTATCAATATTTGGCAAGCCAAGAAGCTGGAAAACACTTCGCCTCACACCATCTTGCGTTATTTCAATATCAAGTTTGGCAAGGTCATGAGGTGAAAACACATTATTATTTAAACTAGCTCTGGCATGATCTAACTTTCTCCGCTTATCTTCAAATATTTTTTTTCGTGTTTCCCTTACAGACCCTATAGATATAGCTTTAGGACATAATCTGGTATCCGCATTATCTACCCTTAAACTAATCCTGTATTCAGATCTGGATGTGAACATTCTATACGGCTCCGAAACACCATGGCGAATCAAATCATCTATCATAACACCGATGTAAGAAGAAGAACGATCCAATATAAATGGCTCTTCGCCCAAAACAGCCACAGCAGCATTAATACCAGCTATAACCCCCTGCCCCGCAGCTTCTTCGTAACCTGTTGTACCATTAATTTGGCCAGCAAAATATAATCCTTTGATTTTTAGGGTTTCTAGCGTATGTTGCAACTCTATTTTTGGATCTACATAATCATATTCTATTGCATATGCTGGTTTTATCATTTCTGCATTCTCTAAACCTAAAATTGTACGCAAAAATTTTAATTGCACATCTTCAGGTAAAGAAGTAGATATACCATTTGGATACACTAAATCTTCGTTTAAGCCTTCTGGCTCTAAAAAAATTTGATGGCTAGTTTTAGAAGCAAATTTCACTATTTTATCTTCTATAGAAGGGCAATAACGAGGACCAACGCCTTCAATTTGACCTGAATACATAGCCGAAAGATGTATATTATCTTGTATAATCTCATGCGTTTTTAAGTTAGTACGAGTTATATGACAGCTAACTTGCTGATTAGTTATTTTTGATGTCAGTGCAGAAAATGGACGCGGAATTTCATCACCCTTCTGCTCTTCTAAAAGACTATAATTTATGGATTTACGTAAAATCCTACAAGGGGTACCAGTCTTTAGTCTTTTAAGATCAAATCCTATAGATTTTAGGCTAGCGGAAAGACCATAACTAGCTTTTTCATCCATCCTTCCAGCCGGAAATGTTTTATTTCCTATGTGAATAAGGCCAGATAAAAAAGTGCCTGTAGATAAAATGACTTGTGACGCATTTATAATTACTCCGTCTGATAGTTTAACTCCATAAATTGCATAGTTTTTGATCAATAATTCTTCTACGCTAGCAAATATTACTGTTAAATTTGGATAATTTAGTAGCATGGAAGAGACAGAAAGTCTATAAAGAGACCTGTCTGCTTGGCACCTTGGCCCCCATACGGCTGGCCCCTTGTTTTCGTTTAGATATTTAAAATGTATGCCAGACATGTCTGCAGCAACAGGCATTATTCCATCAAATGCATCAATCTCTTTAACTATACTACCTTTGCCTATGCCTCCAATAGATGGATTACAAGACATGGTGCCTAAATTTTCTAATTTTAATGTAATTAAACAAACCTTTACCCCCATGCGAGCAGCAATAGTTGACGCTTCACAGCCAGCATGCCCTGAACCTATTACAATAATATCAAATTTATTTTGCATAAAAGTTTTATAATAATGATTTACTATTAAATTTGATAGATATTATAACGGCATTTTATAAAAATGCCAGAGCTAAGGTTGAAAAATTATCCTTTAGCTCATAAAAACCTATTTTTTTGAGGAAGTGATTACAGGAGTGAATATTAGAATATTACTGTTAATTTTTGTAATTAAGGCTTTAGCACCACCATAAACACAGCAATTATCATCATAACTGTAGGAACTTCATTAATAAAACGATAGAATGTTGATGATAATATATTCTGATCTCGTTCAAAAGCTTTTCTCCAACGAGCAAATAAACCATGCATCAAAGTTAGAATAAATACCGCTCCCATTTTTATATGAAACCAAATCCCAAGAGCTTCAATACCATAAATATAAGCATTTAAAAGCCCAGTAATATACACTATGATTATAGCTGGATTCATAATAAATCTCATCAAACGTCTTTCCATCTTTTTAAATACTTCAGAAGTTTCAGAATTGGCTTTCACTGAGGTGTGGTAAACAAATATTCGTGGCAAGTACAACATACCAGCCATCCAACTGATAACAGCAATTATATGGATAGCTTTGATGACTTCATAATATTGTGCAAGCATCATAAATTAAATATACAAATTAAATAACCTTAAATGAGATAATACTCTAGAAAATGCAGTTTTAAAAGCGCATAGATGCAATAGAATTCGGTATAACAGCGTAACAAACAAAGATCATGTCCTTTGTTTACAAGGTTCATTCAGACAATCATGCGGGTAAAATTATTAATGCTTTATACTATCATTTTTCCTGATAAAAAATACCTAGACTTTTCATTTTTCTGTGTAACGCAGACCTCTCCATTCCTATCATATGAGAAGCCTTAGATATATTACCCAAACATTTATGTAATTGACCAACTATATACTGCCTCTCAAAAGCTTCTCTTGCGCATCTTAAATCCATATCCATTACATCTCTACCAATCTGAGTAGGTTCAGATAATGCTATCAAACTACTTGAAATATCTAATGGCAACATGTCAACACGAATTTCTTCATTTTTACCCAAGTGCAAAGGAGACATAATTAATGACCATTCAACAACGTTACGCAATTGCCTAATATTTCCTGGCCAAAAATAGCTTTGCAAAGCAGTTATAGCATCTTGAGAAAATTTGCGCTCTTTAATTCCTGAATTTTTACTGATTTGACTTACAAAATATTCTACTAAAATAGGAATATCTTCTTTGCGTTCTATTAATGATGTTAATTTTATTGGAACAACACTAAGTCTATAATAAAGATCTTCTCTGAATTTACCTTGAGTTATCAATTGCTGCAAGTCTTTACTACTAGAACTAATTAATCTTAAGTCTATTTTAATATTTTTTCCATCTTGCTTCTCTAGATTTTGCTCTTGTAAAAATTTTAATAATTTAGTTTGAGCATCAAGAGGTAAATCAGATATTTCATCTATGTATAAAATTCCACCATCAGCCATTTCTAGAAGACTTGGTTTTTTATTCAAGTGGGCATTATGATGAGTTTTTTCATATTCACCAAATAGCTCATTTTCTATTTTTTCATTAGTTAGACCAGTTGGGCTAAAAGTTACGAATTTGGTATTTGCACGCTTTGATTTTTTATATATTAGCTTAGCAACTAATTCTTTTCCTGAACCCACAGGGCCACTTATAAAGACTCTACCGTTACTGGATGCAACTTTATCTATTTCTGCTTTTAATCTTGATGCGCTTGATGACACCCCTATCAGCTCTAAATTATTTACGATCCTATTCTTTAAGCCTAAATTTTCTCTTTTTAAGCGAGCTAATTCACACACTAATTTAACCGTAACTAACAGCCTATTTTCACCAAAGGGCTTTTCTATATAATCATCCGCCCCCAATTTAATTGCTTTAACCGCATCTTGTATAGTAGCATGCCCACTTATAACAATTACAGGGATATATGGATACTGAGATTTAATTAATTCTAAGATCCCTAGACCGTCTAGCTCGCTACCTTCAAGCCAAACATCCAAAATAATTACATTAGGTAATTTTTGTTTCATTGCAGCAAGCATTGTTTTATCATCAACTGCTACTCTTGTAGAGAAACCTTCATCTTTCAAGCAGCTTGCAATTAAAGATCTAATTTCAACTTCATCGTCAACTACAAGAACTTCTATAGAAGTAGACATAAATATAACCTCTCAAAACTTAATCAAAAAAACCTTAGTAAATCTATCTATTTTCGGCTTTTAGTGTTTATCTACCAATACTTTGCTGAAACAATAAAGAACCGTAAAACCCAATCTATTAAATTATATCTTTAAATTTATATATTCAATTCAATTTTTAAAAATAAAAGCCTAGAAACTATCTTAACTTTTTTTTAAAAAAACTTTTAAGCGCAACCTAAATTACTTTAGTCTATAATAGTTTAGTACATAATACGCATACCATACATAATATACTCGCACATATTGCCAAAAACAACAATTAAAAATTAAAAATAGGATAATTTTTATTAATGTTTATATCTCCTAGTTTATAGAAAAGGCTATAGAAACATTGGCTCCACCATTCTCATTATTAAATATATCCAAGCTTGCATTATGCTGACTTAAAATTTTCTTAACTATAGCTAACCCCAAACCGGTTCCTTGAGGTTTTGTGGTAATATATGGTTTCCCAAAATTTTTCAGAATCTCCTCTTTAAAACCAGGGCCGTTATCAGAAATAGTTAGTAATAATTCATCTGCTTTTTTAGAAACTCTAACTAAGATTTTAGGATTAGAAGTTTTATCTAATGCTTCTTCTGCATTTTTAAATAAATTCAATAATACTTGCGTAATATGTGATCTGTCGCAGTTGATTTCGAGATCTTTGTTGTCACATTGATATGTGTATTGTGTCTTATCACTTAATATACTACGCGAACTTACCATTTCTTCAATTAATTTTGTAAAATTGATTTTTTTTAATTCTGGATTAGACAATTTAGCGAACTCAACGAAATCAGTAACGATTTTATTAATATCACTAGTATTTTTAAGCACGATGTTAGTATAGCGATCAAATTCTTCTGCTGTCAAATTATTGCTCGAATATTTTTTTTGTAATCGTTCTATAGAAAGTCTAATCGGTGTAAGGGGGTTATTAATTTCATGAGCTACCATTCTTGCCATATCAGACCAAGCCAGTGCTTTTTGAGCTATAATTAGTTCCTGTCTATGCTGAGCAAGAGTCTTAGTCATAGCATTAAACGAGTTAGACAATATACCTATCTCGTCTTGTACGTCCCCTTCGGGTATTTTTATAGCCAAATTGCCTTTTTTTACATCAGATATAGCTTCTAATAAACGTCTAATTGGTTGTATTGTTTTGCTAATAAATATTAACCCTACACTTGTAGATGCTATAATCAAAATTAAAGCCATAATAGCAAATATAACTGAAAATTTTAGCTGCAATCCAAATATATTGTTGTGTAATTGTTTGTAACTTTCTGCTGCTCCATGAGTTTGATCTAAATATCCTCTAACATCTTCATCAATTAATCTACCAATCAGTAAATATAGCTCTTCATATTTAGAAAGTTTAATTAATATACGTATTTTATTAGGCGTAGAAACATCTACAACTTCACCATTTTTAGCTTGCATTAGCTTTGTAACGGGTATAGAAGCAAAAGCTAAAGAAAAACTAAATGCGCTTTGTGCTAAAACTTTATTACGTATAGGGTTGAAAATCAATGCTTCATCTATACTTCTTAAATTAGCTTGTACGTCGATAACATCTTGTAGTAAATCTGGATTTGTAAGAACTCTGGAATACAACATTTCAAAGTCATCTTCCATTGATATTGCAATATTTTTTAAGGATTTTGTATTTTCGGCAATATAGGCCTGTGCAACGTGTACAGATTCATCCAAAGCCTCACTTACTTTTTTATCAAACCAATTTTGCACTCCAAGATTGAAGAAATACACAGAGAAAATAACCATCAAACATGTAGGAATAGAGCTAAGAACTGAGAACATCATAACTATTCTAGCCTGTAGCTTATATCCAGTTTTAATACTTTTTCTAGTTAGCCAAAATTTACTGACATTGTAAGCTAATAAAGCTGCACAAAATAATAAAATAATTAAGTTGGTTAAAATTAAATTTATTAAATTTTTTGGATTATTAAAATATTGACTAGTATTATTGATTACAATGTAGCTTATAAATGCTAATAATATAGCTGCAAAAGTTAAAAGATAAACACCGCTATAACGCAAACCAAAAAATTTATTCAATAAATTATATGCTTTTGTAAAATAAGACACGTTTTCTATTATTTTGGTTTGTAATTACTTTACTTAAATTTTATCGTGCAAATAGGCCCTTGCTTGCAATGTTAACAGCCTACCACGTGGACTGCGTTGCAAAAACCCTATCTGAATTAAATATGGCTCTATAGTATCTTCTATAGAATCTCTTTGTTCGGCTAAAGCAGCAGATATAGTTTCAATTCCAACAGGACCACCATCATAATTATCACTTATAAAACGTAGATATCTATAATCGTTGCCATCGAGGCCAACTTGATCTACTTCAAGCTTATTAAGAGCGAAATCTGCAGTTTTTCTATCAATAAAATTATGATTTTGCATTAGCGCAAAATCACGTACTCGTCGCAAAAGTCTTAATGCAATACGAGGTGTACCCCTTGCGCGTTTTGCTATTTCGTCAGCACCATCTTCTTCAATATTAGTACCCATAATAATGGATGATCTTAATATCACATCTTTTAGCTCACCGTTTGAATAAAAATTTAAACGCAAAGGTATACCAAATCTGTC
>JAIOYM010000042.1 GCA_021741085.1 Rickettsiaceae bacterium
GTGAAGGTGTGCAACAAGCTTTATTGAAATTAATTGAAGGGACGGTAGCTTCAGTAGCCTCAAACGGCGGTAGAAAACATCCGCAACAAGATTTTTTACAAATTGATACTTCAAATATTTTGTTTATCTGTGGTGGAGCATTTGTGGGCGTAGATAAAATAATAGAGCAAAGAACCAATAAATCATCTATAGGTTTTGGAGCTTCAATAAAAGATAGCAATAATACTACTAAACATTCAGAACTATTAAAACAGTTGGAAGTAGATGACCTAATTAAATATGGTATGATTCCAGAATTCATGGGAAGATTTCCTGTAATTGCTACCCTGAACGAACTTGAACAAAAAGATTTGATAGAGATTTTAACAACACCTAAACATTCCCTTATAAAACAATATAAGAAATTATTTGAGTTAGATAATGTAGGTTTAGATTTTACGGATGAATCTCTAGAATTGATAGCAACTAAAGCCTTTGAGAAAAAAACCGGTGCTAGAGGTCTAAGAGCTATTTTAGAAAATTTGTTGCTGGATACTATGTATGATCTTGATGATCACTACCAAGGCTCAAAAATGCTGGTAGAAGTATCTTCTGTTAATGACGTTAAAGAGTTAACAATTAAGAATAATTCGCCTGAAAAAATTAGTAAGAAAAAAGTTGTGGGAGCCTAATGCAAAGCATTTGATTTAAATGCTTCTACGTTACCGCTAGGGGATGTTGCTTCTCTTTGTATTAGAATGGCTAAAATGCCTGGAAAGTCAAGCTATAGTGTCATCACGAGCCGCGAGCGAAGCGATGCGAGCGTGGTGATCCAGTTATCTAACCTTTCTTTGTATATGTATGGAAGGAGTCATTTATCCTGGATTGCCACGCTTTGCAAGCTCGCAATGACGCTATCACATTACCGCTAGGGGATGTTGCTTTTCTTTGTATTAGAATGGCTGGAATGCCTGGAAAGTCAAGCTATAGTGTCATCACGAGCCGTGAGCTTGCGAACTAGCGTGGTGATCCAGTTATCTAACCTTTCTTTTTTAATATGTATGGAAGGAGTCGGTTGTCCTGGATTGCCTCGCTCTTAAAAGAGCTCGCAATGACGCTATCACATTACCGCTAGGGGATGTTTCTACTTCTTCTATATTAGAATTGCTTGAATGCCTTGAAAGTCAAGCTTTAGTGTTATCACGCTCTTTGCCTTGGCAAAGGAGGTATACGAAAATAATGTTTTGCTCTAGCCTTGGTTTGATAATATGTTAGCGCGTCATCACGAGCGTGAGCTTTGCGAACTAGCGTGGTGATCCAGTTATTAACTTCTTTTTAAAATTTTATTTAGAAGAGTCATTTTTCCTGGATTGCCACGCTTTGCAAGCTCGCAATGACGCTATCACATTACCGCTAGAGGATGTTTCTTCTTTTATAATAGAATTGCTTGAATGCCTGGATAGTCAAGCTATAGTGTCATCACGCTCTTTGCTCATAGCAAAGGGCAGCATGCGAAAATAATAGTTTGCTCTAGCCTTGGTTTGATAATATGTTAGTTCGGCTGCTTGGGTGAGCTTGCGAACTAGCGTGGCAATCCAGCATAAACAACTCTTCTATACATAGGTTATGTATTATTTTTGAGGAAGTGATATGAGAACGTCATAACAGCTTAACTCAAAGAGTTTGCAATAACGCCCCCAAATTTTCGCAATTGAATTTGACTTACTTTAAAAGTTTAAAATATAGCTTAACTCCGTTAGTTAGTAACAAAGAAGGGTAAAGAGCCTAAAACCAAAACAAATGCTTGTAATTAATAATATCAATTTTCATAAAGAGCAACAAGTCATGAAGGCAATAACTTATAATGAGCCTGGTTGCAACATAAAACAAGTAGCGTAATTTTTTGATTTTCGGCAGGCCTTTTGTTGCGGCTTTAAAACCGTCACTAGCTTTTCGAGTTAAGCTATATCTTTCTAACTACCTGCCTGAAGATGAAGCAACCGCCCAAGCTATAGGGTTGCCTTCGTCGTTTAACACCAAGGTGCCATCCTCATATTGAGCACACATCTGTTTCTTGCCAGAAATTGGTACTAATTTTACAGGTATTATCTCTTTACCTTGATACTTAAATTTTTTAACTGCACCCCTAGCATTAGGGTTATTTTTACTTTTTAATGCTGTTTTTGCTTTACTCATAAGATGTTAACTCCAAATTTTTTGCCCTCAATAAAAGTGAGCATGCTTATTGATTTAAATTTTAAAACTATAGTTGTATCTGTGTAGTATTCTACTCAAAAATCTATCTTGTGTCAAAGACTATTCCTAGAAATAAAGAGCTTTTTAACTTAATTTATCAATATACTGTTAGCTTGTTTAAGGTTAAAAAACAATTCTTCGTATACTAATTTTGCAGAAATATTGTTTGCTTTGAGCTCTTTTTCTGCATTCACTAAACAAACTATAGCTTTTGCAATATTTTTCATAGAGCTTTTCTCAGCAGCAGAGGTGAAATTATCTACATATTTAAAAAATATTGGCGGTTTGAGTTCTTTTATTAAAGTTTGCAAAGAGAGCCTAGCATCAGTTTGTTTAGCTAAAATAACGTAATATAAACTTACATAATATTTCAAAAATGTTCTAATTAATAAAATCGGAGCAGTATTTGCAAAATCTATGTTTGCCAATTTTGAAAAATAAGCTTCAGCGTCATTTTTTATCAAAGCAAAGACTAATTCATCAATTTTATCAAAATCTCCACCTATATTACAGTCTTGCACTTCTTTCAAACCAATAGATTCTTTTGAATTTAATAACCAGCAATGTAATTTATCCAACTCCATTTTTAATTGCTGTCTATTAGTAAAGTTACTAGCTAAATATTGCGCTGCTTCCTTTGTGATAATTGAGTTTTTGCTTTTACCGTATGCATCTATAAAATTCAATAACGCTCCAAGATCTTCTTCATAGCAAGCTAAACTTAACAAGTGAACATGATTTTCGAAGTTTTTTCGCAAAGTAGAACTAGGGGGTAATTCATTTGCCATTACTACAAGCAAATTAGAGCTGTTTTGCGAGCATATAGCATCCATAGCTTCAATAGACATAGATTGACCAGGTTCTGTTATTCTAATCAGCTCTTTTGAAGCAAATAAGCTTCCTGTGTTAAGTAGAATGGTTAGATTATGTGCTTTTAACCAATCAGAGCCAGATTTCGTTTGGATCTCATAGTTACAATAATTTTTTATTTCATTAAAAAAATAACTCAGTAAGCCTTGATTAGGGCCGTATAATAATATGCCTTTAAAAGTTTTATCTTTTAGTTTAGCTAAATTATTGAAGAAGTTATTTGGGTAGATTTTCATAAATAGAGAATACAAAGTTATGTTAATAAATTATAGTCTAGACTTATCCACCTGCCAACATAATAAATAATATAATATATTATTATATAGTTGTTTTTGTAGGGTCTGAGGAAATGTGTATAACTTTTTATCCACAATGTTATCCACAGCTTGTGAACAGGATATCCTATTGCTTGTAAGCTTATTGGGCATAAAGCGTACAACCGAAATAAACCATTTTATAACTAAAGGTTGTTACTAGTGTATCCACATGTGTAAATCTTTTGTATTGCATATGGATAGAATAGTTAGAAAAAAAAATCCAAAAGTTATCCACAAATAATAAACAAGAATTACACATGATAATCACGCTGAGTTTCTTGCAAAAAACTAAGATTTAAGCTACTTATAGGGTTTAAGAAAGGTTAACTAAAATTATTTTCTACCAAATAATTTTTCAATATCTTTTAATTTTAGTTCAACATATGTAGGACGACCGTGATTACACTGCCCAGCGTGAGGGGTATTTTCCATAGCTCTAAGTATGTCATTCATTTCCTCTATGTTTAATTGACGACCAGCTCTGATTGAATGATGACAGGCAAATGTTTCCACTATCTTTTCCGTAAGTTTTGTGGATGCATTCGCAGAACCCATATTAACTAGGTCGTCTAATAGATCATTCACAAGCTGTTCTAGGTTGTTATCTGTGAATATTTTAGGTACGCTAAGCAGAGCAACAGAATGGTCATTAATAATCTTAAAATTCAAACCTAAATCTTTCAATTCTTCCAAATGTTTTTCAAGTAAAGTTAAACGCAAAGGATCAGCAATTTTTACAATTATAGGTACTAACAACCCCTGAGTAATTACTTTACCTTCTTTCATTTCTTCCTTTAATTTCTCATAGACTATTCTTTCATGTGCGGCATGTTGATCTGTGATTATTATTGAATCTTCGGTTTGACTTACAATGTAAGTTTTATGCAGTTGCGCACAGGAAGCGCCCAATGGATATACTTTTTGTTCAATGGAAGTTTTAGTATTTTGATAAGTTGGTTTTACCTGCGGAGCAATTTCAGATCTTGAAAAAATAGAAGATTGATAGTTGTTAGTAGTTTTATCGTGTAATTTGTCGTGTAAGTTTGCATGCTCATTTCTAGGTAAATTATTGGAATAAAAGGCTTGCGGACTGTTGTAACCATAGTTAATAGAAGGGTTGCCAGGTTGTATATTAACTTTAGCATAATTTTGTAATTTATCTGACATATCCGCGGCTTTGTGCCCAGCACTACAAAGGGCTTTATGCAAACTTGTCAATAGATCTTTACGCAACTGAGTTTCGTCTCGAAATCTTATTTCAGTTTTACATGGGTGTACATTTATATCAATAAAATAAGGGTCAATTTCTAGCATTAAAGCAAGTGCAGGATAACGACCCGATGTTATAAAATCTTGATAGGCAATTTTGGTAACTATAGATAATAATTTATCTTTTATAGGACGACCATTTACAAAAAAATATTGATCACTGGAGCTATTTCTATGAAAAGTAGGTAAGCCTACAAAGCCACTAATTTTAAAGTTATCATATATATCATTAACTGCTATACTGCTAGATACAAATTCCGAACTGATTGCTTCGGATATTCTTGCATGTAGTGAGTCATTATTTGTTAGGCAATTTTGAGCTTTAAAATCTAAAACTTGTTTTTGATTGTGCCAACAAGTAAAAGATATCGATGGATAAGAGATAGCAAGTTTACGAATTATATCTAAACAAAAAGCTAATTCAACTTTGTCGGACTTTAAAAATTTCAGCCGAGCAGGTGTTGCAAAAAATAAATCTCTAATTTCAATTTTTGTGCCTTTAGGACAGCTTGCAGGGATGATATCTTTAGTACTATCATTATTTATAGAAAGCTTCCATCCACTACTAGAGTCGTTATCACAGCTGGTGATTGTTAATCTACTAATAGCTGCTATTGAAGCTAATGCTTCTCCGCGGAAACCAAAACTGAGAATATTTATTAAATCCTGAGAGTTTAATTTTGAAGTAGCGTGTCTATCGACCGAAAGCAGCAAATCTTCGCGACTCATTCCTAAGCCATTATCGGCAATAACAATAAGATTTTTACCAGCATCTTCTAGCCAGACATCTATTTTGTTTGCGCCTGCGTCTATTGAATTTTCTACGAGTTCTTTTACAACAGAGGCTGGGCGTTCTATTACTTCTCCGGCTGCGATTAAATTAATTACACCTTCTGATAAACGTTTTATTTTCATGAATTAACCCTGTTAGCTATATTGTTAGCTAGGAAGATTGGTTGCGGGGGTAGGATTTGAACCTACGACCTTCAGATTATGAGCCTGCCGAGCTACCAGACTGCTCCACCCCGCATTATGTTTAGAAAAAATCCAGATATAGATTTCTATTTTAGTAATTTATACAAAAACGCAAAAAATACTGCAAAAGCTCTTGTATTTACTAATCAAGTAATATTCTATCACGAATTTTGTATATGTCCATAGCTATCTTAAGAATTTAGTTTTAGAGATTTAAAAAGTGAAACTGCAAACAGAACAAACCTCAGGTACAATATTGCTTATAAACATACCCCATACGTAACAATATATTAAATATTTGTGGTATAAACTCGTAGTTTGAATAGTATGTAGAAAAATACTATTTTACCCGCAAAAGCTAATTTCAAACTAATTAATAAAAGAGGAAAAAATGGATAAAGACACACAAATACAACAACTAGCACATTCAGCTGAAGATGAAGCTGCTTTGATTGCTCGAGTCTTAGCTAAAGCAAAAATTGAAATCGAAAGCGTTCAACTTCTTCTAGCTAAGATGTCACCAGTACAAGCTTTTGACAATACTCCAAGTGCCCAACCTCTAGCAGATAATTTTGATAATCTTATTAAGATTATTGATAATGAAGCAATGACAACATTTAACTCTTCCCAAGTGGCACAAAATGGTGATAGTAACGAAGCGGAAGATCAAATGCAAGAGAAGGATTATACAGAGAATTTTTTCAAAGAAGTTGAAGTTGAGATTAATGTTAACGACGATGCCGCTGAAGGCCAAATACAAAATCAAGCTTCTGACATAGAGCAGCTACAGCAAATAAACCAGCCAGAGAGTAAAGGAGTTACCAAAAAAAATCTTAAAGAAACCCTTCAAGAAGTCGCTGAAGAAGTTATTGAAAGTGAAGAAAGCCCCCGAAAAAAACTTGAAGAAGTCCTTGAAAAGGTTGTTGAAAGAGAAGAAAATTCTGAAAAAAGTGTTGAAGAAGTCGCTGAAGAAAAAGTTGATTCTAATCTAGTTATTTGTGAATTTTCAAATAATGATGGGAACAATGAAGATGCGCCTATTGATTCTAATCAAATAGTTATTCAGGAAGTATTAGATAGTAAGGATAACAACGTAAATCTTTCTGCTCAAGAGTCTAGTGAGGCTATTCATTAAAACCCCTGTATAAAAGTTAACAACTTTTCAATTTATACCTATGATCAAAATTCAGAAAGCATAAGACCTTTTTTGAATTTTGCTATGGGTAGCAAATCATATTTAGTAATAATTTTTTATCAAGACATTTTTATTGTTGTCCATTTGATAGTATCTACAAACACAGAGTATTTTTTTTGTAAATAATTAGCAAATTAGCTTATTATTAATATTTTATATTTAAAATATGTATGTAAATAACACCCCTAAAGTATTATTTTATACGTAAAAGTTGATACGAAACAAACTAACAATATAACTAAAATGAACAGAACGATTATAAATATAGAAAGCAATGAACAAAAAAGGCTAAATGATAGAGAAATTTTAAAGAAATTAGATTCAACATATAGTGAGATGCCAAGAGAAGAAGTATTAGATTTTCTTGTTATAGAAGGAAAAAAGTTGGGTTTGTGTATTATGGATAAGACTAATCCGGATTCAAGTTATACTAATTATTTGAGAGACATATTATATTTTATATATCAGGTTGGTGCAAATCAAAAAACCTACGTTACGTTGTCAGATGAGACAAGATTTTTAAAAGATGAAGATTCGCGCACGAATTTTTTTGCTGCTGTAGCTGATAAGTTAAAACAAAATGACAAACTAGAATCTATGAGTTTTGGCTTTGATTGGACTACTAATCCCGGGTGTTATGATTTACTTATAAACTCAATAAAAAGCAATAATACTATAAAATTTATAACCTTTCCAAAAGAGCCTTCTGGAAGATTTATTGCTGAAATGCTGCTTAAAGAAAATACAATAAAACTTGCTACTTCACAATTCGATCCAAAATTTTTAGAGAGAGTTTATACACTAAGCGAAATTTTAAAAGTGAAAAAGAATTGTTTCGATGATACTAATTTTGAAACGTGGAAAATTAACAATGAATGTAATGTAGATTACGATTACAAGCTGGTCAAAATAGAAAATCAGCTTAACTATTTGAAGAAGTTAGAAGACGATTTTAGTAATCAAATAGCAGCTAATGATATTGATAATCAATTGAAATATGATACTAAAGATAGCGGTGCAGACGATAATAATAGTGATGGTGATATTCAAAAGAAGGTAGAACATCTTGCTGGCGATGGTTTAACAGAGTAACTGAGGCTGCTGCAACATAAAAAAGCAGCGTAATTCTTTCGAATTTCCGCAGGCCGTTTGTTGCAGCTTTCAAACAGTCACTAGCTTTTTGAGTTAAGCTATATGTGCTTGAATTTAAAAAGAATTTGTAGACTTCAGAAGGCTTGACGCGAACCAAACTCAACCAAACCCAGAGTTTGCCAACAAAACCACCAAATTAAAACACTAATTTAAAGATAATTTGCCTGATTTTTTGAAAATTTTGATGCCCCCGCAACAATTTTTAGTCAATTTTGTTTCAAATGAGAAAATTACGCTGTTTTTTATGTTGCAACAACCTCTAGAGCAAATAGCGTGATGACAAAAATCTATGATTTTCAAGGAATTACAGTAATTCAAATATGCCCCGTTGCCAGATGGGGCACGTTTAAAGATAGAACCAATATTATTCTAATCGCAGTTATCAAATGTAGAATTGGGGTCTGTCAGTTTTACTTCTGTATGATTGTTGTCTTGAGGTACTTCATTGAATTCATAAGCAGAATCCATTTCACCCTTATCAGTCTCCTGGTCTTTTACTTTATTATCTTGTTCTGATGTTTTCTTTTCCTCTTCTTTATTACCTCCATCGTTATCTTTTTCTTTAAGTTCACACAACTCAAACTTTTTTTCTAGCTTTTCCCAATCTTCACTCTTAAGCCCCACCAACTTGAACAAATCTTGTTTTTGTTTATCTTTTAAATCTTCTACCACGTTTATATTCAACTTAACTATGTCTTTAAGTTGATTTTCATTTACTGCTTTACTAATCCGCTCTATTAAATTTTTATATCCGGTAGAGTCTTTAGATATATTTTCTCTAGCATGCAAGAACTCTATAATTTCATATGTTTTTTTATGAAATTCGTCGTTTTTAAGTGAAGATGTATTCTGAAGTTTGTCTAAGATTTTTTTTACAGTTGCAGCAGGAAAATGTTTGTCTTTTAAATCTAAAAAATATTTTTTTATAGCATCATAAGCAAGTGTCGAATTTACTTCTTGAGTTAGAATTTTTAGTATTTCTTCTTTTGCCTTTTTTATTTTGGGATCGTTTCTACTTATCCCACTCGATTTGTTTGGTGGAAAAAGCACAGGGTCTATAGCAGAATTGATGTGTCCTGTCAATTCAGCTATGTTTTTTTTCTTTTCTTCTTTTTGTCTAGATTCAAGCGTTTTTAAAATATGTTCTTTTTCTTCTTTAATATTTTTTATTTTGGGATCGTTTTGAAATGATTGCAGCAAACTCTTTTGAAAATAGTGTTCATTCTTTTCACTTATTTCGTGACCTTTTTGTTCAAATTCATCAATTATTTGTTGCAACTCTTTTTTTTGTTTAGATTCAAGCTTTTTTTGTAATGATTGCAGCAAGCTATCTTGAAAAGATTGTTCATTCTTTTCACTTATTTCGTGACCTTCTTGTTCAAATTCATCAATTATTTGTCGCAACTCTTCTTTACAGTCTTCACCGTTTAGTAAAATTAGTGCCTGCTTGAAAGTAAGTATGAATACTTTCCTTTTTGGGTCATCTGGTTTTAGTGCCTTATACTCATTTATAAGAATTTCTCTGGTCCAGGATGCATCATTGTTATTATTTTTCATGGTATAAAAATTGTTAGTTAATTAATAAAAAATTATTGATGTATTTTACAAGAATATCTCGTCTAGCAAGAATACTTAACTAATCTATAGCATAAATAGTAAATAAAAAGTTAACAATTTAAGGTTATAATAATTTTTAAATTTTTTGAGTAACTAAACCTTTGTGTGATATTTTGTATTGAATAAAAACATAATTGTCAGCTGGGGCAAAAGGCGCATAGGACTCTTCTACGTTACCGCTAGGGGGTGTTTCTGCTTTTATAATAGAATCGCTTGAATGCCTGGAAAGTCATGCTTTAGTGTCATCACGCTCTTTGCCTTGGCAAAGGGCAGTGTGCGAAAATAATGTTTTGCTCTAGCCTTGGTTTGATAATACGGTAGTTCGGCTGCTTGGGAGTGCCTACAAGCACTAGC
>JAIOYM010000043.1 GCA_021741085.1 Rickettsiaceae bacterium
GGTAATCGTCCCCTAGAACCAAAGGGGTGAGAAGTAGAATTTTTTCCAATGGAAGAGGTTCTATATGAAGAGATCGAAATTTAGTGACAGCCAGATTATTGATGCTGTCAAACGGGTTGAATCTGGTATCGGTGTTCCAGATATTTGCCGCGAATTAGGCGTCAGTTCAGCTACTTTCTATAAGTGGCGTGCTAAATATGGCGGAATGGATGTCTCCATGATGTCTAGGATGAAAGAGTTGGAAGAAGAGAACCGGCGCCTGAAGAAGATGTATCTTGAGGAAAAGCTCAAAGCCGAGATCGTCTCGGAGGCTCTCGAAAAAAAGTGGTGAGGCCGTCTCGCAGAAGGGAGATGGCCAAGAAGGTGGTCACGGATCGGGGTGTTTGCATTCGGGTTGTCTGCAAAGCGTTTCGCATCAGCGAGTCTTGCTACCGCTACGAGCGTAAGCTCGATGCTGAGAACGTCGAGGTGGCCAACTGGCTGATTCGTTTGACAGATAACCATCGCAACTGGGGCTTCGGCCTTTGTTATCTGTATCTGCGTAATGTCAAAGGCTTCAAATGGAATCACAAGCGTGTCTATCGTATTTACAAGGAGTTGGAGCTCAATTTACGGATCAAGCCTCGCAAACGCCTTGTGCGCGAGAAGCCAGAAGTCTTGACGGTGCCGCAAGGAATTAATCAAGTCTGGTCGATGGACTTCATGCATGACCAACTGCAAGACGGCAGGACATTTAGGTTGCTCAATGTGATTGATGACTTCAACCGTGAGGCTTTGGGAATAGAGATTGACTTCTCTCTGCCTTCAGAGCGTGTGATTCGGGAGCTAAAGCAGATTATTTCGTGGCGGGGTAAGCCCGAAGTCATTCGCTGTGATAACGGGCCTGAATACATCAGTGCAGCAATACAGACATGGGCACAAGAGTGGGGAATCAGACTTGAATACATACAACCTGGCAAACCACAACAAAACGCTTATGTTGAACGATTCAATAGGACGGTGCGCTATGAACGGCTGTCACAGTACTAGTGGTCCGACCTTGCAGAAGTGCAAGACTTTGCAACGAAGTGGATGTAGTCTTACAACCATGACCGCCCGAACATGGCCTTGGGCGGGTTCACACCTAAGCAGCGACTGGCCATGGCTGCATAACGTTTCTACTTCTAACTCCCATGCAAAAGGGGAGGATTACCATTTTTCGTTTTTTTAGTTCGGCATGTTCAATACTTCAATAACAAAGTTTATTTGCTCATCACTTAAATGGGGCCCCATTGGTAAGCTCAACACCTCATCGGCTAACGCAGAGGTCAAAGGGAATCTATCGCCTAAACCCATATTTAAATATGCAGGCTGTAGATGGGGCGGTTTAGGATAATGAATTAAAGTATCAATATCAAACCTTTCAAGTGTTGCCTTTAATTTTTCTCTTGATTTTGCCCGAACGACATACAGATGCCATACCGGTTCAGCCCATTCTGAAGTTAGCGGAAGAATGAGCCCAGAACGTTGAAGCCCAGCGTTATATAACGCGGCAATTTGAATTCTCCTATAGTTATCATTATTTAGTGAACTCAATTTGACCGATAGAAATGCAGCTTGTACCTCGTCCAGCCTTGAATTTGATCCGATCATTTCATGCGCGTACTTTTTTACGCATCCATAATTTCTAAGCATTCTTAACTTTTTAGTCAACTCTAGATCGTTGGTTGTAATGGCGCCGGCATCACCCAATGCGCCAAGATTTTTGCCTGGATAAAAGCTAAATGCAGCAGCATCACCCAAGCCCCCAACCCTTTCTCCTCTATATTTAGCGCCATGAGCTTGTGCAGCATCTTCAAGCACCTTTAAATTATAGTTTTTAGCAATTGCGTTGATAGCATTTATATCGGCCGGCTGACCATATAAGTGCACAGGAATGATTGCTTTGGTACGTAACGTTATGGCTGATTCAATTTTCGACACATCAATATTGAAAGTTTTGGGGCAAGGCTCAACCCCAACTGGAGTAGCACCAACAGAAGTAACGGCTAACCATGTTGCAATAAAAGTATTTGCCGGAACAATCACTTCATCCCCCTGACCAATTCCCCAAGCTTTTAAAACCAAAGCAAGAGCATCCAACCCATTGGCGACACTAATACAGAACTTGGTTCCACAATAGGACGCAAAAAGAGTTTCAAATCGCTCAACTTCATAACCTAATATAAGACTTCCAGAATCGAGCACCCTCTCAAACGCCAATACTAAGTCATCTCGATGTCGTCTGTTAATAGCATTTATATCTAAAAATGGAACTTTCAAATAAGTTACCCCCTAAGATTCATAAAATCTTCATAGCTTCGAATGTAATCTTCTTCATCATAAGGTTCGGAAGCTAAAACCATACACACCGCACCCGATGAAAAGTTATCAACAAGTCTCCACATCATTGGACAGATATAGAGCCCAAAGTATGACCGATTCAAATGGAATCGCCTTATATTTACTCCATCATCAAGTTCTAAATCAAAACTACCTGACATCGCCACAACAAACTGATGAAGATTTTTATGGGCATGTGAACCACGATCCGCCCCACCAGGGATATCGTATAAATAATATACGCGCCTAATATCAAAGGGGATTTGAATCGAATTTTCTATAAAAGTAAGACTCCCTCTTGGATCATTAATTTTAGGTAGACTAATTAAATTACATTGACTCAAAGACCATATAGACACTAAATTACCCCTCTAGAAAAGAACCACTTATTAATAATGAAACTCAATGGAGTAATTAAAACTGCATTTACTAGTGGAGCAATTTGCTGACCAACGCAAAACCATAAAATAAGGATGTATAAAAAAAATAATCCAATTAAGTATTGTAAAAAATATAAAGCCTGAAACTGTATAAGTCGCCCCCATAATATACGTACCTTAAAAACATAGTAGCTATTTATAAAAAAGGCCATCAATATGCTGGCTAAAAAGGATATTGTGTAAGCTATGTAGTAATTAGAGAAGCTTAGTAAAACCAAATAAAGAAAGTAGCCAGTTAAAGTATTTAACCCTCCAGAAAATATGAATCGCCAGGTTTCATTGCTAATAGTTTTCATAAGCAAAATATTAAAAAGAAATGTTAATTTCCATTTATTGATTCTATTATTTTAAAATTCAATATATCTCATCAATTACAGCGTAAGGATGCATATTAACCTCGTCAAAAATTCTCCAAATTATTTCACCGAGAACACCTAGCATTAGTATTATAAGACCAAGCAAAAAAGAAATTAGACTAACAACTGAAGCGTAGCCAGGCACAGATATACTCCCTATTATTGCACTGACAACAACTATGGCTCCATAAACAAAACTGACAGTTGATACAATTAATCCTGCCAATGATATGAACCTTATCGGAAATACAGAAAACGCAAATATGGAATCTATCATTAACTTCCACTTTTTCCCAAATGTCCACCTTGATATACCATCCTTGCGAGCCTCCCTATTGTATTCGATTACACTAGGTTCATACCCAAGCCAGAAAGGTAGCAGGGGGAAGCTTACATGTTTACCAGCAGCCCTTAGGTAAAGAAGGAATTGTTTATCCATTAATGCCAAATCAAACCCTTTTTTTGGGTATTTTTTAATTACAATTAAGCGCAAAATTGAGTAGTAGATAGCAGCGAAGAACCTGGTCATAAGAGGATCACTGCGATTAATTCTCTCACAAATTACATACTTTGCACCTTTAAGCCATCTATCAACCATTTCTGGTATCAATTCAGGGGGGTCCTGTAAATCTGCCGCGATAAATAGAAAGCAATCACCTTGAACAAACTCAAGAGAAGATTTTATAGCAGATATTGCTCCAAAATTCCTGGTAAATTTAATAATTTTAATATTTGGATGGGATACTTTTAAGCCCCTAAGTATCAACAAGGAATTATCACCTGACCCATCATCTACACAAATATATTCAACTTCAATATCACGCTGATTTAACTGACACTCAACAACACTTAACCTTGCAAACAATTTTGGCAATGAATGTGCGTTAAAGTATACTGGAATACATATCGAAATTTTTTTCATTCTCTGCTCTGTAAAATGAATAGATTAAAAATTGAAGCAATTGTAATAAGATTATATAGTCAAACTTACTCCATTGGAGTATCACTGTTTGAAAATCTCTGTGTGTTGCGGAATGGAAAACAATGAACTAATAATAAAAGCTTTTCTACTATTGATATTAGGCGGACAAAAGCCGGGTGCCGAGGCTTTCTTTGGAATCAATTTATGCTGTTGAAGAATTTTGAAATGAATTCGCAACTGATCAAATATTGATCATACCTCAACGTGCTGTCTAGCGCCGATTGTAGACCTGGCTCTTGAGTCAGTTCCTAGATTTCACGAAAACAAATTATGCTTTTTAATTAGTTAAGATAAAGATGGGGACATACAACAAGAGCACAAACTCTGAGAGAACGACGAAGGCATCAATTGCTTTGATGTTACGCGCCATGGAATGTTTTAGAATGTTTCAATTTTAAAATACTTGGAGATGAAAAGTTCTGTCCGCGATCTACTACTTTCTAAAGACTTTTTAACGAAATAATACAATTTCATTTAATATTTTGTATTAAAAAAACGTTGTATGTAACAAAAAATATTTTTTTATTTGTAAACCGCTGTCCCATTATTTGTGTTAATGTTAACTTTTTAAAGAAAGTTAAAAATGAAAATTACAGAAGATCAAATCATTAATTTAATTGAGGATGCCCTTGGAATTCGAAAGGGTTTTTTAACTATAAACAGTGATAATACATCAGTTTCGGAATGGGATAGTCTGGGTCAATTTGCAGTTTTGAGTGCTTTGGATAATGCCTTTAAAGATATAACTGAACACAAGCCAGAATTAGCAGAAGCCGTCTCAATTAAGAAAATTTTAGAAATAATTAACAATTAAAGTTTTATTAGTATGATAGATTCTTTTGAAATTAAAGATATTCAGTACGAGCTGGGTGAGGAGAGTATAAATTTGCTTAATGAATATCCTAACTCAGTTAATCTTATTGACAAGACTGGTATTTTTACTGTTTATAAATCTAATGTTAACATTATTGACTTTGCTGCTAAGCCACTTAGTTCATTGCTTAATAAAAATAATGATATAAAAATTCAGTGTTTAATTACTGTGACTCAATCACATAATTATTTTCTTCCTGGCTTGTCAAGTTTTATTCTCAATAAACTAAATATGGACAAAGATATTTACTGTATTGACACAAATCAAGGTTGTTCGGGTTTTGCGCATGCATTATACTTGGCGAGCAAGTTACTATGTGATTTTGATAATATTGTAATTCTATGTGCTGACAAATATAGATCAAAATTATGTATTGATGATAGGTCTACAAATTCAGTTTTTTCTGATTGTTCATCAGCAACACTTGTTGTGAAGAATGAAAATGGTCTACGCATAAAAAATAAATCCTATTCATTTGATGGGACTAGGGTGTCTTATTTGTATCAATCAATTGATGACGGATTAAACAACGGATTTTTACATATGTCCGGTCCTGAGTTGTGGGCTTACACAAGATCTCAAATATTACCAAATATACGTATCATGATTCAAAACGGTAATATAGAATATTTATATTTACATCAAGCGAGCAAATTAGTATTTGAAGGTATAAAAAGCGGTTTAAATGCTAGTATCAAAATGCCATACAATTACAACAAATATGGAAACACTGTTTCATCATCATTGCCGTTGTTGATTTCAGAAAATTTAATTTATTTCAATAAAAGCCCTTCATTACTTGCTGGTTTTGGAGTTGGACTTAACTCTATGATGTTGGAGTTAGGTGTTGAATGATTGATTTGTATATTGTCTATGGATCTCAAACAGCATTACTTGAACCATTATATAGTAGACATGCATACTTCATAAAAATTTATAATACTGATGTCCCGGAAAAGAATAAAAATTCATTTGATATTAATATTGGTGAATTAGTTAATTTGAATAAATTAATTAAAGTAGCACTAAAAAAACATAATTCCATCAATCGTGTTGTATTCGTAGGGGCTGGTTTTTATTCTGAGAATAATATTTTTGTAAATTTATCAGAAATTGAAATTCAAAAATCAATAAACACAAATATTTTGAATTATATTTATATAATTCAAACGATTCTAAAGAGTGTGCCAATTTATATGCCTAAAGTATCAATATATATGAGCTCATTTAGGTCAGATCAAGTTGTAATTGGGGCATCACTTTATTGTGCTTCTAAAGCTTATGGAGAAACGTTGTTTGATGCTCTTGGTAAAGAGTATGCACGTTTTAACCACAGAACTTGTGTAATAAAGATGGGTTATTTTGAAGGAAGAATGATGAATTCATTAAAAGACTCCGGTAAAATATCGGAAAGCATATCTCAAAAAAGATTTGGTACTGCTGATGAGTTGGTTTCTACAATTGAATATATTATTTCAAATAACTATTTAAATTCAGGAGTTATTAAAATTGACGGTGGAATATTATAATAGAAATTTATTTTTAAAAATCTCATCGAATTTTTCTGAGCTCGAAGAAATTTCTATACATGACGCTCAATTATTATTCAATTTAAGGAGTAAAAGAAAAAATAATTTCCTCAATTCTATTTATGGTGGAGTACAAGAACAAGCGGAGTATATAACGAAATATTTAAATAATAAAAATATAGACGAAGAAATATACTACAGAATTAAAGATAAGTCAAGCTTAGTGATAGGTTTTGTAAGAATAACCAAACTAAATTATAAGGATATTTTCTCTTGGGAAAGTTATATATTAGAAGAAGGAGTTAATCCAATTATTGCATATGACGTAATGTTGATAATTTTTAAAATAGGTTTTCAGTATTTACATAAAAAAAAATGTGGACCATGGATGGTAAAAAAAATTGCTCACAATATTATGAAGTTTCATAAAAATGTAGGCATGGCTAAAGTTATAAAAGAAGATGAAAATGAAATCTTAATGCAAGTACTAGCTTCAGACTATAATAAAAATATCTCTTACTTTGAGAAGAGAAAAATCGGAATAATTAGGAGTTTTAATGATTGAAATATCAAAAAAATTTAAAGATGATGGATTTTGTATTATTAATACAAATCAAAAAGAACTAATAACTATAATAAATAGAAAATTTGACGAAGTAATTATAAGCGGAAATTATCATACTAATTCTAAAATATATTCTTATAATGACAGTCCCAGAATAGTAGATGCATATAAAGTAATCCCTGAAATCAAAGATTTTGCTAAAAGTGAACAATTTAGACGCATATTTAATACTCTTGGTTTTCAAGACATGCTGCCTTTTTCTAATATTCTATTTAGTTATGGTTCAGAACAACCTTTACACAGTGATTATGTACATCATGGTACATTACCTGAATTATTGCTAGTCGGTGTTTGGACTGCATTGGAAGATATTCATGAAAACTCGGGAGAGTTAATTGTTGTACCTAAATCACATAAACTAGATATTTTTAGATATGTTGACCTAGGGTTAAAAAAACCTAAATCTTTACCGGAAATAAAAAACAATTATTCCAAATATGAAGAGTATGTGAAAAAAATATTAAATGAAAATAATCTAAGCGTAGTTAAACTGCATTTAAAAAAAGGTGAGTCGGTAATATGGAATGCTAATTTATTGCACGGGGGCGCTAAAATTATTAATGGAAATAAAACTAGAAGATCTTTTGTGATACATTATACTTTTGCAAATGCAGAAAAATTTTATAACCCAAGTTTTTCATTTTTTAAAAATCCAACAGATTATAATTTTAAAAATTTGGAGTTTTTTTAATGTACGCTTTTGGAATTACTCGTGACAAGATAACTGATATATTAAAAATTCCGTTAAATAAAAGGATACCTTCAGAGTGTATTCAATTAATGGAATGTAAAAAACCTATACCTAAAGCAGACGAGGTGGTAGTTGAAGTTAAAGGTGCTGGCTTAAATTACAATTCTGTATGGCAGTCCTTATGTCATCCCATGAATTCAAAACAATTAGTAGATGGTCATATAAAAAGAAATCCACTTGATGCTAACCACTCTCAAGACTATTATATATTTGGAAGTGATGGTTCGGGAGTAGTTTCAGAAATTGGTTGCAATGTTTCTAGTTTTAAAAAAGATGATGAAGTTGTAATTCATTGTAATGTTGTCCAGCAATCTTCAAAATTAAAGGACGATATGCTTTCAAATACGCAATCAATTTGGGGATATGAAACCAACTATGGATCCTTTGCTGAATATACATGTGTCAAAGAATCGCAATTATTATTAAAGCCTCATTTTTTAAACTGGCCTAATTCTGGTTCGTATATGCTTACATTAGCTACAGCATACCGAATGCTAATTTCGAAAAACGGCTCGAAAATTAAAAAGGGTGAATTTTGCCTCATATGGGGTGCATCTGGTGGATTGGGATATTTTGCTATACAATTATGCATATTAGTTGGTGCAATTCCTGTTTGCATAGTTTCATCAAAAGATAAAGAAACCTATTGTAAAAAATTAGGAGCTACTTTTGTTATTAATTTAGATGAATATGAAGATAGTTTTATGTTGGAAAATGATAAACCAAATTATATATTTTGGCATAAATTAAAAATAAAAATAAATTATTTGATAAAAGCGCAAATTGATGTTGTATTTGAGCATATAGGAAAGGATACACTAGGATTCTCAGTTTATCTTCTAAAGAGAGGTGGGCGTGTTGTAACATGCGCTGCATCTTCTGGTTATTTATCTACAATCGATTTGAGATATTTATGGATGGAACTCAAAACAATTATTGGCTCTCATTTTGCCAATATAAATGAAGCCAAATTAGCTAATGATCTTGTTCTTAATAATCTTATAAAAGTAGAATCAGAAACAGTTATTCAATTTGAAGAAATTCCTAGATACTTAGATAAACTTTATTATCGGGATAATATTAAAGGAAAAATTGCTGTTAAAATATAAAAATTTTTACAAAATTAATAATATTTACGTCAGTACGGTAACAGTATTCATCACAAAAGGATGGATATATTCACGTTCTGAATGTTTTAGTAATCGCGTTGAAATTAGCTGATTTATTGAAGGTTTTCAAATATGGATAAGCTCAAAATTGTACAATATCATTAAGGCTATTGTGCATACGCAAGCGTTTCTCATAAATTGCGATCAGCTCGTAATTGCACACTGCAATTAAGATTTAGGAATTAGCCACGTTCTCATTTATGAAAATTATTAAGAATGAAAAGACTTTTTTTTATTTTTATACGCTACTTTTACATCTAGTGTTATTAGCTGTTTACTTCTATTTTAATGAAAATGCATTTTATAAATATTACGATGGATTATTTGTAATTGAAACTGCGAGAGCATTATCTTTTTTTAATTTTAATATATTTAATTTTGCAGTCAATCCCTTACAGGGGTTATCTACTGATTTGATGCCTAATCTAAGTTTGTTGCCTGAATTATTTTTTTCTAATATTATTAATAATAATTATAATAAAATATATTCATACATGATATATTTCATAATTTTATATTCAACATTAATATATATAAATCGATTCTGTAATGGAAACAGATTAAGTTTTTTAATCAGTTCTGGATTAAGTTTAATTTTATTAGTTCTACCTAATACGCGTTTAATGTATGCCGCACTTTCAGACCTTCCTATATTTTCTGTATTAATATGTTCTCCTTTTGTAATTAATTATATTATGAGATATATATTAAATACTCAAAATCGAGTTTTGTATATATCATTATTAATTATTATTTTTATTTTATTTTGGTATAATT
>JAIOYM010000044.1 GCA_021741085.1 Rickettsiaceae bacterium
GTGGAGAAGAGTTTGAAACTTTAGAGGAATTCAGACACTATATTACCGGATATGTAGTGTATTATAACGAGCATCGTATGCATCAAGGTATTAAGAATAAAATACCTGTACACATGATTGCTTGATGTTGTTGTTAGTGAGGATATGTGCATAATTTTTTAAAAATTCTACACATATCCACACTAATCTTGTAACCGATTTGTTGAACCTATACAATTGCGAGCTTGCAAAGCGTGGCAATCCAGGACAACCGACTCCTTCCATACATATACAACTATAGGTTGGGCGCGTAAACATGAGGAAAGTTAGGTTGGAGTTGGGAATTTTGTAGAGAGATAGATTGTGCACTTGAGGGGAGATAGGGATAAATTTGTGGGGATGCGTTCGAATTTGTTGGAATGAGGGGTCTGTTAAGAGCGTGGCAACATCCTCTAGCGGTAACGCAGAAGCGTCATTGCGAGTGTGAGCTTGCGAACAAACGTGGCAATCCAGGATAAACAACTCCTTCAATACAATTTTTAAAAGAAGTTAATAACTGGATCACCACGCTAGTTCGCAAGCTCACGCTCGTGATGACACGAATCTATGACTTATAGACATTCCAGCCCCTTTTAATATAGCAGTAAAATCCTCTAGCGGTAACGTTATAGCGTCATTGCGAGCTTGCAAAGCGTGGCAATCCAGGGCAAACAACTCTCTCGTACATATAAAGAGAAGCAACATCCTCTAGCGGTAATACAGAAGTGTCATTGCGAGCTTGCAAAGCGTGGCAATCCAGGAAAAACGACTCTTCTATACAATTTTAAAAAAGAAAGAAGTTAATAACTGGATCACCACGCTAGTGCTTGTAGGCACTAGCTCGTGATGACACACTCCTACGACTGATAGGCATTACGGCAATTCTAATATAAAGAGCAGTAACATCCTCTAGCGGTAACGTAGAAGCGTCATTGCGAGCTTACAAAGCGTGGCAATCCAGGACAACCGACTCTTCTATATATATTCAACTAATGGTTGGGCGCGTAAACATGAGGAAAGTTAGGTTGGAGTTGGGAATTTTGTAGAGAGATAGATTGTGCACTTGAGGGGAGATAGGGATAAATTTGTGGGGATGCGTTCGAATTTGTTGGGATGAGGGTTCTGTTAAGAGTGTGGCAACATCCTCTAGCGGTTATAGAAATACGTCATTGCGAGCTTGTAAAGCGTGGCAATCCAGGAAAAACAACTCTTCTAAATACATATTTAAAAAGAAGTTAATAACTGGATCACCACGCTGGTTCGCAAGCTCACGCTCGTGATGACAAACTCCTATGACTGTTAGGCATTCAAGCAATTCTATTATAAAAGAAGCAACATCCTCTAGCGGTAATGCGGTAAAGTCCCATGCGCTCTTTGCCCTGGCAAAGGGCTCTTGCTGCAATAATAGTTAACTCAGGGGAAACCATAATAATAGAATACTCAATGAGCCTGCTCTTTTAAGAGCGTGGCAACCCAGCATAAACAACTCTTTTAAATATATATTCAACTAACGGTTGGGCGCGCAAACATGGGAAAGTTAGGTAGGGAGGTGGAATGTAGGGAGATAGAGGATAAATTTATGTGGAGATAGAGGATAAATTTGTGGGGATGTGTTGGGATGAGGGTTCTGTTAAGAGTGTGGCAACATCCTCTAGCGGTAACGCGCAAGTGTCATTGCGAGCTTACAAAGCGTGGCAATCCAGGACAAACAACTCTTCTACATATATATTCAACTAAAGGTTGGGCGCACAAACATGGAGAAAGTTAGATAGGAGGGGGTGAATTTTCGAGGGAGTGTTGTTGGAGGAATGTGGGGGGATAGAGAGTAAATTTTCGAGGGAGTGTTGTAATTTGTTGGAATGTGGACTCTGTTAAGAACGTAGCAACATCCTCTAGCGGTAATGCGGTAAAGTCCCATGCGCTCTTTGCCCTGGCAAAGGGCTTCCACTACAATAATAGTTAACTCAGGGGAAACCATAATAATAGAATACTCAATGAGCCTGCTCTGCTAAGAGCGTGGCAATCCAGGACAAATGACTCTTCAACATACAATTTTCAAAAGAAGTTAATAACTGGATCACCACGCTAGTTCGCAAAGCTCACGCTCGTGATGACAAACTCCTAAGACTGATAGGCATTCCGGCAATTGTAAATATAAAAGAAGAAGCAAAACCCTCTAGCGGTAATGCGGTAAAGTCCCATGCGCTCTTTGCCCTGGCAAAGGGCTCTTGCTGCAATAATAGTTAACTCAGGGGAAACCATAATAATAGAATACTCAATGAGCCTGCTCTTTTAAGAGCGTGGCAATCCAGGACAACCGACTCTTTCCATACATATTTAAAAGAAGTTAATAACTGGATCACCACACTAATCTTGTAACCGATTTGCTGAACCTATACAATTGCGCTCTTTGCAAAGTTTCATAGTACAAAGTTATTAAAGTTCCTCTAAGTTTTGCTCAACTTTTCCACTTATTACTACTACAGAACCATAAGCAGTGCTAGTATCTACTGAATTTACATCAGTATCTTTATACCAAAATGGTTTAATCATTTCAACTATCCTTACTTTTACGATATTCAGCGCCGTTTTAAGAAAAGGTAGAACTTTCTGATCTCCTGCATTTACATCAGCGCCATTATCTAACAACAATTTAGCTATGTCTACATTTCCACTTTTAGCGGCATTCAGAAGAGCTGTTGCTCCATTTTTATCTCCTACATTTACATTAGCGCCATTAGCTAACAACAATTTAGCTATATTTACATTTCCACTTTTAGCGACATACATAAGGACTGTTGCCCCATCTTTATCTACTACATTTACGTCAGCGCCATTATCTAACAACAATTTAGCTATATCTACACTTCTATGATTAGTGGCATACATAAGAGCTGTTGCATCATATTTATTTTCTGCATTTACGTCAGCGCCATTAGCTAACAACAATTTAGCTATATTTACATTTCCACTTTTAGCGGCATACATAAGAGCTGCTGCCCCATTTTCATCTGCTGCATTTACATCAGCGCCATTAGCTAACAATAATGTAGCTATGTCTACATTTCCACTTTTAGCGGTATTCATAAGAGCTGTTACTCTATATTTATCTCTAGCATTTACATCAGCGCCATTATCTAACAACAATTTAGCTATATCTACATTTGCATGGTAAGCGGCATATATAAGAGCAGTTGCCCCATGTTTATCTACAGAATTTACATCAGCACCATTAGCTAACAACAATGTAGCTATGTCTACATTTCCATTTTTAGCGGTATACATAAGGACTGTTGCCTCATATTTATCCCTTGCATTTATATCAGCGCCATTAGCTAACAACAATTTAGCTATATCTACATTTCCACTTTCAGCGGCATATATAAGAGCAGTTGCCTTATATTTATTTTCTGCATTTACATCAGCGCCATTAGCTAACAACAATTTAGCTATGTCTACATTTCCATTTTTAGCGGTATACATAAGGACTGTTGCCTCATATTTATCCCTTGCATTTATATCAGCGCCAGCGGCTAAGAGCGATGCAACTTTTTCTGAATCGCCACGCATAACAGCGGTAAATAATAATCTAGTCATTTGCTTTATATCTTCTGGCATAATGCCCTCCTGATTTATTTGTTATACATTGTTTTTCGTTAAGCAAAATAAATTTACTATTTAATCGAAATAGTTTAATTTATATTAACTATACATCATTAACGTACTTAGTTTTATATATTAACTAGAGTTAATGTATCTTATAAAAACTATCACTCAAAAAACTTCAAGTCAACAAAGATAATTAATTAGAAGCAATAAAATGGTAATTATTGCGTATCTTGTTTTTTTTAGGTTTTTGCACCGACAGGAGATTTAAAAATGCTTGATTATTAATAACAAAATTATTTCATACTATATCTTCCCATTACTACTACAACCAATGCAAAACCAAGCCAAGTTATAGCATATCCCAAGTGATGATAAATATTTAGATTACGAATATTAGATAATTTTATTTGATTAAATATGCCATTAAAATGAGCGTTAGTATCAGCGGCAATTAGATAATAGGCGGTTTCAATTTCCACTTGTTTTATTTCACTCGCTATAACTTTGCTAATTGCTGGCAAATCAGCGACAAGCCAAAGGTTTTCATTAGGGCTGTAAGAATTTATAAAAAGCGGTTTTTTTTCATTAGGAAGAATCCGTGCTGAGATATTATATTTTCTAGTAAATAATTGAGGCGGAATTTCATCAATATTTTCTTTAAGCAACCATCCTGGAGATAAGAGTATTATTTTGCCACCATTCAATCTAAAAGGCATTAATAGCATGCGCAAAGAGACGGGTTGCTTTGCAAGAGAATCTCCGAATGTTTTATAGACAAAAATATATTTCTTAATAAATTCACCTCCGACATTTGCTAGCTTATAAGGAAAATTAATAAATTGCTTTTCATCAGTTATTTCTTCAGATTCTGCAACATTATTATTAAGTTCAAGTTTAAATTGAAAGCGTTGTATTTGCCAAAATGCAAGCGATAAAAATAGCAAAACTAAAGCTGAGTAAATTAGTAGTAGAGCTATTTTTTTGCATTTAAACATTGAGCTAAAATTTTTGTGAACTATTTACCGCGACATTAATTACAAGGGCTGTAGAAATTAGCATTACTGCCGTCATTGTTCCACCGTATGATATAAAGGGCAGGGGAACGCCAACTACAGGCATCATACCCATAACCATAGCAATATTTATAAAGCAGTGTAAAAACAACATCGTAGCAGTACCCATAACTAATATTTTTCCAAAAATATTAGCACAATTAAATGCCACTATAAAATATAGCGATATTAGAGTTAAATATAGTAAAATTAATATAGTAACTCCAACAAAACCCAATTCTTCAGCAAGTAGCGCAAAAGCAAAATCTGTATGAAATTCTGGCAAAAAACTCAAATGACTTTGAGATCCTTGAATTAAGCCTTTGCCCCAAAATCCGCCAGAACCAATAGCTATTTTGGATTGATGTATATTATATCCAGCTCCCAATAAATCTAGTTCAGGATTGAGAAACGTTAATAGTCTCTGTTTTTGATAAGTATGAAGCTTTTGCCATAATATTGGCAATGCTAAAGCCAATAACACAAAAGACGCTACAAAATATTTTATGTCAAAGCCAACTATAAATATTAAGGTTACAGTTAGAGCTGCTGTTATTATTGCCGTGCCTAAATCTGGCTGAATTAATATAAAAAATATGGGAATAGCGCAAATAATGATCGGCAGAATAACATGCCTGAGTCCAAGTCTATTTTGAATTTTAAGATCATGAAAATATCTTGCTAGAAATAATAATATTGATATTTTGCATAATTCCGAGGGTTGAATTTTTAAGCCAAATATATTTATCCATCTTGTAGCTCCCATTGCCGAATGACCAAATTTATACACCAAAAGCAATAACAGAAGATTTATAATAAAAAAAGGATAAGTTAAATTATAAATAATTTTAGTGTCCGTTGAAACTAATAGAAAACTTATTGCTAGAAAAAATATAGAGATAATAACTTGTTTTCCTAGCCAATAATTATCCGATCCACTACTTGCGGAATATAATATCAAAAATCCATATAAAGCTAGCAAAAATACAACTGCTAGAATCGCCAAAACGATTTTAGGTAAAGAGCTGTTTATTAACATAAAATATATAATATATAGGATATGGATCTTGCAAAGATTAGGGTTTCCAGGCTTCGTAACCTTGAGCTGCAGAAACATCTGGCACTTTGGTGGTTGGAGAATATCTTTGCTTTGTGCCCGTTTGATTTTCTTGGTAAACTTTACCCCATGAGTGAATTTTTACGCTTTGCATTTCTTCCAGCGAAATCATATGATGAAGCCAAGAATTCCACAAAGGATTCGGAGAGGATACATCGATACCTGCTTTATAGATAACATAACGTCTAAATTGACCTAAATGATTTTTGTAATATTTAGATTGATAGTAATCATTTCCAAATGCATCATGGCCAACTAATTTAGATGTAGCTTTGATAAAAATCTTTTGAATTATTTGCATACCAATTTCCTTGATTGAACGGATAAGTCATCAACTATAGAATTACCTATACTATTAGCATCCTTACTTTCTGTGTGAGCTCTAATCCAATGCCACTGAACAACATGTTTTTTTTCTAAAACAAGTAGTTCTTGCCATAAGTCTATATTTTTCACTTCTTTTTTAGAGCTTGTACGCCAGTTGTTTGCCATCCAGCTTTGTATCCATTTAGTTATACCTTCTTTTACATAGGTACTATCTGTATATACAACCACATTACTATGTTTTTTAAGACCCGCAAGTGCTTTGATTACAGCAATTAACTCCATTCTGTTGTTGGTAGTAAGTTTTTCATTACCATGACATAATTTACCTATATTATCATAAAGATAGTATACGGCCCATCCACCATATCCTGGATTACCCGAACAAGCCCCATCCGTATATATAGTTATTTTAGGCGATGTCATTTATATTCTTATATATCTTGTTTTCTTGAGAAGTGGCTTAAATAGTTAGTTACCACCGCTTCTTTGTTTTATTATTTCTGAAATATCAATGATATTTCCGTCGGTTTCAATTTTATCAGCTGCTGAATAATTCTTTTCAAATTCTTGCGACTCTACAACAGATTCTAAATCATCTTCATTACTAAAGTCTAAAACAAAATGCACGCTAGGGTCTGAAAAAGTTTTTATTGCTGCCAATGGTATGTAAACATGTTCTTTTATTCCACCAAAACGCAATGTAACTCCGAAACCATTTTCAGCTACAGTTAAATCTTCAAATTGATACTGAAGTACAATTACTAACTCTTCAGGATATTTCGCTTTCATTCTAGGTGAAATTTGCACATCTTTATGGTTGCAATTAAAGGTAATAAAAAAATGGTGATTATCAATTAATCCATATTTTTGAACTTCGAGCAGAACTTCTTTAATAACCCCTCTCATTGCATTGTCTATAAGAGAGTTGTAGTTATATTTAGGCGTCATATTCTTTTTAATTTTATAAACTGAGAAATATTTTATAACGAGGCCTTTCTGTTGAAAGGCAGGCCCCAAGCCCCTAACAGCTGCTTATTAGGCAGCCATCGCGAAACGTTCATTATCGTTGTCGTTTATTGTTTTCGACCCATTAACTTCAAGCAATTAAGCTAAAAGTACGCAGGTATCATCACGAGCAAAAGTCATTTCTTTACCAGATATGTCGAAGCTATTCGCCCCCAGATTTTTGTGTTATAAATTTGGTGGAGGCGTCGGGTACTGCCCCCGAGTCCATATTCTTTATTTCAAATGGTGTTTATCGCTATAGCCTAAGGCAAATATAATTATAGCAAAATTTTTTTAGTAAGTATAGATAAGGATAAAATTTTTAAAACTTTTAAAATTTATCTTTGAGAGTATAATATAAATAATCATAATAACTACAGATAAAGAATGGACATTAAAACACAATTGCAAAATTACACTAGTATATTTGCGGAAGAAGAACTTTACAAAAGTCAAATATTAAACTTTTTAGACAGTGCACAACTTCCATATCATAGAATAAATGATGTGGGTCACTTTACAGCTTCAGGATTTTTATTAAATTCCGACCGCACTAAGTTTCTACTTATGCACCACAAAAAATTAGATCAGTGGTTTCAGCCTGGTGGTCACTGTGATGGTAGTAGCGATCTATTGCAAGTGGCTATTCGTGAAACTATTGAAGAGTCGGGTATAGCTGAAATTATACCAATTACCTTAGACATATATGATATAGATGTGCACTTAATTCCAGCCAACGCAAAAGAAAAAGAGCACTACCATTATGATATTCGCTTTTTATTAAAAACCGCGGGTAATGACACGTTTAACCAAAATGAGGAATCTAACGAGCTTAGATGGATAGATATAAAAGATTATGCAAATAGCGATGTAGAATTTAACCATTCGATAGAAAGGATGGTTAAAAAATATATAAAGCTTGAATTGTAATTTTCTGCAGCGCCACGCGTCGATTACACTACAACTCCTTGCAAATAGCCAATAGCTCTTCTGTTGTCTTTTTATAATCGCTTTGTTGCCATAAGGCGCGAAGCTTATTCAAAGCCGCCCCAAGCTCCCTTCCTTCATAGCCTATATCCATAAGCATTTTGGCTGTGATTGGAAATATTGGTGCTGGCATTGATAATTGCCTAGATAAATCTAAGAAAATTTCTTCAGAAAATTGTTGATTAATATAACAACAAGTCAGTAATTCTTGGGTTATAGTTGGATATTCATAACAAATGCTTTTTATCTGGCTTATTAATATATCGATATTTGTTATTGATAGCATGTTCAAAAACTGCAGTATTTTTTTATGACTTTTATTACTAAAACGAAAATTTTGCAATATGTCTTTGTGGACAGGTTTTGTTTGTTGGCACAGTAAAAGCGCATAAAAACCCTCTATACTAATATTGCGTTCAGGGTAAGTTTTAAAGATATCATTAGCTCTTTCTAAATTATGTACGTTTATGTGATGTTTTGGAATTAATACTTCAAATATGCCACCTTCAACTATTTTGGATAAAAATTTATAAGCTTCTGGTAGGCTAATAATTTTATCTATTTCTGAAGTAATGCGTTCTTTTGAAAGCTTAAGCAAATATTCTTTATAAGCGCAACAAGTAGCGAAACCATCCTCATCTAGTTTGTTTGCATATCTTATACTGAAACGAAAAAAACGCAAAATTCGTAAATAATCTTCTAAAATACGGCTTGCGGCGTTGCCGATAAAAACAACTTTTTTATTTTCAAGATGACTAAGACCTCCAAAATAATCATATAATTTGTTTTCATAAGGCTCGTAACTTAGAGCGTTTATTGTAAAATCACGCCGTTGAGCATCTTTTTCAAAATCATCTGTATACGAAACATTAACCCACCTACCATCACATTCTATATCTTCCCTTAGAGTAGTAATTTCAAAATGTTCGCCAGGAAAGACGGCGGTTACAGTGCCAAATTTAATACCAGTTGGAACAGCATGTATATTATTTTTGTGCAAAATCATTAATACTTCTTCGGGAATTATGGCGGTAGCAATATCTATATCGACAGCTTTGCGATCTAATAGCATGTCTCTTACAGCTCCACCCACTATGCGCGGAGGAATGCTGCTATTATCCCTTAGAACTGAGAGTAATTTATATAAATTTTCGGATGTAAAATTTAGTTTGGAGTTCATTGGTTATAAACCCATTTAATTTTTGGCATAAGAAATTAATTCACAAAAATATAATACGATATAGATAAAA
>JAIOYM010000045.1 GCA_021741085.1 Rickettsiaceae bacterium
TATTAGATAAAGAAGGTAGAGCTGCTTTAGATGGTAAAAGTTTTGTAGATAAAATTGGTGAAGCTCAAAAATTAAGAGAATTCCAAGAAGATTATGCCAAAAGATATAGGGAAATAGAAAAAACCAAGGTAGAAGCTAAGTCTCCTATAGAACCTAAAAATATGAGTGAATATGTTTCTGGTGATGAAAGATTTAGAACAAAAAAAGAACAACTCGTAGAGGATAAACTAAAATTGGAATCAAAAGAGTTGCAAAAAAGAATTGACGCTTTAGAGGCTGATCAAAGTAGTATGTTTGGAAGATTAAAAGGACTAGATAAAAACAAAAACTATGCAGAAATTCTTGAATTAGAAAAACAAAAATTAAATTACAGTATTCATTCCGATCTGAGCAAAGATAAGATTATACTTGGTTCAAGATATATGAGTGAAGACATGACTAGAGAAATAGCTCAAGAAAAATTACAGCAATTAGACGCTAAATACAAAGCAACTTTGCAGCAAGATAAATATTTAAAAGATAGTAAAAAATATTTGGATGAATTGCAAAAATTATCAGGCAAACGTGAATCTTATGAGGCGCTGGATGTTGGTGAAAAAGCTGCACCAAAGGGCATAAGAGAGGAAAGAGAAAAAACAGAACAAGAGTTTAAACGAATTAGCGATTTGGTTAACTTTAACGAGGATCGTAAACGTCAAATTGATGAAGTTTTTGGACAATATCGTGATAAGCTTGCTGCTAAAGTTGATGGTGACCTTGATGGCAAGAGTTCAATACCAAAACCAGCGAGGAATAAAGTTGATGGTGACCTTGATGGCAAGAGTTCAATATCAAAACCAGCGGGGAATAAAGTTGATGGTGACCTTGATGGCAAGAGTTCAATACCAAAACCAGCAGGGAATAAAGATGATGTGAAATTTGCAGGTAGCGTCGATAGAATGCTAAATCCTCAATTTTTGGATCAAGATTTAATAGAGAGTAGATTTGGTGATTTCGTGCCATCTGGAACGAAAGCTGCGTATGATCAAAATACCCCAGAGTTATTAGAAAGAGAGGGTAAGGAAAAAGAGGGGCCTTCTGAAAGAGATGCAGATGAATATCGAGTTAGAAAAAATTCAGTACAATCTGATTTGAGTCAAGTGTTAACTGAAGCTACACTTTTAAATGTAACGCCACCAACAGCTGAAGGGGCAGTAGAAGAATTAGTTAAAGTGACAGACAAAATTCGCAAGCAACAAGATTTTATTGAGGGGATTGAATCGGCTGTTGAAGCTTCCTATGCGGCATCTAATTTAGCTCAAGATGAACCTGAAAGTTTAAGTCCTAAAATATCGACAATTTTGGATGATGACACTAAACCAGCCGCGCCAGTAAGATTGAATGATGAGGTAAGGCTTAGAAGAATTGTAAAAACACCACCTGATGCATTACCTCCTAAGGGATCTAGCAAAGAAAGTTCCCCTCAAAATGGTGGCGATGACTCTGAATAGATGGTGTTATTAAAAGAACAAGACAGCTCTTGCGAAGGAGAAGTGCATATTTTACTAGACTTATTTGGTAAAAAGTACTATTACTAATGCCAAAATTACGTGTAAATAGGAGATTATACAAAAAACTCCTTATCCTCAACTATAATTTTAAAAGCCTCTTGAAAACTCTACCTAAAAATCATTTTAGTGGTATATAGAAAATCCGAATAATTACATTTCACTACTTTTAGTTAACATTTTCTATTGACATGAATCTTACATATATGTTATAGTCCATTAACTTAAATACCCAAAGTTAACAATAATCAATAAAATAAACTTAAGGGATATTATGTCAAAAAATATTACAAATAGTGATTTCCGTCATGAGTTGCTTAAGGCAGTTAGAGATGGAAATGAACAAATGGTTAAATCATTGTTAGATGAAGGCGTTGATGTAAATACAATAGATGAATATGGGGTAACAGCGCTTATGAATGCCATTCTCTTTAAAAATGTAGGGGTGGTTAAAGTATTGTTAGATAACGGTGCTGATGTAAATATGAGTAATAATTCTGCCGAGACTGCCCTTACCTATGCTATTAAGGATAAAAATAAGGAAATAGTTAAATTGTTGTTAGAATTTGGTGCTGATATAAATAAAGGAAAAGGAGATTTATATAATGGAAATCTTTTGGTAAATGACAAAATTTTGGGAGATAAAGAAATGCTTGAGTTTTTGTCAGCTAAAGGTTCTAATGTAAATTTATTAATAAATACAACAGATAATGAGGGCAAAACTTTGCTTGTGTATAAAGTTAAAGTTAAAGTTAAAGAGCTTGAATTATTCAAGGAACAAAATGCTCATAAAAGCGAACATATAGATTATGATAGCACTTCTGCAGATTCTGGCTATTCAAAAGATTATGACGGAAGAGTATCAATAACAGGACAAGAGATAAGCTCAACAGAGGAATTGTAATATATTTTGTACGATTAAAGCCTAGAAAGGCCGTACGACTCTTTTAGCATTACTGTTAGGGGGATGTTACTTATTTTATAGCAATAACTCTGTTGTGCTTCAAACTTCAATTATCCCCTTCAGCAGCTTTTTCTCTCATGCGCTAGCCATTATCCTGGCTTCTATTTCATGACGAAAATGCCTGATGAGGCCTTGAATAGGCCAAGCTGCTGCATCCCCAAGTGCGCATATAGTATTGCCTTCAATCTCCTTGGTAACGGTTAGTAATTTATCAATCTCTTCTACTTTAGCATTACCTTGGACTAATCTCATCATCATTCTCCACATCCATCCAGTGCCCTCTCTACAAGGAGTACATTGGCCACAAGATTCATGCATATAAAATTTACTAAGTCTTGCTATTGCATAAATTATATCAGTTGATTTATCCATTACAATAACGCCGCCAGTACCAAGGCCAGATCCAAGAGATCTTAAATTATCAAAATCCATAGTTGCTGTTTCGCACAGATCTTTAGGTAGTAAAGGCACAGAAGATCCTCCTGGGATTACGGCCTTAATATTGTCCCAACCTCCAATAACACCGCCGCCGTATTTTTCTATTAATTCACGCAGGCTAATACCCATTTCTTCTTCGACTACACAAGGGGTGTTCACGTGGCCAGAAACACAAAATATTTTAGTTCCACTGTTATTTGCTTTACCCAAGCTAGAAAACCATGCACTACCTCTTTTTAGAATAGTTGGTACAACAGCTATAGTTTCTACGTTATTAATAGTTGTTGGACAACCGTAAAGTCCAGCGCCAGCAGGGAAGGGTGGTTTTAGTCTAGGCATGCCTTTTTTACCTTCCAAGCTTTCAAGTAAAGCCGTTTCTTCACCGCATATGTAAGCGCCGGCTCCACGATGTAATATAATATCAATATCGTAGCCCGAGCTGCATGCATTTTTGCCCAATAAACCATCTTTGTAGCATTCGTCTATTGCTGCTTGTAATATTTGAGCTTCTGAGAAAAATTCTCCCCTTATATAAATGAAACATGTATGCGCAGATATAGCTTTGGATGCGATAATGCAGCCTTCTAGCAATTTATGCGGTTCATATCTTAAAATATTGCGATCTTTGCAGGTTCCAGGTTCAGATTCATCAGCATTTACTACTAAATAAGACGGTTTGGGGGCAGATTTTGGCATAAAAGACCATTTCATACCAGTTGAAAATCCTGCTCCACCCCTTCCGCGTAGACCTGATTTTTTAATTTCTTCAATAATCCAATCAGAGCCTTTGCTAAGTATATCCTGAGTATTATGCCAATCGCCCCGGTTTTTTGCAGAGCTTAATGTTACTTCCAGATTGCCTGATAGGTTGGTGAATATTTTGTCTTCGTCTTTAAGCATAACCAGTCTCCTTGAGTTTATTTAAAAGCTCTGTTAGCTTTTCCTCGTCTAAATTTTCATAATATTGTTCATTATTTATCTGCATAACTGGCGCCACAGTGCAGGCTCCCAAACATTCTACTTCGCTTAACGTAAATAGATTATCTTTAGTTGTTTCTCCTAATTTGATATTTAACTTTTCTTCACAAATTTTGCGTATTTTTTCTGCACCCCTTAAATAACATGGCGTTGTGCCACATATCTGCAGATGATATTTACCAACAGGTTTTAAGTTGAACATGCTATAAAAACTTGCTACTTCATAAACCCTAATAGCTGGCATTTGTAGAATATTAGCTACATGTTCTATTGCTGACAGGGGAAGCCATCCATCATTTTGCTTTTGAGCCAAAGTCAGCAAGGGTAAAATAGCGCTACGCTGCCTACCTTCGGGGTAGTTTTTGATGATTTGTTCTATTGCTATGGTATTTTCTTTATTGAATGAGAAATTTTTGGTCATTTAAAATTATTTATCCTATTTTTGTTTATCTATCAATTTCTCCAAACACTATATCTAAACTTCCTATGATTGCAATTATATCCGCCACTAGCGAATCTTTAGCCATAAAATCTAGTGCTTGTAAATGCGCAAATCCTGGCGCTCGAAGGCGGCACCGGTAAGGTTTGTTACTGCCATCCGAGTATAAGTAGACACCAAATTCTCCTTTAGGAGCTTCAACAGCTTGATATACCTCTCCGGACGCGACATGATAACCTTCTGAAAATAATTTGAAGTGATGTATCAAAGCCTCCATCGATTGTTTTATTTCAGCTCTTGGCGGTGGAGTTATTTTACGATCATCTGTTTTTATTGAGCCTTGAGGCATTTTTGCAATTACTTGCTTGATTATTTTGATGGATTCATATATCTCTGCTACTCTTATTAGATATCGGTCGTAGCAATCTCCATTATGCGTTATTGGTATATTGAAATCTAGCTCTGCATAAATATCGTAAGGATTAGTTTTACGCAAATCCCAAGCTACCCCAGAAGCACGAAGTAGTGGGCCAGAAAAGCCCCAATTAACAGCATCTTCTTTAGAAATAACTCCAACACCCATAAGTCTTTGACGGAAAATTCTGTTGTCATTCAGCAATCCTTCTGTATCGGCTATATATTTGGGCAACTGCTCTATAAAATGAGAAATATCTTCAAGTAAACCGTCCGGCAAATCGGCTGCAACACCACCTGGGCGAAAATAATTAGCATGCATGCGCGAGCCAGAAACTCTTTCGTAAAACTCCATAATTTTCTCGCGCTCTTCAAACAACCATAATAATGGTGACGTAGCCCCTATGTCTAAAGCTTGAGAACCTATATTAAGCAAGTGGTTTAATATTCTTGTTAGCTCGGCAAATAGCACCCTGATATATTGCGCTCTTATAGGAACTTCACATTTTAATAATTTTTCTACGACTAGAGCAAAAGCATGTTCTTGACACATTGGAGCTGCGTAATCTAGCCTATCAAAATACGGCACAGCTTGCAGATAAGTTTTATGCTCTATTAATTTTTCGGTGCCTCTATGAAGCAAGCCTATATGAGGATCAGCTCTTTTTATTACTTCGCCATCCATTTCTAAAATCAACCTTAAAACACCGTGCATAGCAGGATGTTGTGGCCCAAAATTTACAATAAGATTTTTTGACAATTTATCTTCGTCTGAATGCATATAGTTCTAAATAATTTCGCATTTTAGTTAAATCATAAAAGAAAAATAACTTCGTGCATAGAGTTTTTCTACTTTTAACTTCAAAACAAAGATATTTGGAAGATTTTTACTTTTAATTAAAACACAGTTTTGTATACTATTAGTTGAGATTATTTATTAATTATTTATAGGAATAAAAGTTATGAAAGAATTTTTAGGATTACAACCAAACCATGCTCAAGCCTCCGCCGAAATAATTGCAAAAATTTTAGCGAATTCGTATATGTTATTTTTAAAAACACAAAATTTTCATTGGAATGTTAAGGGTATTTACTTTAAAACATTACACAGTTTATTTGAAGAGCAATATAAGCAGTTATTGGATATTTGTGACGATTTAGCAGAGCGTATTTCAACTCTTGGGCAAAGAGCGCCAAGTAGTTTCAAGGAATTTATGTTGCTTGCAACCATAGAAGAAAATTCTAAAAACTTATCAGATATAGAAATGTTGCAAACCCTAAGAGCTGATTATTCAATTATAGTAAAATTAATCAGGGTTGCTTTATTGCATTTGGAAGATTTTTCTGACGAAGGTAGTATATCTTTGTTTGGTGAAATATTGTTAAAGCTAGAAAAAAATTTATGGGTTGTTAATAATCATTTGATTGGGCTGTAAAAATTTAACCAACAAAATCTTGTGAACTATTTTGGTTGTTATTCACATTTAAAACCACTTAGATAAGCCTATTACAACCTCTATGGCAATAAGTAATATTATTACCCACTCAAGTCTGGTGGAATGTTTATAATTTAATTCGTTTGAAAGTAAACTATAAAGCTCGTGTATAACATCCAGTCTATGATTTAATACGTTCTGCCTAAGTTGTATATCTTGAAATTTTGCTGTCATTAAATATAATGGTTCGTAACTAGGGCGACGCCAAAAAAATTCCGGAGTATCTAATATATCACTATGTAGATTGATAGAATATCTCTCGCTAAATAATACACCGATTTGCTTGGAAATTTGTTTTTTAGATAAGGAGATAGTACCTGTTTTAGCTAGTTCTTCCTGTATAGGGCTAGCTTGACCTAGTAATTTGCTAACAGATTGTTCTAATATACTCAATTTAACAGATTGCGCAAAAGCATTGGACATAGAGAATTTTGTGAACACAGAATGGTCATTCAAAATAATTTCGTTCGTTTCTTCGTCTATATAAGTTTTTTCGGCATTCTCTATATAACGAAAGTAAATAAAATCGGAAGCAATGTGATCAGCGGGATCTGTTTCAAAAACACGTAATTCTTCCAAAATTAATTTTTCTTGAGATTCTTCTGCGCCCCAAATTATAATAGTTCCAAATGGAAAGTAAAAAATGTCGATATTTCTGGAATCTACATTTCTATTTTCTTTTTGTATATGAACTACGTTATCAAAAATTTGAGGCTCAGAGCCATTTGTTATAAGATATTCAGTTAGATCTTTGATTTTATATGATGCAGCAGTACAATAAGAGGATGAACGCATTTTTGTTTTTTGTGTATTTAAGTATCTATAATCATATTTCAAAGCTTTTATGTTGTCAATGAGGTGGAGTAATTAGGCAATCCTTAATAGTTTGTAAGATTTGATTGAAGAATTTTCCTTTTTTTGGTAAACAAAACATAAATAGCTATAAAAATCATTGGCAATAGCAAGATATAACAATATAATTATGTGAGATTAAGAAAAAATATTATTTGTAAATAGATGGAACATAATACGGATATTGTTATAGTTGGTGCTGGACCGGTGGGTATATTCGCAGTATTTCAAGCAGGTATTTTAGGCATGAAATGTCATGTGGTGGATAATCTAGATATATTGGGAGGACAATGTAGTGCTCTTTATCCAGAGAAACCAATATATGATATTCCTGCATTTAAAAAAGTTAGTGGTCAAGAATTGATAGATAATCTTCTAGAGCAGGCAAATCAATTTGAGCCTAAATATCATTTGAGCCAAATAGTTACAACCATAGATAAGCTTGATGATGATTTCGTTGTATATACCAACAAGGGCATAAAAATCACTTGCAAAGTTATAATAATCGCTGCTGGGAATGGTTGTTTTGTGCCTAATAGGCCAGATTATTTGGAAGCTTTGGCAGAATTTGAAAATAAATCTGTTTTTTATGCTATTTCGGATAAAAAGATTTTCACGGGTAAAAATGTAGCAATTGCTGGTGGTGGAGATAGCGCTGCTGACTGGGCTGTTGAAATTGCTAATATAGCAAATAAAGTATATCTTATTCACAGAAGAAAAGAGTTTAGATGTTTACCTGTAACTTTGAATTTGATACACGAGCTCGTGCAGCTAGGTAAAATAGAGTTAGTAGTGCCGTATCAACTTGAAGGACTTAATGGTTCTAATGGTAAATTGGTATCTTTGGATGTAAAAGATTTCGACGATAAAACAAAAAATTTACAAGTAGATTTTTTATTAGCATTTTTTGGTTTAGCTATGAAATTAGGTCCAATACAAGATTGGGGTATCACTTTGCAGAAAAATAAAATATTGGTAGACGGACTTTGCCGTACAAATGTTAAGGGAATATATGCAGTAGGCGACATTGCAACTTACCCACATAAATTAAAGTTAATTTCTGTAGGTTTTGCTGAAGCCGCTTATGCAGCTCACGATGCTTACAGTAAAGTCTTTAAAGGCAAAGAATTACATTTTCAATATTCTACCACGAAAGGTGTACAAAATATTTAAAATTCAACAACTTAATATGAGATTAACATGAATAAGCAAAACAAAAATTTAGTCACTGCATTTTTAATTTTAATTTTGTGTGTAATGACATATTATTTTGCTAAATATTCTATGATACAAAAAAATGTTGAGTATAACGATAAGGAAGAAAAAATGAATGCTAAATATTATTGATGGAAAAAAGGTAGCAGCGGAGTTTTTGAAGACATTAAAGATTAAGGCTCAAGAACTTATAGACAAGGGCACTACGCCTAAGTTAACTATAATTCTTGTTGGTGATGATCCAGCTAGTAAATTGTATGTAAAAAACAAGCAAGTTAAAGCTAAAGAACTCGGCGTGTTGGTGGATGTGGTAAAATTTTCCAAAGATGCCAAAACCGATGAGGTGCTCGGTATTATTAAGAAGTTAAATGATGACAAAAATAACCACGGTATAATTGTTCAATTGCCTATATCTAAACATATGGATAAACAGCAAATAATAGAAGCTATAGATCCTAAAAAAGACGTAGATGGTTTTGCTCCAATTAATGTAGGTAGAGCCTATTTGAATGACTCTGATGCTTTTATACCATGTACGCCTTTAGGAATATTGCACTTAATAAATACAATTCCAAGCAGCAAAAATAAACATGTAGTTGTGATCGGGCGTTCAATGATAGTGGGCAAACCTCTAGTTAATCTACTGCTGAACAATGATTTTACTGTTACTATATGTCACAGTAAAACAAAAAATTTGGCTAAGATTATTCGTAGTGCCGATATAGTGGTTACCGCAGTAGGAAGTCCTAAGAAATTTACAGAAGAATATTTTACCAAAGGACAGATAGTTATAGATGTGGGAATTAGCGAATTTGTAGCCCAAGATGGAGTTAGCTC
>JAIOYM010000046.1 GCA_021741085.1 Rickettsiaceae bacterium
GTAGCAATATCTATATCGACAGCTATGCGATCTAATAGCATGACTCTTACAGCTCCACCCACTATGCGCGGAGGAATGCTGCTATTATCCCCTAGAACTGAGAGTAATTTATATAAATTTTCGGATGTAAAATTTAGTTTGCAGTTCATTGGTTATAACCCCATTTAATTTTTGGCATAAGAAATTAATTCACAAAAATATAATACGATATAGATAAAACAAATTAATATATATCGTATTTAAGCAGGATTCTTTAATTTCAATTAAAATACTTGGTTTCAGAAATAAATCCTTCAGTCTCTTGAGCGGGAGCTTTATCACCATTATCATCAGCAGACTTTTGTTGCTTTGGAGGAGGATTTCTTCTTATTTTTTTAGGTCTATCTATGTTATTTCTTTCTGTTGATTGTTCTTCAAGCTGATGTTTGGAATCGTTATCTAATTCTTTTTCTTTCTCTATTTGATTGTCTTTATGCGAGTTATGTTTAGTGTTTTCAGTTCGTGTATTGATTAAAGCAGAATCTTCGGTTTTAATTTTATGTTTCATAGAAAGTCTAACTCTACCTTTGTCAAAACCTACTACTTTAACTTCAACTTTCTGGTCTTGTTTCAAATAATTATTTATGTTTTCAATTTTATGGTTACTTATTTCACTAATGTGCAAAAAGCCGTCTTTAGATCCTATATAATTAACAAATGCTCCTGCAGGCACTACTTTTACTACGGTACCTTCAAATATATCTCCTATTTTTGGATCAAAAGCTACTGCTGTAATCATGTCTTTAGCTATTTCTAAACCTATAGCGCTACTAGCGGAGATTGTGATAGTACCATCATCTGCAGTATCTATTTTACAAGAAGCTTTTTCGCAAATTTCCTTTATAACTCTACCACCAGGACCTATAAGGTCACGTATTTTATCTTTAGAAATTTTCATCACGTCTATCACTGGTGCAAACTTGCTAGTAACATGTAATTTATTTTCTAAAGATTTGTGCATGATATCTAAAATATGCATTCTTCCTGTTTTAGCTTGAGCTAGAGCATCTTTAATAATATCTACATTTATACCACCAACCTTAATATCCATCTGCAGGGCTGTGATACCATTTTTAGTTCCCGCAACTTTAAAGTCCATATCTCCCAAATAATCTTCATCACCTAAAATATCGGATAAGATTACATATTTTTTATCACGCATTAAAAGACCCATAGCTATACCTGCAACGGGGTTTTTGATAGGTACATTTGCGTTCAGCAAAGCTAAAGAGATACTACAAACTGTTGCCATAGAAGAAGAACCATTTGATTCAGTAATTTCAGATACAGCTCTTATGCTGTATGGAAAATCCCCTTGTTTTGGTAGTGCATTTAAAATAGCTCTCCACGCAAGGCGACCATGCCCAACCTCTCTTCTACCTGGAGCTCTAAAAGCTGAAGTTTCTCCAACAGAATATGGTGGGAAAATATAATGCAGCATAAAATGTTCTCTAGAAGAACCTTCAATACTGTCAATTATTTGTTCATCACTAGATGTACCTAAAGTGATAGTGCCAATACTTTGAGTTTCGCCTCGTGTAAATAAAGCAGAACCATGAACTCTTGGTAATAAACCTACCTCACATTCTATTTGTCTTATTTCGTCTAGATTTCTGCCGCCAATTCGTTTTTTTGTTTCAAAGATTTTTGTAACTAAAATTTCGGATTTAATTTTATCAAAAATATCGGCCAAAATATTTTGATCTATCTCGCTGTATTCCAAGCATATAGAAGACCAAATTTTGTTATATTCTAGTGTTCGCTCATCTTTACCCGCTAAGTCAAAAGATTTTAAAATTAAAGCACCAAATTTTTCTTTCAAGTTAGCTTCCAAGCTATTATTCTCTTCTGATTTTGTTGCGCTATTGGCATAAATGTCTTTAGAGGCAGCATTTTTAAATTCCTCAATTAAAGCTATAACATTTTTAAAGGAGCTTTGTCCAAATTCAATTGCTTTAATAGTATCTTCTTCGCTAGATTCATGAGCACCTGCTTCAACCATATAAATTGAATCTAGTGTACCTGATATAACTATATCCATAGAGCTTTTAGTTAGAGCTGCAGCTGATGGATTCAAAACAAATTCTCCACCAATATTTCCGACTCTTACTGAGGCAATATTTTTCAAATTAGGTATACCCGAAATACTAAGAGCTGCATAAGTACCAATCATAGCAACAATATCAGGTGAGTGTTCGGGGTCATAAGATAGCAAAGTGCAAATTACTTGTGTTTCATTACGAAAATTTTCGGAAAATAAAGGTCTTATAGATCTATCGATAAGTCTGCTAATTAAGATTTCTCTGTCTGAAGCCTTACCTTCTCTTTTTATAAAGCCGCCTGGCACCTTGCCTGCTGCATATGCCATCTCTCTGTAATGTACAGTTAGAGGAAAAAATGTTGCACTAGCTTGAATTTTTTTTGCAAACACAACGGTACATAGAACAATAGTGTCGCCGATTCTAGCCATTACTGCTCCATCAGACTGGCGAGCAATTTTTCCAGTAGTTATTGTAAGTTCAGATTGACCTAATTTAGTAGATTTTATTATTTCATTAAACATGTTATATCCAGTTTGTATACAATGCTCTATCGGGTTAAAATAGATTATTTTATAGTTAGTTATTTTACGTAATAATATTAGCACATTTTCTAAAAATATGTTTACATATTTGCGCTCTTTTGTTTTTTTACTACTCACTAAATTAACTTCAAAATATAGGTTAGCGATGCAACCAATCTATTCGCAGCCAAAAACGATTTATTTCTATTTAGTTAATAATATTACAGCAAAATAAATCTTAAAATATAGACAGACTTTTAATTTTACACCATCCTTTTAGTCTTGTGTTGACCAGCAATCAAGGCTGTGGTAAGTTTTTAACTTAGTCCGCGCCACGAAGTTCAATTCAATTTATGAGACAAATATTAGCCGCAAATAAGTCTATTTACATATGGATTTTGGGTTTTACCAGCGGATTTACCTTACTTCTTGCCGGGGGAACATTGAACTTTTGGTTAGCTAGTCAAAAGGTAGACCTTACTGTTATAGGTTTATTCTCACTAACTAACATGCCATATGCTATTAAATTTTTGTGGGCACCATTTTTTGATCAATTCCGTGCAGCGAAGTCAAAAATAATCATTTTAAGTGTAATACATTTTTTATTAATATTGAGTCTGTTTACGCTGGGCTCATTTGCACCTGATAAGAAATTATTAGAAATAGCAATATGCTCCTTTATTATATCGTTATTGTCAGCTTCTCAAGATATAGTTTTAGGGGATTTGCGGATTAACATCTTAAAAACTACTGAGCATGGAACCGCTGGAGGGGTATATAATTTCGGCTATAGAATGGGTATGGTTTTTTCTGGCTCTGGTGCAATATATTTATCAGATTTTGTAAGTTGGGGAAGTATTTACAATTTAAGTGGCCTCTTGTTGGCTGCCCTTTCGTTAATAATTAGTGCAATTACTTTATATTTGCAGCAAAACAAAGCGAATAACAACAAAGAAAATATTTCCGAGGCTGCCTATAAAGACCCAAATCACCATTATAGTGGTAAATCTTTTTGGGTAAAGTCATTGGCTATTCTACTTGTTTTCCTTGTTTGGTATAGATTAGCAGATGATATTATTGCTCAAATGCTAAATCCATTCTTGTTAAATCTTGGATATTCTAATATTGAAATCGCTACTTTGGGTAAATTATGTGGTACTATTGGTACGATGATAGGCAGCATTATCGCAAGCAAAATGATGCAAAAAATGACTATAACTGATGGGTTGCTATATTTTGGAATATACCATTGCCTAGCGCACACTCTGCTTATAGTGCAATATTTTATGGGCAAAAACACGATTTTATTATTTTTTACTATAGCTGCAGAAAGTATTACGGCGGGTATGAGTATGGCTGCTTATATGGCTTTAATTACAGCATCTTGCTATGGGAAGTGGCGCGGTACGCAATATTCGCTTTTAACTAGCATGATGGGACTTTCTAGATCAATACTTCCTAGCGTTTCTGGAATTATTGTTTCTTATTGCGGTTGGGAGGTGTTTTTGTGTTTAGCCACAGTAATTACTTTGCCAAGTTTATGGTTAATAAAACATTTACCGCATTTAAAAATAAATCATACTAAATCTACATGATAGATAATATTTTTATAATTTTCTATTTTTTACTAATAGCTGCTATTGGGCTTTATAACAAACGTAACAAAAATCTTAAGCAATACAGTTCAATAGGAAAATTAAACAATCCAAAATTAATGTTGGTTGCCACCATATTTTCTAGTTCTGTAGGGGGTGGAACAACTTTTGGTTTAGTAGAAAATATTTATAATAATAATTTGGCTTACAGCTACGCCCTTCTTGCAACAATACCAATAGATATATTAATCGCTGTATGTGTGGTACCAAAATTATTTCAATATAGAGGTCTTAGCACTGTTGGAGATATAATTAGTAAAAGTTACGGCCAAGTAGGTTGCGTGATTGCTGGAATAAGTGTTGTAATTGTTTCTGTGGGATATATAGCTGCACAAATCAATGTTAGTGGCAAAATTTTTCAATATCTCTTGGGTTGGAATCCTTTAGCCGCAACCATTATAAGCTATATTGTTGTAATTTTTTACACATCTTTCGGTGGGCTTAGGTCTGTAGTAATAGTAAATTTTGTGCAATTTATTGCTATGGTCATTGCCATTCCTTTAATTACAATTATGGGATTAAGAGAGATAGGTATAACCGAGCTGATCTCGGTTGTACCTGTGGAAAAATATGCTTTATTTTCTGGCAATAAAATAACGCAAGATCTAATAATAGCAATATTATCACTTTCTCTTATGGGTTTTTACCCAACTCTTATACAAAGAATTATGTCTCAGCAATCTTCCGCCCAAGTTACTAGAGCAATCATACAAAAATCAGTAATATATGCAATTTTCATAATATGTATATCTATCAATGGATTATTGGCTATATATTATGCATCAGATATTAAAGTTACTGGTAGTCCTGTTTTGCATTTAATAACTGAAATAGTTCCAATTGGTTTGCAAGGGGTAGCTATAATAGGTTTTTTAGCGGCCGCTATGTCTACATCTGAGGCGGATTTAAATATTTTAGGAATAAGCCTAATGAAAGACGTAGTTGGGAAAATATATCCTATTAAAAATACTAAAATAGAGATATTTATTACGCAGTGTTTTACAGCTTTGTTTGGAATTTTAGCTATATGGCTAGCTCTAATATTTGATAATCCCATAAACTTGGTAGTTTTTGCATCCAGTTCTTGGTCTCCAGTAATCGTAATACCATTAATAGGATTGTTGTTTGATATAAAAATATCTACAAAGGAATTTATCATATGCGTTATAGTAACAGTACTAGCTTGTATTTTGACTGAATTAAATAATTATCCTATTTTGGGCATAAAAACTATATTTATAGGCACCTTTGTACATTTAATATTATTCACATTTTTTTATATAAGGCGGCGTTTATATGGATCAAAAAAATACACTTGATTTATATATAATACTTAACATTGATCAAAATATAATATTAACAAAACAAAACAACGTAAATTATTATCTCGCAAATTCAGAAGTTGGGATTGGTGAAATTACTCAGGCTATTGGATATATCGAAAAATTCCATAGCTATTTTCATTTCGAACAATCTTTTTGTTATCTGTTATTAGCTTACATATATCATCATCAAAGTGATGCAAATACTAGAGATGAGTATCTCGAGAAGTCAATATTTCAAGATCACTACAACATTCAAGCTTTAGATTTTAGAAATGGATTCGAGAGTAATATAGACGAAATTTTACTCTACGATAAACATCACAGATATGAAGCTGATTTTTTAAATTTTGCTGTTGGTCCTCATGATACTCCTAAAGAAGTAGAACTTCTGGATGATATTATAACTAAATTATACGAGCTCAAAACGCAGGAGGCTAAAAAATTACTAGAAAAACTTAACTATAATTCTCATAGAGTTCAGGTTGCAAAAGGATTATTAAAATTATATTCCCAGCAAGAGGCTGACGCGGTGAATTTTTTTCAACAAGCTTGTAAAAACCTTGAAAGCAAACATCGGCAATATCATCAATATGCAGCTTCTATATATAAAAAAAGGGCTCAGCTATTCTTTAAATCACAATTAATTGAATTGGGTAAGAATGATCTTGTTAAAGCAAAAAATTTATTTCCAGAGTAAGTGTAAATATTCAAATAATAAATCCTTGGTTGGATTGAAGTATTGGTGCTTTTTTAACGGTTGCAGTAAATTGAAAGTAGCAAATAACTATTTTTCGCTATCGGCTTTTTCGTCTCCTGGTAAAATTTGAGATTCGTGGTGCCAAGGAGAAAGGAAGTCAAAATTACGATATTGCTGATCTAGCTTAACATCTTCATATACGACTTTTTTTAAGTCTTCATCGTAAGTTACTTGTCTGTAGCCGCTTAGAGGAAAATCTTTACGCAAAGGATGTCCCTCAAAGCCGTAATCTGTTAAAATTCTTCTCAAATCTCGACTATTTGCGAACTCGATACCAAACATATCAAATACTTCACGCTCATACCAGTTTGCGTTAGGAAATATTGAATCTAAAGATTCTATAGATTGATTTTCCGTTACATAGGTTTTAACGATAAATCTTTTATTAAATTTCAAGCTAAGCAAGCTATAAACAACTTCAAATCTATGCTGCAATGAAGGAAAATCTACAGCAAAAATATCAACCAACATTTTTGCTGCAATATTTTGTTCTGTTTTCAACAAAGAAAGTATGGTTAATAGTTCCTCTGGCTGTGCTATTATATGGCCGCCTACTATAGATACTTTCAGTTTGTGCTTTGAGATTAATGTTTCTACAATTTCCATTGTGTGGATTTTATTCCTTGAGTACGATTAATTTTTTTTTGTAATAATGTAACGCCATAAAGCAAAGCTTCAGCAGTAGGTGGGCAACCAGGAACATACACATCAACGGGTATAATTTGGTCACATCCACGAACAGTAGAATAAGAATAATGGTAATATCCGCCTCCATTAGCGCAACTTCCCATAGAAATAACCCATTTAGGTTCAGTCATTTGGTCGTATACCATTCTTAGAGCTGGCGCCATTTTATTCGTAAGCGTTCCTGCGACTATCATAAGATCGGACTGCCTTGGACTTGCCCTAAATAGCATACCAAAACGTTCCATATCATAACGGCTGGAAGCTGCTTGCATCATTTCAACCGCGCAGCAAGCAAGACCAAAGCTGAGTGGCCATAAAGAATTACATCTTGCCCAGTTCACTAAGTCATTTACTTTAGCTAGTACGTAGCCGTCATTATTTAAATTTGAATTAAGATTTATGTCTTGCTCTTGCCAAGATTTTACCATTCTAGAGCTCCTTTTTTCCATTCATACGCCAAACCAAGTAGCAATAAAGATAAAAAGCACATCATGGAATAATATCCAAATGCACCTATAGATTTTAGACTTATTGCCCAAGGTATTAAAAATGATATTTCCAGATCAAAGATTATAAATAGCATTGCAACAAGATAAAATTTCACATCAAATTTACCTGATATATCATCTATTGGCTGAGAGCCACATTCGTATGGATCCAATTTTATTTTGTTATATACTTTAGGGGCCAATAATTGTGGCAGTATCATAATAACTAGCACTAAAGATATAGCAATAGCAAAAAATAATATGATTGGCAAATATTGCTCTAGATAAAATGAATTTAAGGAGAATATCATTATGAAATTATTAATTAGCTTATTAGTTAAATAGTAGCTTTGTCAAAATACAAAGTCTATATTTTATTCAATTCATAATAAAATAAAAAATCATAAATACAATTTGACAAATGTTGATATACGAATATTATTAAAAAGTGAATAACTAAAATATATAAAAAATTATGTCTACTGAATATACCTTTTCCATGATTAAACCCGATGCTACAAAACGCAACATAACTGGTCAAATTAATAGTTATTTCGAACAAGCTGGTCTTACTATTGTTGCCCAAAAAAGAATACGTCTTTCTTCAGAGCAAGCTACTGCCTTTTATTATGAGCACAGAGAAAGATCTTTTTTTCATGGGCTAGTGCAATATATGATTTCTGGACCAGTTATAGTTCAAGTTCTCAAAGGCGAAGATGCTGTAGCTAAAAATCGTAAGATTATGGGAGCCACAAATCCAGCGCAAGCAGAAGAGGGGACCATAAGAAAAGCATTTGCTGAAAATATAGAGGCCAACTCTGTACATGGTTCAGATTCGCTTGAATCAGCAGAAAGGGAACTAGCTTTTTTCTTTAGCAAATTAGAAATCATAGAATAAATATTAGCTATAACCTAAAACGAAGTGAGGGTTATAGATTTTAGTCGCATGAGGTCTTTTCTTTGGTAAAGGCCTTGCACTAAGACTAATAGTTAACCTGGGGCAAAGCTGTAACAATATGATACTCGGTGGGCTTTAAGTGTTAGCGCTGCCACAATCCTTTTGCTCTACAAATATTTCTTCCTCTTTTTCTAAAACTGATGGCGGCATGTCGCTTCTTTCTAAATACAAACTATTCGCAGCAGTTATATGCATAGCTATATTTTGGGCAAGACTTTCTAATATTGCTTTATCTCCATTAGAATCCAAAGACACCAAAGTGGCAATTTTACCAGCACCTTCAACAACCTTATTGTGTATATAACAACCCACAACAC
>JAIOYM010000047.1 GCA_021741085.1 Rickettsiaceae bacterium
TTTGGTTTCTACTAAAATTTTAGCAGAAAAAAATGAAGAAATAGTGTTTTTTTGACGTTGTAGCAATCTTTATTACTTTATTTAAAGATTGATTTATTTCTTTATTGTTTCAGTTGAAGCTTTAAATATATCTTTAAATCTTTAAATAAAGCAAGGTTTTTCTAATTTCAAAAATGGTGAGATGGATGTCAATCATACACCTTGCTGCGGTGTCCTACCCTGACAACCACTATTCTCAATTGTTCGTCAAAAATCTCATATATCACCCTGTAATTGCCAAATCTATAGCGAAACAATCCACTAAATTCAGCAGAAAGCATTTTCCCCAATTTTTTGGGTTCCAACGACAAATAGGCTTCAACTTTCGTGACAATCTTCTTGACATCCACCCCGCCCTGAAGGACGAGGATTCCTAGAGAGTTAGCCTAAAAAATTAGGCTATTTTTCTTTGGGGTTCCTGCTTCACAGAGGATCGCAACCGATTCTCTCCACAGGCTGATGCGAGCTGCCCGCTCGCCAAAATATTAGCCGCAGCATTCAAATCTGCGTTTTTCTCAAAGCCGCAACTTGTGCAAGCAAACTTTTCTTGACTCTTTCGATTGGCTTTGTCTACATGCCCACAATTCGAGCAGGTTTGACTTGTATATTTAGCTGATACCGAGATTACTTTACCACCAAGCCAAGCAGCTTTGTAGGTTAACTGACGTCTAAACTCCCCCCAACCTTGATCTAGAATGGCACGGTTCAAACCGGATTTAGCTTTTACGTTTTTGCCTGGTGTTTCTAGAGTGCCTTTGGCGGATTTAGACATGTTAGTCACAATCAAATCTTCAACATAGATATTAGCGTGGTTTTTGCAGATCTCTGTCGAGAGTTTGTGCAAGAAATCCTTGCGGATATTTGCAATCTTTTGATGCAACTTGGATAATTTGACAACTAGCTTCTTGCGGTTAGCTGAAGCCCTTTTTTTCTTTGCAAGTCTTCTTTGAGTTTGAGCTAGTTTTGTCGCATATTTACTCAAAGGCCTTGGAGAGGCTATTTGTCTACCATCAGACAAACTGGCAAAAGAAGCCACACCAAGGTCAATCGCAATAGAGTTGTTGTTATTTTGATGCTGCGGCTTGGAAACAACACATTCAGTTTGAACTGCAATATACCAATGCCCACCTGATTTGCTGATCGTTAGATTTTTAGCCTTGCCGACAATTTCTTGGGATTTGCAGAAATTCACCCAACCAATTCTTGGCAAATATATACGCTTGCCATCGATTTTGAATCCTTGTGGGTAGCGAAAGCTATTGTGCAGATCTTTTTTGCGCCAAGTTGGCAGTCTTTTGTTAGTTTGCTTTTTGTCGAAACCATCTCTAAAAGCTTTGTCTAGGTCTTTTAACTTCTGCTGCAGAACCTGAGCTGGACAATCCTTCAAAAAACTATATTGCTCAGAACTTTTCCAAAGAGTCAACCAAAAACACATCTCGTTGTACCAAATTAGTTTTGATTTCTCACCTGCTTTTAGATGATACTGAATTTGCAATTTCGCTAAATTTAGAGCCAAAATTTTGTTCCAAACAAATCTAGTGGCTCCACAAAAAGAGTTGAGTTTACCCTCAACTTCTTCATTGGTCTTTAATCTGAAACGAAATGCTTTGACTATTCTCACGATATGTTTTACAATTAGGTCTATTAATATATTAACTCAAAATTGGAGATATGTCAAACAATATTCGCAAAGGTCGTCATTGTGTTTTTAATTTGCACGTGCATTTAGTTTTTGTCACAAAATATCGAAGGGAAATCTTTACTGCTGCAATTTTGCAGTCACTGCAAAAAATCTTTCAAAAGGTTTGCGAGGCTAATGATACGATACTGGTTGAATGCAACGGCGAAAGGGATCATGTGCACCTGCTCTTGCATTATTCGCCAACAAGCAATGTAGCAAAAATCGTGAACAGCCTAAAAGGAGTTTCAAGCAGAATGCTAAGACAAAAACATCCTGAAATACATGATGCTTACTGGCGTGGAGTGTTGTGGTCACCGAGCTATTTTGCTGCTTCTTGCGGCGGTGCGCCCATCGACATCATCAAGCTTTATATTGAAAGGCAAAATCGACCAGACTGAGATTTAAAGCAAAGAGCTACGCCAGAAAAACCTATTTTCTTACTTAGGTCACACCCTTTTTCTGGCTAATATGTGGAGCTTATATCCCCGCCCTAAAGAGACGGGGCCTTACGCTCGTTGGGGTAGCATCGTTTATGTTAATTTTTTTTAAATCTTTTAGCGCGCAATCATCCCAAACGATCCTATACATTTTTGAGTTTTTTTAGCACCTCTTCTGTAGAGTAGAATTTTCTATTTTTCGTTGTTATTCTCTCTAGAGAAAGATACAAGTCTTCCATATCATCCAAATATTTCAACAACGACTCCCTCACGTAAAAACTTTTGGTTCTATTCGTCATTGAGCTCAAGTGTTCAAGACGGGCTTCCAGCTTCTTGTCTAATCTGATTGATGCCATTATCAATTTTTATAGTTTCCTTCAATTGTAACACAAGTATTACTAGTGATGCAAACTCTTTCTTTGAAGAAATAGTGTTTTTTTGACGTTGTAGCAATCTTTATTACTTTATTTAAAGATTGATTTATTTCTTTATTGTTTCAGTTGAAGCTTTAAATATATCTTTAAATCTTTAAATAAAGTAAGGTTTTTTCACATCCACCCCACCCTAAAGAGAAGGGGCGGATGTCAAGCGTTAATTCTTGTAGGCTCTTCTAAAATGCTGAGTATTGCCGTTGCACAATAAACTTTATCACGCTTATTATCAGAAGTTTTTTGAATAATTTTTGCTGCTTCAAGTTTCTGTATACCTCTTTGTGCGGTGCTATAGGCGACCCTTAAATCTTCAGAAACTTTATTAACCGTTACATAAGGATTAACCGCAAGCCGCTCTACAATATCTACTGCAATTGATGAACTACTGATTGCCACCATTATTTTCCACGCCTGCAATAATTCATTGATACGTTCAGCCCTAGACAAAACATCTTCAGATTGAACGGCAACACCATTAAGAAAATAGATAAGCCAGTCGCGCCACGAACCATCTCTACTTACATTATAAAGCTGTCGGTAGTATTCATCGCGTGTTGCCTCGAAGAATGCTGATAAATACAACAAAGGTGAAGGAAGCATTTTTTGTTCGATCAGTAACAAGGTAATTAGGAGTCGTCCGACACGTCCATTACCATCCAAAAATGGGTGGATGGCTTCAAATTGATAATGGCATAGAGCAATGTGAATAAGAGGTGGCAACTGCCTGTTATGCAAAAAACTCTCTAATTCGCTTAAAGCATCCATCAAATAGTCAGGTGGTACAGGCACAAACTTCGCTGTGTTTAGTGTGCACCCAGGTGAACCTATCCAATTTTGCGTGCGTCTAAATTGGCCAGGTGCTGCATGAGAGCCTCGTACACCCTGCATCAAAGAGCCATGAATTTCTTTGATGAGCCTCAAAGATAAGGGTAATTCTTTTAATCTTTTGATTCCATAATCTAATGCCTTGATATAATTCTGAACTTCCTGCAAATCATCTGGATTTCGTCCTGCGTTCACGCCGCTATTTGCTGCTAGAATTTCACCTAGAGTTGCTTGAGTGCCCTCTATTCTACTGGATAACACAGCCTCTCTGGTTATAAATGGACGCAATAGAAGGTGTGGATTCGGTAATCTACTTCCTTCGCGAGCTAATTTTCCAAGCAAGAAATCAGCACGCGATAAGCTGCAGACAAGTGCGCTATCCCACTCAAGTTTCGGTGGTAAAGATGCTGGAATAAAGGCTTTATAGCCTGTAGAGGCTTTAATGATCTGACCGCTTGGTGATTGCTCTATATCCATTCAACATCTTTTGTTTTTGATAATAGGCATAGTATAGCACTTATTATCGAATAATTCAATATACGATAATAACAAAGTTTAACATAGTCATCTTAGAAAATACAAAACTATGATATTATCGATTTTAAAGGTTATCGATAATAATGCCATCATTCACTGCTTCTTCTTTGGTTTGAGTTATCCAAAATTTTAGCAAAAAAAATGAAGAAATAGTGTTTTTTTGACGTTGTAGCAATCTTTTTTGCTTTATTTAAAGATTAATTTATTTCTTTATAGCTTTAGTTAAAGATTTAAAGCTATCTTTAAATCTTTAACTAAAGCAAGGTTTTTCTAATTTCAAAAATGACGTTCATGACAAAGTTAGGGGAATTGGACTTGAACATTTTTACAAAAATTGAATTGTAAATCTAGTTTTAATTTAGTAAACTATAAAGCATCACTTTATTGTTTACTATATGTTGTATAAACTAGAAAAAATAACAGCTCTTAAAGAAGAACTGGAGAAATTACGCCCATTTCCGATGGAAGTACTACAGAATTTAGAAAAATGGTTTGAAATTGAGCTGACTTATTCTAGTAATGCTATTGAGGGAAACACCCTAACGCGACATGAAACTGCCCTAGTTTTAGAAAAAGGTTTAACTGTTGGGGGCAAGTCCATGAAAGATCATCTTGAGGCCATCAACCATAGAGACGCTATTAATTTACTTAAAATTATGGTGAAGCAAGATCAGGTATCTGTAGATGATATCTTAAGTTTGCATAAAATTATTCTAAAAAATATAGATGACTCAGGTGCCGGAGTTATTAGGAATGTACCCGTTAGAATATCGGGTTCAATCGTGATCATGCCAAATCCTTTAAAATTACCAAAATTATTAGATGAATTTGATGAATGGTTGCAAAAAAATAATGAACATCCTGTAATGTTTGCAGCTATGGCACACTATAAATTGGTTAGTATCCATCCTTTTGTTGATGGCAATGGCCGTACGGCAAGGTTACTTATGAATCTTATATTGATGAGGCATGGTTATCCTGCGGCAATTATTTATCCTCAAAATAGATTAAAATACATAAAATCATTAGAAAAAGCTCAATTAGGTGGAAGTTTAGAAGATTATATTCAGGTGATTTTACAGGCTGTAAATCATTCTTTAAATATTTACCTTAAAGCTATTTTAAACCCACCTGAAGAATTAACGAATATTAATAGTTTATTAAAAATCGGAGATTTGGCTAAACAAGCTAATGAAAATATTGCTACTATTCGTTATTGGGTGAAAATGGGGTTGCTTAAAGTTACAACGACCACACATTCAGGTTATCAACTTTTTGAACTCTCCAATATAGATAAATGCAAAAAAATTAGACAGCTACAGCAAAAACGCTATAGATTAGAGGAAATTTTGTTGCTATTGAATTGACGTGCACCCCGTCCTAAAAAGACGAGAAGCGTGTTAAAGTTATTATGAATGCAGTAATGCAGATAAACATTTTACTGCAAAACTAAAAATTAAATTTTCTGTAATTTTGCTTTTATGGTTTTGAAGTTTAGCAGAAAAATAGTAAACTGTATTTTTAGATAAACATTTTACTTTAAAAATTTATAACCATTTATTTTAACTTTTGTATTTCTGTATCGCCATTTTTATTCACTTATTTATTTTTTTAACTATAGTTTTCTGCATTACTGCAAAGCTGCTTTTTAAGCTTGCTTTAAATCTTTAAAAACGGTATCATTAAATTAATTCAGGATTCAAGTAACAACCCAACTTCAAAAACACATATGATCATTTCGTTAATTAATCAAAAAGGCGGTGTAGGCAAAACAACACTAGCTACAAATATTGCCGCATCATTAGCCTTACGTGGCAACAAAGTTTTGTTGATAGATGCAGATCCCCAATGTAGTGCAATGGATGGGGCGGCAATTAGGACTAAGGAAGCGTTATTTTCTACCATTGCTATCACAAAACCAATAATTCACAAGGAAATTCACAGTTTTGCTAAAAGCTTTGACCATATCATCATAGATGGCCCCCCTCGTGTTGCTGATGTAGCAAAATCAGCTATAGTTGCTAGTGATTTAGTTCTAATTCCGGTACAACCATCACCCTACGACATTTGGGCGGCGGACGCTATAGTAAAACTTTTTGAAGAAGTTAGTGTGCCATTGTCAGAAGTTAGAAATATCCAAGTAGCTTTTGTTGTTAATCAAAAAAAGAAAAATACAGTTTTGGGACGCGAAGTGGAAGATGGCTTAGCAAATTACGGTTTGCCAGTAATGTCAACGCATATTCATGATTTTGTTGCCTATGCTGAAAGTGCAAGCCACGGACTTGCTGTAGTAGAAAACCCAAGTAAAGCTGCAGAAGAAATTAATGCCTTAACTACAGAAATTTTAAATTTTTCCTCTAGTAAAAATCAATAAAAAATAATTAAAACCTATGACAGAAAACAAAAAATCACTTTTTCCAAAAAAACCACAAAACTCAGAAGCAACTATGAAAAAGATAGATGCATGGGTGGAAAACAAAAATTCAGAACCTTCCGATGGTAAAACCAAAATTCGTCAAGTGACGGTTAAAATACCGCATGACTTGTATTTCAAACTAAAGCTATATTGCTTGCAACAGGAACAAACTCTCCAGGAAATGCTCATAGCCACCATTGAAGAAAAGCTTAAATGAAGCAATACAGTTTTTTTGTATTTAAAATAATACAAATTAGCAGTTTAACAGCAAAAAATTAAGCTGTTAAACTTTATTTAAAGTTGAATGCAAAAGCAGATTTATGGTTTGTTGTTAAAGTGGCAAAGCATAATACCATATTAATGGTATTAAATTAATATGGTATTATGCATTTAAAATAATCTTCATTGCTGCTAAACTTTAAAACAAGAAAAACAAATCCACATATCGCTGTATTACCATAAAACTGGTTTTGAAGTTTTGACTAGCTTTGAAGCAAGCGTTGATACACACGAAAAACAAATGTTTTTCGCTTACACAAGAAAAATATAGATTTTTGCTCCTAAAATCTATATTTTTATGTATGAAAATCTCATCCGGTTTGATACAATATACGAAAACACACAAATAGGGGTTTTTCGCATATGTTAGTAGGATACGTTAGAGTCTCGTCTGAAAACGACAGACAAAATACAGATTTGCAAATTGATGCATTGCTGAAAGAAAAAGTTGATCGAAGAAATATTTTCATTGATTTCATCTCTGGTGCAAAGACTAAAAGACCAAGTCTTGAGAAAGCTTTAGCTTTTTTGCAGCCGGGCGATTGTTTGGTTGTTTGGAAGTTGGATAGACTGGGCCGTTCTTTGAGTCATTTGCTAGAACTCATTCAAAATTTCAAAGAAAAAGGCGTGGGTTTTCGCTCCCTTACAGAACAAATGGACACTACAACCCCTCACGGAGAATTTATTTTTCAGCTTTTTGCTTCTTTAGCCCAATATGAAAGAGCTTTAGCTCAAGAACGTATATTGGCTGGTTTAGAGGCTGCAAAATTGCGCGGTAAAAGAGGAGGTAGACCCAGAAAAATTGATGACGAAAAATTAGCAACAATTCAAGAGTTGCTTCAAAATGGAACTTCAAAGGCACAAATTTGTCGTACCTTCAATATACCCAGAGCAACGCTTGTAGATAACCTCAAGAGGATTGGTTTGTGATTTCAACATTCACTCTGCCGCTTTAGCGGCGTGGATTTCAAATGCTATTAAAAATTTCACTTGCAAAAACTTTCAAACTTGTAATAGAATTCTAATATAAAGTTTCTTAATGCTAATGTATATATTTGGAATATATACATTACATAACATTAGCAATATTTAAGCTTCGTGGTTTGAATTGTTGTTCGAATGGCTTGTTTTGACCGCAAATAGTGGCAACTCACTTTGGCTTGAAGCTAATAAGCCGCTGGATGATTGCTGGTGCTATCTTTTTAGCTCAAAGGGCTCAAGGGGTAGCAGCAAATGTTGAATCTGATAATCTTTAGCGTAAAAGCCTTAACTAAATATCTAGCCTAAATAAAAAATAAAGACCAACCGGTCGCTTGTTCTGGTTGCTTCCTTGGTTATTTGACTTGCCTAAATTATTACTAAGTTAATTACAGCAGTTTTAGTTGATATTTTTAGTTTTTAGCATATGGGGATTTTAGGTGAGGTGGCTGTTAAGCCTTTAGCACTTGAAGCTTGTGGTGTAGTCAAAGATTTGGCAGCTAACTATGAGTTGCCTAAATTTGATGAGGGTTTTTTAAGCTCACTTGGTAATGACGAAGCGGCTGAGTTTTTTGGCTGCACATTGCAGGCAGCTAATAACTGGCGTCTATATCTGCGCTTTGGCCAGCAAGTGCAAGCTTCACCCAAGGCTTATATTGACCTTGGAGACGGTGTTTGGCACCAATTAGAGGCTAAAAATTTGCCACCAGTTTTTAGGCAACTTACAAGTCAAACTGACTTTGCGCTTTATTTAAAAAACAACGAATTACAATTAGAGCAACTAGCCTCAGGCGATGTTGGTTTGAGCGTGGTTGCGGCAAAGTTGCCTGCAATGGAGCTGCCAAAACACAAGTTAAACGAATTGATTCAGCAGTGGCAGCGCCTGCAAACTTTGAACGTGGCTGAACTGACATCGCTCTCAAGCTACCTAACTACTACTAATCCAGAACTAGAGCGCGCTTT
>JAIOYM010000048.1 GCA_021741085.1 Rickettsiaceae bacterium
ATTTTTTCCAAGCAAAAGTTATAATTAATTCCTGAAGTAGTATATTGTACATGGTCAAAAAATATATAACTATACTACTTCAAACCTTACTTTACAACCCCTTCTTCCTTTTATTAAAAAAATTGTAGGGTAGTATGGTGAATGTTTCCCTGAACGCTGTATTTATATCTGCTTTGAACTTGGTTGTAAAATCGTCTCGTTCTTTTACTGACCGTTTTTCTAAATGGTCTACGACAGAGTCGTATATAATACTTTGTCGAGCAAGTATCTTTTCAGACTGGTAGTTTTTTTGTGGTATTTGATCTGAGTCTTGAAGTTTCATATAAATTACCTTTGCTCCATTAGTTAAAATTGTATAAATTTAAATTAACCGTATTCATACAAATATTAGTAAACAATAAGCAACTAATTCTTGTCAATTATTTACTAGTTAATTTCATAGAAATTAAAATTCGTTAACCATTTTGCGCGTTTTTAAAAAATTTTCAAATAACGATGGAAATTAATTTTGCAGCCGGTGTGAGGATAAACTATGATTTTCGCGGAGTTGCCCTTTGGCATGAACAAAGAGCTAATGCGACGCCAGTAAAGGCTTGTAAAATAGTGTGTCAGCACAAAAAATGTTGAAATACCTCAAAAATAATATCCCGGTATCAACATTTCCTTTATTAAACTTGCGCTATATCTACTAATTTTGTAATTAGTAATGTCTTGATTCTGTGGTCTGATTTTCTAAGAATATTTATTCTCAGATCAAATAATTCTATAATTTCACCTTCTTCCGGAATACGTTTTAATTCAGAAATAATGAGTCCTCCTATTGTGCTAGCATCTGCGTAAAGACTCCAATTAAGTTCACGATTTATATCTCTAATAGGAGTAAGACCATCTATTATATACTGATTTTCTCCTTTTACGATTATCTGGTTATCGTAGCTATCGTGCTCATCTTCTATTCTGCCGACGATTTCTTCAAGAACGTCTTCTAAGGTAACCATACCAAGTATATCGCCGTATTCGTTTACTACTAAAGCGCAGTGATATCTCTGATGCCTGAAAGCATGTAGTTGCTGACTTACTAGAACATTTTCAGGAATAAACCAAGGTTCGGTAAGAAAATCCGTGATATTAATTTTAGAAATATCAAAATTTTGCTTATAAAGATTTTTCAGTAGATCCTTTATGTGTAAAATACCTATTATATTATCTTTATTAGTTTTCCATACGGGTATTCTTGTGTGAGAAGCCAAAGAGAGTTGTTGTAATAAATCCTTAGTGGGTAAATCTAGATTCACAGTTTTTAATTGGCTTCTATGGACCATAATTTCAGATACTAAAAGATTTTTTATATCAAAAATACTGCCAACCATGTCTCTGTCTTGCTTAAATACTTTCCCTTCAACATGTTGATATTCAACTAAGTTCATTACTTCTTCATCTGGCGAAATATTATTTTGTAATTTAATACGAAAAATAAAACAGCTAAAACGTATCAATTTAGACAATATAAAATTGATAGGGGCTAAAATTTTAAGTAAAATAAATATTACTTCAGAAAAAAACACGACAATTTTTTCTGGCTTAGAAACAGCTATTGCTTTTGGTAAAACTTCTGCAAAAATTATTATCACCACAGTCATAAATACTGAGGTAATTATTGACCCCAATTCTGGGCCATAAATATTTATGAATAAAGTTGTGGCAATTGTGGTAGATATAGTGCTAGTTATTGTTGCAAAAATTAACATAGTGCTAATGATTTTGCCTTTAATCTTTATTATTAATATCACCTGCTCCTGTTTTGGGGTGTTACTAGTTAGCTTTAGCAGTTGACCAGGAGAAGATGCTGTGATAGCTGTTTCTATAGCAGAAAATAATCCGCCACAAAATAATAAAATTAAAATTACCAAAAAATAAATTAAGGTCATAAATTGTCTAAATTAGTTGTGAATACTAGGTTTGTTTTATTAGAATTTTCTGGGGTATATTTATAGCCGTCATCAGAAAAGTTCAGTAGATTTTCAATAGAATCTATGCGGTTTTTTATTATCATGTTCAACATTTTTCCTCTAGCCTTTTTAGTTAAAACGCCTATATTTTGAGATTTTTTATTGCGCATCTGCCTAAAATGTATTGAAACTAATGGAAAAGTAAGTTGCTTTTGATCAACAGCTTGAGAATATTCTTCGGAAGCTAAATTTAGTATAAACTTGGCTGAATTTTGCTGTGAAACTGCATTATTGAAATATGTAGCAATTTTTTTGTTCCAGTAAGAGTATAAATTAGCGCAATTGTTCGCGGAAAGTTTAGTTGACATTTCTAATCTATAAGGGGCTATAAAATCCATAGCTTTCACTACACCATATAAACCTGAAATTATCGCTACATGTTCGTGAGCAAAGGATAAATCGTCGTTATTCAAGTTGTTTCTATCTACTTGCCTAAATACGTCTCCGGAATATGCTAAAATTGCAGGTTTTGTAGAAGCGTTAGCAAAGTCTTGAAATCGATCATAATTAAGTTGAGCTAATTTAGCATTAACGTGAAGAAGTTTGCCAAGATCTTGCAAAGAAAGTTTTTTACATATCTCAACAAGCTCGGATGCATCTTTTTCATACGCTGGATTATGTTGTGAGACATTAGAATAGTTGTTGCCAAAATCCATGGTTTTAGCAGAAGAAATGATCGTAATCATTTTATTTCAATTAGCCTCTTTTTGTAAAAGATAATTAAATTCAGCCCCATAAATAAATATTGTATTGATTATATAAAAAAATAGCAATGTAATGATTATATTTCCTAGCGATCCATAAATGACACTTAGTTGGGTGTAATATATAACATATTGGGATAATAATCTAGCGGAAACAATAAATAATGTTGCTGTAACTAGTGACCCCGGTAGGATATCGATAAATTTGAGTTTCAAATTCGGTATAGCATAATACATGGTAGAGATAACGAATAGTAAAGAGCAAAAAAATAATATTTTACGTAAATAAAAATTCATAGGATCATAAGCTGGTATAAGATGTTTTAAGCTCTCTATTTGAGACAAGATAATCGGTATAAATACCAAAATAATGGCGGCTAGAAACAAAAATAAAATCAATATCAAGAACTGCAATATGCTCAAAATTCTTCTAAAAATGTAAGATGGAGGAGATTTTACATGATAAATTCTATTTAATATTGTTCGAATAGCTTCTACAAAAGAAGAAGCAGTCCATATCATTCCAAAAACGGCTAAGGTTAAAAGACTTGGTGGGGGAGCATCTATTATTTCGTATATTCTGCCTTTGATTAACTCAGTAACATTACTAGGTAGACTTTCCAATAAAAGTTGGATTAATTCTTTACCATGACTAGAGGCTCCAAAAAATCCTGCAACTGCGGTAAAAAATACTATAAATGGAAAAATACACAATAAGATCATGAAAGCCATATAACCAGCGTGCTCTATGCCTTCGTGGTTTACAGTGTTAATAGCGGCTTTGCCAAAAATTTTGAAGAGTTTTTTTAAATATGTTTTCATGAACTAATTTATTTGCTTATCTTTGAATTATATTATTCTCAAAGTTGGTTGAATTACATTATTCCTAAAGTTGGTTTTAAATTTTTACTACCCAGCTTTGCGTGTAACTTTATTTTTATAAATGCCTAGTTGTGTTAGTAATAATTTTTTAGCATAAGTTTATTATAAACCAGCTTTTTTTATAAACAACTATGATATTTTTGTTACTATATAAATTTTTTTTAAACTCTAGTAAATTTTACCCTTGTGCTAATTTTAATTTTATAGTATATTGCTTCTTGTATACAACAAATAGTTATACTGCGGTAGTTAAAACAAGTTTAAAGAATTTTATTAAAATATAGAGGAATATATGCCACGTAAGGATCAATTTATAGATCAAGTAGAGAATGCTATAGGTAGAAAAGTGTACCAAATGAGAGTTGAAAATGGTTGGTCCAGGGAACTATTAGCCGAGAAAATAGGTGTAACCCACCAACAAGTGCAAAAATACGAAAAGGGTTCTAACAGAATAACAGCTGGCAGATTAGCATGCGTTGCTCAAGCTTTCAAAATAAGTCCATTAGTATTTTTTGACGGTTTTGCTAATCCAGAACAGCTTAATCCTAGCGAAGATTCAAGAGGACAACGCGCTTATTTGGAAATTGCTAAAAATATCAAAAAAATACGCAAGCCAGAGCATATGGTAATAGTAAAAAACCTAATCAAATCTCTTGTTAACGAATAGTCAAGACGTAGGTTAGCAAGGTTATATATAACTAACCTTGTCAACTTCGTTGTTAATATTGTAAACAGCAAGGAAAATTTACACCATAATGCTCAAACTTAAAAAGATATAAAATTTATCATTCGCTAAAATCATAGGGAATGTTTAAGATAAAGTCTTTTTTGTTTGGATTTTCTGATATTGTACTTGTAAAACCAAAAGGCAAAGGATAATTGTTGGAACTATGGCCAAAATCTGCGCTAAAAAACACAGGAATTTTAATTAATTTGGCAAATCTTTGGATTGCATAAGTTAGATCTATATTGTTATTATTTTTAGGAATAAATTTACCAAATAATATAGCTTTGGCACTTGAAAAAACACCAGCTTGTTGCATGTGTAATAAAGATCTATCAATGGCATATTCATCAGAACCAATATCTTCGATTAAGATTATTTTATTTTTACCATCTATCTGCCAACTAGTGCCCAAACTATTTTCTAGAAGTGTTAAATTACCACCCAAAATTTCACCTGTTGTCAATTTACTATTTTTTGCGAGCTCATTCATTGGTTTTAAACCTTGATATGACAATTTACCTTTAGGGTGAGATAAAATTTTGGCAAGTAAACTAAAATTTTTAGGATTGATTTTTTCATTCGCTAAATCACTTGGCATGCTTGCATGTATAGTTTTCCAGCCCCATTTATTAAAAAACAAGTGCAAAAAAGTAATGTCGCTATATCCTATCAATATTTTTTGCTTTTTGGGTTTTTTTATTAATTGTAAATCATCTAAAAGCCTAGCGGAGCCATATCCACCTCTAATGCACCATAAATATTTCTTATCTCCATTTAATGCACTTAGTAAATTATTGAACCTGGTTTTATCATCAGCTGCATGATAAGGAATAGAATTATTATGGATGGTTTTTATATTAATTTTTTTGTCTATAGCCAATATTTTATTGATTTTATTCCAATAATCCGATGAAGGCCATGAAGCTGGTGCTATATAGGTAATTTCAGAAAAATCTATGCTGTTGAGAGATTTAATAATACTGGAATCTAGAGCAAAAATTTTTGATAAAGCAGACAGGGTAAATAGTACAAAAACAGAAAAAAATTTAGATTTAGACATAATGTTGCGATTGCTAAAAAAGTTTTTAGAATAGAATATAGTAGTTATAGAGAATCTTATACCTTGGACTTGTTTACACGCTTAGCTTGAGGTATTTTATTTTGCAAGGTTTTATAATGAGCTTTTATTTTTTCTAAATCATATTCACCTTGATACATGGAGCCAAGGTTGCTAATTTCATTAAGATAAAAATTAATTTCCTGAACTTCAGTTAACATAATATCACTTTCAACTACTAAATCTTGGCTTTTGTTGGAGAGATTTTTTAAGAAAGTATCTTTTATGCGGTAAAATTCTTTTTGTATTTTTTGAAAATATAAAATGATTTGTTTTATGTCTTTTGGGGATAGAACAATGCTAGCGACAATAAAAACAACGAATAATTCTGCAAAAGACATGGGACAATTATGACATTCAGATTTGCAAACACTATTTGTACGCGCACTCGAGAGGAATTGAACCCCTAACCTTATGATCCGTAGTCATACGCTCTATCCAATTGAGCTACGAGTGCTAACAGCTAGATAGCTTAACAATTTTTTTATAATAAATCAATGGTAAAGCTATGAAATTTTAGGGCAGAATATTTGTACAATCAAAACAATCTCTGTTCCAACTAAATTTCATAGAGTATCTTTTAGCTCTGATAGTGGCCATCTTGGTCTTGGAGCAAAATCTAATGGGCTAAATAATTTGGCTTCATACCTCTCTAACCCTGCCCAGGCTATCATAGCGGCGTTATCAGTACATAGATTTATAGGTGGAGCACAAAACTGCATGCCTATTTGTTCGGCAGAGTTTTTAAGAGTTTCTCTTAAAGTTTTATTAGCAGCAACGCCTCCGGCAAAAACGAAATAAGGGTTTGTCGTTTTTATATTATTAGCTTCAAGCAATTGCTTAAATGAGTTAATGGCGTTGATTGATCTGTTTTTTAGAATCTCAGCTACTATATATTGAAACGATAAACAAATATCTTGCACACGTTCTTGAGAATTATTAGATTGTTGTAATATTAAATTACGCGTGGCTGTTTTTAGGCCAGAAAAAGACATGTCGCATCCGCTTTTATCACACAAAGGCATTGGTAGTGGATAATAATTTTTACCTAATTCGGCTAATTTCTCTATTATGGGGCCTCCAGGAAAACCTAAATTTAGGAGTTTGGCGGTTTTGTCAAAAGCTTCTCCGGCTGCATCGTCTAAAGTTTGTCCTAAAATTTTATATCGACCTAAACCTAAAACTGCTACAAATTGACAATGTCCTCCAGATGCTAGAAGTAGTAAATAAGGATAAGGAATATTATCGGTTAATCTAACTGTAACAGCGTGGCCTTCAAGATGATTAATAGCTATATAGGGTTTTTTTAAAGCAAAAGCTAAGGCCTTTGCTAGTACTGTACCAACTATAACCCCACCAATAAGCCCTGGACCAGCAGTTGCAGCTATTGCATCTATTTGATTAAAGTCTAATTTAGACTCTTGTAAAGCTGAGTCTAATGCATTTCTTATATAAGATAAATGGGATCTTGCTGCAATTTCAGGCACAACCCCCTTGTAAGGACTATTATCTTCAATTGAAGATAGAACTATGTTGGTTAATATTTTGCGTTCACTAGTTACTATTGCAACGCCGGTGTCATCACAACTAGACTCTATGCCTAATATATATGTGGGTTTATTTTTCATCAGAGACACTTATATAGCTTACTACCTCTTCAACACCACTGGTTTCAGCTATCATATCATTCACATTCTCCATTTCTTCTTCCGAGTGGGCTAATCCAAAAACATATACCACGTTATAATGGGTAAAAATTTCGTAATTAGCGGATTTAACGGATTTAGTAAATAATAGTGCCGTTTTTATCGAAGAAGTAATAGCGGTATCTATGGCATATTGTTTTAAATTGGTTTTGTCGCTATCTTCTTCTATTTTTATTTCATTTATTACATCAACAACTCCATTTTGTTTGGCAGCTATTTTCACAGCTTCTAACATATATTTCTCGTCAGATACAAAACCATATAAAAACACCCTACCTCTTAGTACACTTACGTATATTTTAGTGTATAGATTATGGAATTCCTCATTTATAAAAGATTTTTTAATTTTAGATGCAATGACTTTATCGTCTATTATTGAACCAATAGTTTGATCTTTTTTTATCGTATTCACTGCAACAGCGCCAGCTCCTACACCGCCTATTACAATTAATGCTGTAGAGCATGAGGATAAAGTTGTAATTAAATATAAATAACACAAAATTCTTAAAAAACTAAATTGGAGATTTCTCATACTTTGATTTTCTATTTTTATATATATTATAACCATAACAAAGTTAGTTAATCATTACCACAACTCTAAGCACAATAAAGTCTAATAAGCAGAACTTAAACCGTATAAAATTTCTTAAATAGTAGTTAGGGTAAGATATTTTTTAGCATGTGAAAATAATAAGGATCTAATTACTGCTGCAAAAAATTTTTTTTACATATTCATATCCAGAAAGTAAAGTTAGCAAAGCCGACACCCATAAAAGGATTTGACCTATAAGGTCCATATACACAATGGTAGAACCTTTGCTACCAAGAAGTAAAAAGAATATAGCACACATTTGCATAGCTGTTTTTATTTTACCTAGGTTGGATACAGTAATTTTCATATTAACTTCAGATAGAATTTGCCTAAGACCCGAGATAAGAAATTCTCTTGCAATAATTAGCAAAGCTGGTATTTCATTAACTTTACGGAATTTTACCAACAGTACTAAAATACTTACTACAAGAATTTTATCAGCAATATTGTCCATAATTTTACCAAAATTTGATTGCAAATTAAATTTCCTAGCCAAATAACCGTCTAAAAAATCTGTTATCGCTGCGATCAAAAACAATAATGCTGCAAGACGATGGGAAAAT
>JAIOYM010000001.1 GCA_021741085.1 Rickettsiaceae bacterium
TATTTCTATAACCGCTAGAGGATGTTGCTACGTTCTTAACAGAGTCCACATTCCAACAAATTACAACACTCCCTCGAAAATTTACTCTCTATCCCCCCACATTCCTCCAACAACACTCCCTCGAAAATTTACCTCCCTATCTAACTCTTCCCATGTTTGCGCGCCCAACCTTTAGTTGAATATATATGTAGAAGGGATGTTGCTTCTTTTATAATAGAATTGCCGGAATGTATCAATACATAGAACTACTTCACCAGAGCTCTTTGCAAAGCTTAAAAACCCTAGTGACACATTCATAGACTGAACTTAAAAATCTAACTATAGCTGCACTAGTCAGCCATAGTAATTATAGTTAGCTTGTTGGTAAAACTTCTTGCGCTTCAGAAACAAGTTTTTGCTGCTCTAGTTGTTTTTCCATTCTTCTAGCTTCTTTATAAGCTTGAGCTACATATTGCCCAGTACCGGCAGGAATCAATCTACCAACAATAACGTTTTCTTTAAGACCGGTTAAGTTATCCCTTTTACCCGCCACCGCAGCTTCAGTTAAAACCCTTGTTGTTTCCTGGAAGGAAGCCGCAGAAATAAATGATCTGGTTTGCAGAGAAGCCTTGGTTATACCCTGAAGAATCTCTTGAGCTTTAACAATTTTACGGTTTTGTTGCTCTAGTTTTTGGTTAAGCTCATATAAATCTATTTTATCAAGCTTATCGCCTAAGGATAAAGTACTATCACCAATATCCGTAACTTCAACTTTTTGCAACATCTGCTTGATTATAACTTCAATATGCTTATCATCAATTTTAACCCCTTGCAAACGGTATACAGATTGAATTTGTTCAACCATATAATCAGATAATTTAGGCACACCCATAATACGCAATATATCCTGAAGTACTGAATGCCCATCAACTATCACATCTCCTCTTTTTACTATATCTCCATCCATAGGTATTACATGTTTACCTTTCTGTAAAACATATGATACAGGATCAGAACCATCAAGTGGATGTAAAATAAGTTTACGTTTAGTTTTATAGTCTTTGCCGAATTCAATTCTCCCCTCAGCTTCAGCTATAATAGCATGATCTTTAGGTCTGCGAGCTTCAACAAGCTCTACTACACGTGGCAAACCACCAGTAATGTCTTTAGTTTTACTAGATTCTCTAGTAATACGAGCAATCAAATCACCAGCACTAATCGCTGCACCGTCTTCAACAGTTAAAATAGCATTTACTGGTAAATAATACTTAGCTTCGGATCCGTTAGGTAACTTTATAGGATTGCCCTTGTCATCGTAAATATCAATACGTGGTTTTAATTCTGTTCTGCTGCCGTGATGCCTAGATTCTGTAACTAATTTCTTACTTATACCTGTGTTTTCATCGGTTACGTCACGAATAGAAACACCCTCAATCAAATCTTGGAAACGAGCAAAACCAGCTTTTTCACTTAATATTGGAATGCTATAAGCGTCCCATTCGGCTATTTTTTGGCGTTTAACAACGGTAGCGCCATCTTCAACTAGTAGTTTAGCACCATAAGCAACTTTATAAACACCTTTTTGTAAACCATTAGAGTCTAAAACAACAAGCTCACAAACCCTATTCATTACTATTACTTCACCTTTAGAATTCTTAACTAAGTTGGCATTTACTATTTTCACTTTACCATCTATAGAAGCTTCAATAGATGAACTTTCTGCGCCACGAGTTGCAGCACCACCAATGTGGAAAGTTCTCATTGTCAACTGAGTTCCAGGTTCACCAATAGATTGAGCTGCTATTATTCCTACGGCTTCTCCAATAGCTACAGGAGATCCGGTAGCTAAATCTCTTCCGTAACATTTACTGCAAACACCATGTATTAATTCGCATGTTAGGACCGATCGTACTTTAATAGTGTCTATTCCTGAAGTTTGTATCTTTTCAACCCCTATTTCGTCAATCAACTCATTAGTTGCAAATACCAATTCGTTAGTTACTGGATGATATATATTAGCAGCAGAAACTCTACCTAATATTCTGTCTGCAAGAGATACGATAACATCTACACCGTCAACTACACTGCTAATTTCTAAGCCATTAGTGGTACCACAATCATGTGTAGTAACCATACAATCTTGAGCAACGTCAACTAATCTACGAGTCAAATAACCCGAATTCGCTGTTTTTAGAGCAGTATCCGCAAGACCTTTACGAGCACCATGACTTGAATTAAAATATTCTATAACTTTCAAACCTTCTTTGAAATTTGAAATAATAGGTGTTTCAATAATTTCACCAGAAGGTGTTGCCATCAAACCACGCATACCACAAATTTGCTTTATCTGGTTAGCAGAACCTCTAGCACCAGAATTCGCCATCATGTAAATAGAGTTCAAGCTCTGTTGATTTGTAGCATCTTCTGATTTTTTTATAAATGATTTAGAAATTTCTTGCATCAGATCGTTTGTCACTTTATCTGTACATCTAGACCAGGCATCGATTATTTTATTATATCTTTCCCCATAAGTAATCAAACCCTCGGTATATTGCTTTTCAAATTCCTTTACTTCTTTAGTAGTTTCAGTTACGTGTTTTTCTTTTGTCTTTGGCGTGATCATATCGTCCAAACCAAAAGATATACCTGAAGAACAAGCATATTTAAAACCCATTTCCATTAAGCGATCAGCAAATATTACTGTAGCCTTTTGACCAAAATATCTATATACGTGATCTATCAGACCCGAAATATCTTTTTTAGTTAAGGTTTTGTTTATTAAAGACAAATCTGCGTTACTTGAATCTGGCAATAATTGCGCAAATATCAATCTTCCAGGGGTTATATCTAATAATATGCTGTCTTGTGGACTATCAGCAAAAGCTTTTTTAATACGATAACGAATTTTAGTATGTATTGTTATTACTTTATTGAACAAAGCGTGGTGAATTTCTGCCATATTAGCAAAAATCATATTTTCACCAGGTTCATTATCCAAAGCTAAAGTAAGGTAATAAATTCCAAGAACAATATCTTTATCAGCCACAATAATAGGTTTACCGTTTGCTGGACTGAGAATGTTGTTGGTAGACATCATTAGAACCCTAGCTTCTGTCTGCGCTTCTATTGAAAGCGGAACATGCACAGCCATTTGGTCACCATCAAAGTCAGCGTTAAACGCTGTACAAACCAACGGATGTAGTTGTATAGCCTTACCTTCAATAAGAATAGGCTCAAACGCCTGAATACTTAATCGGTGAAGGGTGGGAGCTCTGTTTAGTAAAATTGGATGCTGTCTTATAACCTCTTCAAGGACATCCCATACCTCTGGCTTTTCTGCTTCCACCATTTTTCTTGCAACCTTAATGCTGTGAGCTATACCATACATCTCTAATTTTGCATAAATAAATGGCTTAAATAACTCTAAAGCCATTTTCTTAGGTAAACCACATTGATGAAGCTTCAATTCAGGACCCACAACGATTACAGATCTTCCAGAGTAATCTACACGTTTTCCAAGAAGATTCTGTCTGAAACGCCCTTGTTTACCTTTTAACATGTCACTCAAAGACTTCAAAGGCCTTTTGTTAGCACCCTTGACAGCTTTACCTCTACGGCCGTTATCAAATAGAGCATCCACCGATTCCTGTAGCATTCTCTTTTCATTACGTATCATAATGTCTGGAGACTTTAGTTTTATCAGGCTTTTTAATCTGTTATTTCTGTTGATAACCCTTCTGTATAATTCGTTCAAATCTGATGTAGCAAAACGTCCACCATCAAGTTGAACCAAAGGCCTTATTTCTGGAGGAATAACAGGTAAAACAGTCATTACCATCCATTCTGGCTTATTCCCAGACTCAATGAAATCTTCTACCAATTTCAATCTTTTTATCAGTTTCTTCTTTTTGGCCTCTGAATTGGTTTCTACTATTTCACTTTTAATATCTATAGACAATTTTGCTAAATCTAAAGTGGCAAGCAAATTGTAAATAGCTTCACCACCAATTTGGCAATTGAAATTATCTTCACCATGCTCATCTTGTAGCTTTTTTAATGCATCTTCAGAAATTAAGTCACCTCTATTTAAAGCCACTAAACCTGGATCAATAACCACATAAGAATCAAAATATAATACCTTCTCAAGATCTCTTAAAGTCATATCCAAGAGCAAGCTTATTCGCGAAGGTAGTGATTTGAAAAACCATATATGTACTATTGGTGTAGCTAAATCTATATGCCCCATACGTTCACGTCTAACTCTTGCAGTCGTGACCTCTACACCGCATTTTTCACAAATAATACCACGATATTTTATTCTTTTGTATTTACCGCATCCACATTCGTAATCTTTAGTTGGACCAAAAATTCTAGAACAAAACAATCCATCTTTCTCTGGCTTAAAAGTCCTGTAATTAATTGTTTCAGGCTTAGTGACCAAGCCGTAAGACCAAGATTTTATCTGCTCAGGACTTGCTATGTTAATTTTTATATAGTCGAAATGTTGAACATTGCTAACTTGACCATAAAAATTGGTAGATTTTGCCATAATATCCCTTATAGATTTGTTTTATATTATTTTTATAAAATTTTATTTATATTTTCTGCTGCCCGTTTATATAATTTTTAATTACAGTATTATTTGCGAATAAGTTTAAATAAAAAATTATACAACCCAAATGTTTAAAAAATTTTTAAGAACCTACTTCTAGCTTTTGTAAAGTTAACTCAAAATTTTGCTACTGCAATTCAAAGTTATGTTTTCAAAGAAGTATTTCATCATAAAAAATTAACAATTACTCTTTAGAGTTTAACTTTAAGATTCTAAAAACAAATTTTTATATCTATGTCATATCAATAACAATGCTGTTTTTTTACAACAAAGATATATTATTCACTAACTTCAATTTTCTTCATCTTTAGATAAACTTATATTCAGCCCCAAAGATTTTAATTCACTCACTATAACGTTAAATGATTCTGGAATTCCAGCTTCAAAGCTTTGAGTGCCGGTAACTATAGATTTATAATTCTTTATTCTTCCAGCTACATCATCAGATTTAATTGTAAGCATTTCCTGCAAGATATAACTAGCCCCATAACCCTGTATAGCCCAACATTCCATCTCACCAAATCTTTGACCACCAAAATGAGATTTACCTCCAAGTGGCTGTTGCGTAACCAAACTATATGGTCCAATTGAACGAGCGTGAACTTTATCATCTACCAAATGCAGTAATTTTAAAACGTATTTATAGCCAATTGTTACTGGTCTATCCAAAAACTCACCGGTTCTACCATCGATTAATTTAACTTGACCAGAGCTAGATTCATCAGCAAGATCAAGCATGTGCTGTACATCTTCTACCTTAGCGCCATCGAATACAGGTGTTGCAAAATATACGCCTTTACTTTGAGATTTAGCGAAACTTACCAATTCATCTTTCGACATATTTTCAATTTTCTCCGAAATCTCTCCTCTATTGAAGACTTTCTTTATAAAAGTCTTAGCAGATGGCATTGCAGATTCATCAGACAACATAGCCTCAGCTAATTTATTTATTTTCTTTCCTAATCTAACTGATGCCCAACCTAAACTTGTTTCAAGAATCTGCCCAATATTCATCCTTGATGGCAAACCCAAAGGATTTAAAATCATGTCTATAGGAGTTCCATCCTCTAAAAATGGCATATCTTCAACTGGTACTATAGTGGATACAACACCTTTGTTACCGTGCCTACCAGCCATTTTATCGCCCGGTTGCAATCTATGCTTTATGGCAATGAAAACCTTAACTACCTTCAAAGCACCCTGTGGTAAATCATCCCCAGCCTTTAATTTATCTATTTTTACCGATAGTTTTTTATTAATCTCCGACTTAGTCTCATCGTATTCAGACTTTAGGGCTATAATTTCTTGCATTTTTTCTTGATTCGCAATAACAAACTGCCACCATAAAGCTTTAGAAAAACTAGAAAGCAGCTGACGTGTAATCACCTTATCTTTACCCAAAGTCTTAGGCCCACTTACTATATCTTGACCATCTAACAGTTGGAAAAGTTTACCATAGGTCAAATCATCAACTACAACAAGCTCATCATCTTTATCTTTGGTATATTTGTCAATCTGTTGACGTTCTATAGAAAGAGATCTTTGATCTTTAGGAACTCCCCTTCTTGAAAGAACTCTAACCTCTATAACGGTTCCCGTGATTCCAGGTGGAACATACAATGAAGAATCTCTTACATCGGAAGCTTTTTCACCATAAATACAACGCACCAATCTTTCTTCCGGAGTTACCAAAGATTCGCTCTTAGGAGTAACTTTACCAACTAATATATCACCAGGTTTTATTTCTGCACCTATACGAACTATACCAACCTCATCAAGATTTACACAATGCTCTTCATTAACATTTGGTATATCTCGAGTTACTTCTTCGGGTCCAAGCTTTGTGTCACGAGCTACTAACTCCAATTCCTCAATGTGAATTGATGTATAAAGATCGTCTTTAACAACTCTTTCCGAAATTACTATCGAATCTTCGAATGTATAACCTTTCCATGGCAAATAAGCTACTAATACGTTCTTACCCAAAGCAATCTCTCCATGATCAGAGCTTGGTCCATCAGCTATTACATCACCAGCATTAACCAAATCGCCTAAACTTACTATTGGGTTTTGAGTTATACATGTATTATGGTTAGAACGTTGAGATTTCAATAAGTTATATATGTCGACCTTTGGCGAATTATCATATTTATTTGCGAAGGTTTTGATAACTATTCTGTTAGAATCTACATATTCTACAACTCCAGAATTCAGAGCTACAATAGAGGCCCCAGAATCTTTAGCAACTATACTTTCTACACCAGTTCCAACAAAAGGAGCCTCTGTTTTCATCAACGGAACAGCCTGACGTTGCATGTTTGAACCCATCAGCGCACGGTTACCGTCATCGTTTTCTAAGAATGGAATCATTGCTGCACCGATAGAAACAACCTGTATAGGATTTATATCCATATAATCTACATCCGAAGCAGGCGCTAGTACAAAATTACCGTCCAACCTGCAATTCAACAAATCTTCCTCTATGGTGCCATCTTTAGCAAGCTTAATGGTTGATTGCGCAATCTTATAATTTGCTTCATCTAGAGCTGAAAGATAGTGGATCTCATTAGTTGCTTTACCATTTACTACTTTTTTGTAAGGAGTCTCTATAAACCCATATTTATTAACCTTAGCATAGGTTGTCAAAGAATTAATAAGACCAATATTTTGTCCCTCTGGAGTCTCTATCGGGCATATTCTTCCGTAATGAGTTGGATGGACGTCTCGAACCTCAAGACCAGCTCGCTCTCTATTGACACCACCGGGACCAAGAGCAGAAAGACGTCTTTTGTGCGTAATTTCTGATAGTGGGTTAGTTTGATCCATAAATTGTGAAAGTTGCGAACTCCCAAAGAATTCTTTTATTGCAGCCACCAATAATTTAGAATTGATAAGATCATGCGGCATTATAGTGTCTATGTCCACAGCATTCATGCGTTCAAATATATTTTTTTGTATACGCAAAACACCTATCCTAAATTGGTTTTCAACTAGTTCACCTACAGATCTAACTCTTCTATTTCCCAAATTATCTATATCGTCTATTGAACCCTTGCCGTCTTTTATCTCTATTAATTTTTTTATAGTCTCTTTCAAATCGTCAGCCGTAAGAACTCTTTCGTCTATAGGGGTTTGTAAGTTCAAACTTGCATTAATTTTCACTCTACCAACCTCAGACAAATCATAACGATCTGTGCTAAAAATAAGTCTATTTAGCAAATTTTTACTTGTTTCAGCAGTAGCTGGTTCACCTGGACGCAAAACTCTAAAAATATCTATCAAAGCTGTTTCTTTATTATGACCACGATCAGCCATCAAAGTATTCCTAATATAAGGCCCGCAGTTGTTCTTTATCGCTAAAATCTGTATTTCTTTAATTTTGTGTTTATCTAATAATTCTAAAAGATCGGTTGATATCTCTTCCCCAGCATGCGCAAGTCTTGATCCGTGCTTATCGAAAATATCTTTAGCTATAAATTTACCAACCAAATAATCAGAACGAAGTAATATATTTTGCTCAGGCTCTTGACCTATTTTACGCAAAATTCTAGGATTAATTTTTTGTTCGGCCGCTATAATAATATTTTTAGTATCAGCATTTACTATATCGTAATCAAATTTTTGAGCAGACAGTAAAGTTGGAGAGAAAGGAGTAGACCAGTTGTTTTCATCTTGCTTGGTGAAAGACGCAAAATTATAATAATATTCTAATATATTTTCAGCTTCCATCCCTAACGCATAAAGCAATGTAGTTATGGGTAACTTTCTACGACGATCTATTCTAAAAAAAACTGTGTCTTTAGCGTCAAATTCAAAATCTATCCAAGATCCGCGATACGGTATAATACGCGCCGAAAATAGGATTTTACCAGTAGCATGATTTTTACCACGATCGTGATTGAAGAACACACCAGGCGAACGATGCATTTGAGAAACCACAACACGTTCGGTGCCGTTAATCATAAAAGTAGCATTTTTTGTCATCAGAGGTATTTCTCCCAGATAAACTTCCTGCTCTTTTATGTTGCTAATTTCGGCAATTTTAGTGTGTGGATCTATCTCTTTAACTATAAGACGTAAAACTACTTTAAGCCCCGCAGAGTAAGTTGAGCCCTTTTGTCTGCATTCATCCAAGTCGTATTTTGGTTTTTCTATTTCATATTTTATAAATTCTAAAGTAGCATTCCCAGCTGGGCTTTCGATAGGAAAAGATGAAAGTAAAACAGAATGCAACCCCTCGTTTTTACGCTTTTCATGAGGAATGTCTGACTGTAAAAAATTTTCATAGGAGCTTTTCTGAGCCTCTATCAAATTCGGTATTTCAAGTTTTGTATCAATGCTGCCAAAATTCTTTCTAACTCTAATCTTACTTTCTTGGGTAAATTGCATATGATAAAAATTTCTACTAAAATAATATTATTAAACAAACTTAAATTTCGATGATTATAAGGGGAACGAAGCTTTTGTTACATATATAAATAGATGATCTGCTAGATTTTTATTAATACTTGACTCTATATACTTTAATGCTGAGCATAAATTCTTCATGCTATCAAGAAAATAATACTAACGCAACTACATCAACAAAGCAAGTGATTTATGCTTATGATTTATTCTTTTTTACAAAATTATTAGTGGGTGTTTTGAATTAATTGGACGGAAATCATAATCTCAAATTATTTATACCCATATCAATTTATATCAAATATTTATAGTAAAATTCAAAGCCCCTAATGCATCTGGAAAACCTAAATTAGTTTTTCTTAAAGCAACAAAGCCGTTTAAATTAAAATATTTTGATAATTCAATTTGAAACATTGTTCCTATATCCGTTATAGAGGATTTATCTGTATTATGAATTGGATAAACAATCTTACAAAAAGCAAAAAATCTATTATCTTTAATATTAAAACCAAGGTCTAGTCCAACCAAAAGATTGCTGTTGGTGTATCCAAAATAGTTTCTAGCAATATATCCTGAATCTTTAGTATTTAAATAGAAACCTATAGTTGTTTTTGCTTCATCGTAATTATTTCTTAAAAATTCTGTACTCGATTCAAATGTCACACTCATATTTTCCCAAATTGGCAAAGTTGCTTGAGCTCTCAACTGTGATTTTTCTTCATAATAATTATAACGCAGATTCAAAGTGGGACTATCCTTATTGTCTAGATTAGTTAATTCATATTCTAAATAACAACCAAGCATAGGAGAATTTTTGTGGTATTTTTCTTTTCTAATAGAAGTGCCTGCAACTAATGAGCTTTTAGATTTAAGTAATAATTTTTTGTTTAGCGCTAAATTATACCTTCCAATGACGTTAGCAAATATAGTTTTAGTTATATCTTTATCACCAGGATGCCAACTCAATATATTAGTTAATCCTATTGAGAGATCTTCAGAATTCAATGTATCTTGCTCTTTAGAGCTAATAAAATAATTGAAATCCAGCATTTTCTCTATTATGAACTCTCTATTATGACGAAAATCATTTGAATCATCCCCTCCTCTTAATCCAGCGTCATTATTCAGAACTTGACTTTCACGAGATAACATTTGATCGCGATTATGCAAAATTTGTTGCCTGTTATTTATTGGTCTATATTCTACTGTATAATTATTTGATGACCCCTGTACTTCTGATAACATTTGTTGATGATGTACTTGTCCAATTTCTTCGTAATACACATTAAACCAAATATCATCTTCATAATAATCCTCATGGAAATTATCATTCTCGCTCTCATTTTCGCTCTCGCTACTATCATTAATAGGATTTGCCTGATATTTATTTTTATAATCAAAGATATACAAAGAAATTTTGTCTGCAATTTGATCAGTGATTTCTTGGTCATAATCCGATTCAAAGCAACTAAAAGCTCCCCTTACGTCTGTGAATTGATAATCGCGCCTGCTCTTCTTATTGAGAATATGAGGTATAGCATTTTTTATACCTTGTTCATTTTTTATAAAAATATTTTTTAATTGGTCGCCAGAAATATTATTTATTGCATTCTTAACTACATCTACCCTATCTAGATTATTATTTTTAGCTATTATTTCCCAAGAATTTCTATCAAGACTCTCTATTTCTTGCAGACTATCTTTATATATTTCGTCCAATTTTTCGTCGGTAAAATTTTTTGCAGCTTTAGCCTGAAATGACAGAATAGTGAATGCTAATAATATTAATAGTAAAGACAGTCTGGAAAAGAATATGTTAGTCATAACAAAAGGCATTAAATAAATAATTAAAAATACTTTTAAATCTAAGGTAATATATTTTTGTATAGTTATAACCTAGAGATAAAAATTTACGTGAAGCTATCCCAGCTATATTAATCTTGGGTTATCTTATTTAAAAGTTACTGGTCTATAGGTTGTAATATTACACGAAACCTTAGATTAACTCTACGAATTTTTTATACCTTGGGTTAATAAAATCTATTTTTGTCTATAAAACTTGAAAGCTCGGAAGAAAACCTTTATCATCTTTATAAATTTCAATCAAATTTATAACAAGATGTCATTATCACATATAAGAAATTTTTCTATCATCGCTCACATTGATCATGGAAAATCTACATTAGCAGACTGCCTTATAAGAATATGCGGCGGTTTGCAGGAAAGAGAAATGTCTGCGCAAGTTCTAGACTCTATGGATATAGAAAAAGAGCGTGGCATTACAATAAAGGCTCAAACAGTAAGGTTGCTTTATAAAGCCAAAGACTCGCAAACATATCAACTGAATTTAATCGACACTCCAGGGCACGTTGACTTTGCATACGAAGTAAGTAGATCTTTATCTGCATGCGAAGGATCGCTTTTAGTAGTGGATTCAACACAAGGAGTTGAAGCTCAAACTTTAGCAAATGTTTACCAAGCTATAGAGAATAATCACGAAATTATACCAGTATTAAACAAAATAGATTTGCCCGCAGCGGAAGTTGAAGCTACAAAAGATCAAATAGAAAATGTTATAGGCATTGATGCAAGTGAATCAGTATTAATTTCAGCTAAAAATGGTATAGGTATACAAGATGTTTTGGAAGCTATTGTAACAAAACTACCAGCTCCGGTAGGTGATAATACAAAACCTCTAAAAGCATTATTAATAGATAGTTGGTATGACCAATATTTAGGTGTTGTTATATTGGTAAGGGTTATTGATGGTGAAATTAAAGCAGGTATGCAAATACGTTTTATGGCAGCCATGGCTAATTACGAAGTAGAAAATGTTGGTTTTTTTACACCTAAAAAACACTCAACTCAATCTCTGAAAGCTGGTGAAATAGGTTTTATTATAGCTAATATAAAACAAGTAGCTGATTGTAAAGTTGGCGATACGATAACTGAAACAAAAAAACAGTGCGACAAGGCACTACCAGGATTTAAACCTAATTTGCCTGTAGTATTTTGTGGGCTCTACCCTACTGACGCTTCGCAGTTTGAAAAACTTAAAGATTCTTTAGCCAAACTTCGTTTAAATGACGCTAGTTTTGAATTTGAGGCTGAAAGTTCTACCGCTTTAGGTTTTGGTTTTAGATGTGGATTTTTAGGGTTACTGCATCTAGAAATCATTCAAGAAAGATTAGAGCGCGAATTTGAATTAGATTTAATTACTACAGCACCTAGTGTTATTTATCATGTATATCCCAAAAACGGAGAAAGGCTTGACATACACAACCCAGCCGATTTACCAGACGTTACCAAAATTGATCATATAGACGAACCTTGGGTAAAGGCTACTATTATGTTGCCCGATACTTATTTGGGTAACGTATTAAGCTTGTGCACAGAAAAACGTGGAAGACAGATAGAACTTACCTATTTAGGATCACGTGTTATGGTGATCTATCATTTACCATTAAATGAGATCGTTTTTGATTTTTATGATAAACTAAAATCTTGTTCCAAAGGCTATGCAAGTTTTGACTGGCATATTGACACCTATGAAGAAAGTGATCTGGTTAGACTGAACATTTTGGTGAATGGTAATGCGGTAGACGCTTTATCATTGATGCTACACAGATCAAGAGCTGAATCAAGAGGTAGAGAATTATGTGTTAGATTAAAAGATCTAATACCCCAACAATTATTCCAAATAGCTGTACAAGCAAGTATTGGTAGTAAAATTATAGCTAGGGAAACAGTTAAAGCTTTACGTAAAGATGTACTGGCAAAATGTTATGGTGGTGATATCACTAGAAAAAGAAAATTATTAGAGAAGCAAAAAGCTGGTAAAAAACGTATGCGTATGGTAGGAGATGTTGAAATACCACAATCAGCATTTATAAAGGTTTTAAGGCTAGATAACAGCTAAATAAATATATATTGATGCAAAAAATAGAGCAGAAATCTGATTTATCGAAATTACAAACTAACATAGGCTATGAATTTTCAAACTCACAGCTTCTAGAACTTGCATTAATGCATCCATCTTTAAAGGCAAAGCCAAAATATACGCAAAGTTATGAACGTCTTGAATTTTTGGGTGATAGTTTGCTGAATTTTATCATATCAGAAAAATTATTCACAGATTTTGGAAATTACTCAGAAGGCAAATTATCTAAACTACGTATGGCATTGGTTTGCAAAGAAACTTTGTATAAGGTTGCCAAAGATATCCAACTATCAGAGTTTTTACTATTAGATATTGGAGAGGAAATGATGGGCGGTAGAAGTAATCCAAAAAATCTTGAAAATGCTATGGAAGCTCTTATAGCTGCTGTATATTTGGATAGCAAACTTGACTATGGTGTAAGCAAAATTACTGAAATAATATTAAAATTATGGGACAAATATTTAACCCAAGATATTAGTATTGAAACGGATCCCAAAACCGTATTACAAGAATTTACTCATAAGCATTTTTCAACTACGCCTAAATACACACTTACTGAATCCTACGGTCCAGCGCATGATTTGAATTTTAAAGTTATATTGGAGCTTAAAGGTCAAGAGCCTTGCGAAGCTATAGGGAAAAATAAGAAGTCAGCTGAAAAAGCAGCAGCACTAGCTATGTTAAAAAAATTAAAATTACTACCCCAATAAAAAGCTATATGGTCAAAATTTCAGTTAATGATAGGTTATATTTATCTTGGCTATATGGGTCTTTGATATTTATATTTACCACTATTATAATAGGTGGACTGACTAGACTCACTCAATCTGGACTTTCAATGACAGAGTGGCAGCTACTTAACATCCTGCCTCCTATTAGTTATCAAGAATGGATGATAGAATTTAACAAATATAAAACTTCTCCAGAATTCCTAATCATAAACAACTCCATGTCTTTGGATGAATTTAAACAGATTTTTTGGCTTGAATATATACACAGAATAATCGCAAGACTTGTTGGGCTTGTGATAATAATACCCTGCTGGTATTTCTATTTCAAAGGCAAATTTAAAAATATTTTTCAACCTATTTTATATAGTTTATTAGTCATAGCCCAGGGAGTTATAGGTTGGTATATGGTAAAAAGTGGATTAAAAAACGATCCCCATGTCAGCCATTACAGACTTGCTATTCATTTGCTGGGAGCTACAACATTATACTCTTTAATAATATGGAATTTGTTTGATAGTTTTAAATTGAGCCCTTCTAAAATAACCTCTCTAAATTCATTGAAAAATTTACTTATAGTATTTTCAAGCCTGATGTTTTGGCAAATATTTCTAGGTGCTTTTGTCGCTGGTCTCAAAGGTGGACTTGTATATAATAGTTTTCCTTTGATGAACGGATATGTAATACCGCCAGAGATCACAGAATTAGACTTTGCTACTATTTTCAATGACGCAGTGGGAGTGCAGTTTTTACATAGAATTACTGCTTATATAATATCTTTACTTGCTATAATTATTATTATACGATTATTGAACAAAAAAGAATATATGCTAGCCTTAATGCTATTTAGCCTGGTTTTTGCACAGATGCTTTTGGGTGTGTTAACCTTATTGTCTTTCATCTCTTTAGATTATGCAATATTACACCAGGGAGTTAGTATTTTACTGTTAAGCCTAGTTTTAATGTTAACAAAATTTTCTATCAATCAACAACCGCATTAGAAATATATGACTGATTCGATTGCAAAACTTATACAAAATCATCTGCTTTTTAAAAAAGAATTTTTTCAAGAAGATACCGAAAAAAAGAAATTATTTGAAGAATTATCAAAAGGGCAGAATCCAGAAATATGCGTTATAGCATGCTCTGATTCAAGAGTTGACCCAGCAATTATCACCAATAGCAAACCAGGAGAATTATTTGTTATTAGAAATGTAGCGAATATAGTTCCACCTTGTGAATATGGTGATAATGGATATCACGGCACTAGTGCTGCTATAGAATTCGCGGTCAGCTTTTTGAAAGTAAAACATATTATAATTTTAGGTCATACTGAATGCGGTGGAATAGCCTCTCTTTTTAATGATGAAGATAAATATAAAAATAAACAAAACTTCATAGACAAATGGATGGCTGTAGCTAAAGAAAGTAAGTTTAAAATAATGCACGATCATATAAATGACCCGACAGAGCATAAGACAAAAATGTGCATGCAGATGTCTATATTAAATTCTTTATCTAATTTATTGACCTTTCCTTTCATAAAAGATGCTGTAGATAGGGGGGATTTAGATATACATTGCTGGTATTTCGACTTGCAGGATGGTTCAATATATCAGCTAGACAAAAAAAATAATGTATTTTCAGTATTATCTTAAAAGCTTTATAACTCTAGTTATTTAAAACCATCATCACAAAAACTCTTCGTAGAATAATTAGAGTATAGATCTTGATCTAAATTTAGATTTAATTTATCAAACTCATCATAACTAGCCTCTTTAAATCTTTTATTTGAAAGACTTATACTATCTATCTTAGTAGCTTTGGTTTCTTGTTCAAGTTTATCTAAAGCATCAAAAAAATAAATTTCATGAGAATATAATTTTTCATTATAGCTATTTAAAATTTTTGTATTTTCACAAAGTTTTTGGTGTTTTTGTAAATTACTATCTAACAAATCATTCAAACGTTTGCCTAATACAATTTTGTTAGAACCTAATGTATTCTCCTTAATTGCTGTTGGCAATTTATTAAAAATTACTGCTATAACTTTTTTAATATACTCCGGGCAATGTTTTTTATTAGACGAATCGATCGTAGATAAAACCTCCCAATGCACTTTAGCATCTTGAATATGTCGCATATTACTTATAAAGCTCCAGTTTCCAGTTTTAAAAGCTACATCTAAAGGAGTGTAACCCTCAAGATTTTCAGCATTAACATCTACGGCAGTGGTTTGAAAAAAATTATTGTCCGGCAAGGGTTTTTTATAATTTTGTAATGCTAATATATGTAGAACATTATTTCCCGTTTCTTCGTCTTGAGTAGCCAAATTTATTTTGTTGCTAACTAACAATTGTAAAACATCTTTCCTATCTGCAAAAAATAATTTTGCAAGGCTGCAACCGTCAATAGCTTCAATCTTATTTGCAATATTTGCTATTGTTTTTTCATGTAAAATCTCAATATATTTTTGTAATATCGATTGTCCGTTAAACCGCTGTTGGCTATAATATTCTCCGCTAAATCTTTTTGAGGAGACGGTTATATTTTCAATATTATCTATAAGATATTTAACAAAAGAGCTATTGTTAGCCTCTATAGCTACTTCTATCACATCTTTATCATTGCTATCTTTTTGTTTTAGAATATAACTTATATTAAAATCTTGATGGCCTTGTATAATAAGATCAAAAAGTGGCTTTAAGATAGATTTATGATATATATTTTTACTAGACTCTATAGCGGCAATTTGCAAAGGTGTTTGATTATGATTATTTTTTGTCATGTAAGCTGGAAAAGTATAAAAATTTGGTCCGAATAAAACATATAAAGCATCGGCCATATAAGTCATTTTTTCCTTAGCGCTAATATTAGAATATTGTTGTGATAAAACTACTTTTATCAAATGATGTACTAAATTATTACCTTCGTTATCTTTCCATAAATGACTTTTTGTGTGTAAAAATTTTTCAACCAAACGTGTATCATAAATATGATATTTTAAAGCTATAAGGTTAAATGTATAGATGTTACCGAGTATGAGGGTAAAACTAATTCCGTCTTCGGGGGTAAAAAATTCTGCATTAGAGTTTAAATAAATATTATTTATTTTTTCCTTTAACTCCTGGCTAAAAATAAAATCATCACTAGATGTTGATTGCTCTTGCTTTCGCTTGGCCTTTTGGTTTAATAATTGAGTTTCTTGAATAAAATTTTCTTTTTCGCTCTCAGAGGAGTCTTCAAGATTCTTTTCTTCTTGCTTCCTATCAAAAGAAAAATTCATATAACAAAGATTTATAAATTAGCAACTAAACAACAACCCGAAATAATCTTAAGTATAAATCATATTGGGTTATTATTAAATATAATTTTTAATCTGGAGTTGATTTTTTATGCCTGAAATATTATTAGCCTTACTTTATTGGGCAAAAAGTTTATGCAACATGCCAAAAAAGACTCAGTATATGGCTGTAAAATCTAAAGAACTAATAAAAACTGCGGAATTTTTTGATAGATATTTTAAGGAATATGTGTGTGTTTACTTGCTACCAGTTTAATTGTTCCTGATAGCAACATAAAAACCCACTAAAAGAACAGTGGGGTAAGAATTTTATTATTAATAGTCTTCGTTGAGCTCTAAAGTATATTTACCTAAAGATTTTACTTTATATTTATCATCTTGGTAAAAGATTTTGTTAATCATCTTGTCCATATCTTCATCCGAGTTGCTGATATTCTCCACGTATTGATTGTATACAGCTGTAGTAGATACTTTATCAAAGTTGGGGGTAGTGTCGTTGAAGTTGATGTTTTTCAATCTGATCTCATATAAGAATTTTTCCATGGCTTCTTCTGGAATAGATTTGAAGTCTATGTTTTGAAACATCTCTTTAAAGACTCCTTCCATCCATTCTTCTTGCGTAAGTTTGTTATTTTCACCACTGTTGTTGTAAATAAATTCGTTAATTTCCTCGTTCTCCTTTATTTCGTTTTCTTTTTGCGTAAGTTCCTTATTCACAACCGTTTGATCATCTTTAGTAGTTGTTTTATAGTTTTTTCTGTACACCTCTTCTGCCTGTTTTTCCGTAATTAGCACTTTACCATTGAGTTGAGTAGTTATTTTACAGAATTTTTTATACGCATCTTTTAGCTCTTGTTCCGTAAGTTCCACTGTTTGACGATCGTCTTGTTTTTGATTGTATTCAGGTTTAGATTTCTTCATAAAAAAATGATACTTAATAATTTATTAATAACTAAATAATATCTTAGATATTAAAGGGAAAATGTCAAGATTTTTTATTAGCTCGAGAGAGTTTTTCTTTTTCTTTTTTACTAGGATTGCTTGAATGCCTCAAAAGTTATAGAGTTGTGCACGTCACGCTCTTTGCTCACGTCAAATGGTAGCGTGCAATTATAATGAAAAGAAGCAACAACCCCTAGAGGTAATGTGGTAGCATCATTGCGAGCTTGCAAAGCGTGGCAATCCAGCCATTCTAATACAGAAGCAACAACATCCTCTAGCGGTAATGTGGTAGCATCATTGCGAGCTTGCAAAGCGTGGCAATCCAGGACAAACAACTCCTTCCATACAATTTTTAAAAGAAGTTAATAACTGGATCACCACGCTAGTGCTTGTAGGCACTAGCTCGTGATGACACGAATTCTATGACTGTTAGGCAATCCAGCCCCGTTTAATTCAGAAGAAGCACCCAAACTACCTCATTATCCAATCTTCTTCTCTACAGAATATTTTCAATATCGCTTATTTCGTAATTTTGACAATCTATCACATTATTATTTTCATCAATAGTACTCTTTAGTAAATCGGGGCCAGATATAATTTCTTTATCATTTTTTATAATTTTTCTAAATAAAGGCAACAACTTTCCATGGGAGTTTTCTTGGTAGGTTAGCAAATCGGTGCACGTAATTACTATACTATTTGCATCGCAGCCTAATCTTAGAAGTGTTGTAGTGAAATCTTCATGCCATTTTTGTTTAGTTTGGCTGGTTAAATTTTTTACAAAAATATATCTAACACTGTGTAGATCGTAATTTTGGCAAGAGTTTCTGTATAATTCTAGCTGATCATTATCTGTAAATAATAATGTTGGTAGATGGTCATAGATAACTTCTGCTATCAAACTTTGCTTATCTAAATAATTATTCATAAATATTCTTGTACCCGAAATAAAAGGCAGTAGAATTCCGTAAACTAAACCAAAATAATTGTCTATGGGCATATTATGGACTATTTTATCTTTATACCCCAATACAAATTTGCTTTTAAACATATTGATAGCGAAGTTAATATTAGTCCAAGAAAAACCCGTGATTTTGTCGGGAAGTATAAAAAATATTCTAGCGATATTGGTGTTAAAGTCTGTATTGCTAGTGAATTTAGCGATTTTCCTTTCATCATATATTCTTGGTAGCTTGAAGAAATTTTCAAGCGTTAATATGGTAAAATCTTCATGAAGGTTGACTAAATTTGCCAACTTATGCTTAATAATTTTTTCTGAGATTACTATCTTTGAAATATTTAGCTGCTTGCAAGCAGATTTTATACGAGTATATTCCAATTTATCATTGATAAATAATATTTTTAACCCAAGCCTTTCTAAAGCTAAAAAGAAAATAACCGATTTAGGACAGTTGTAGGTTATTAAGGCAATAGTCTCTGATGGGCTAACTTTATGAATGAGTTCCATCTGTATTTTTTTCATTTGTCTTTGTATACTTCCGTATCTATAAGACTTATGATGGTCTTGTAATATCACGTGAGTAGAGCCGAAATTTGAATCTACAAGAGAAAAAAAGCTTTTGAGATTATTGTTTTCATAATCCTGCATTTTAGCCAGGGTTAATGTTTCGTGCATAACATCGGATAGAATTTTAGTTAGCACCCTCTTGTCAGAAACTTCAGACAAATCTTGCAAGCTTATTGCTGGGAATACCCTGATGATAACTTTTGGAAATAGCTGAAGCTTGTGTATTGTTGAACGCGCAAACAAAGTTTTTTCTGTACCAGTAACTACTACAGGTAAGATTTTTGCACCGGTTTTGGCGGCTATTAATGCGGCGCCGTTATATATTTTCATCAAACCACCGGTTGTGCTAATTTTTCCTTCAGGAAAAATACACATCTTATGCCTCTCTGCTACTAGCTTGATTAAATGTTTTATACCCATAGGGTTAAAAGGATCAACAGGTATAGCTTTGCTTATTTTTAAAATGGGTTGCATCCACCATGACTTATATATGTTAGTATACATGGCAAATATTATATTTTCAGACAAATAGGTGGAAATTATTGGTGGCTCTAGGTAAGAAAAATGGTTGCAGATTATTATTAGCTTGCCTTTTTCATTCTTAAAATTTTCTAGCCCAACTACTTCAACCTTATAAAAGAAGTGCAAGAAATAACGAAATATTCTCTTTACCACACTTTTTTTCACAAAACCTTTGGCGTAATTCAAACGTACTATTGTAATAGCTACAGGTATATTTGATATACAGGTTATCAATATAACATCCGCGGCATTAAAGTTTAACCAATATAAGGCCATTACGAAAGCCAAAGACAGCAACATAAAAATAGCATTATATGTATTATTAGCTGCTACAATTCTTGATCTATATTCAGGTGGGCTGAAATATTGTAGTAGTGTGTATAATGGCAGAACATAAGCCCCTGCAAGCGCTGCCATTATAAAAAGATCTATAGTAATTCTTACATTACTATAGACTGCCAAAAACTGTGTTAAGTTTTGTAGTTCGGTTAACTTGGAGTAATATTCACTTGAGCAGAGATAATAAAAATCAATGCCTACTAGCGTTATTAATAAGAGTATATTTATGTTATGCTGTACGCTTCTTCTTGCTGCATATATTCTGTTATATATTAGGCATCCTGAAGATACACCGATTGCAAAAACAATAAAACAAAAGCTGGCTACAATTTCTGTGGCATGCAGAACATTTTTGCATAATTCAGGCAATTGTCCCATGAATACTGAACCCTCTGCCCAGAACCAAGATATACCTAAAATATTATAAAATATATTTTTTTTACTATAGGAATATTTCAGTAGATTTACGTTGCTTCTAATTAAGTTGAAATCTATTTTTACGTCATGCTTGACTGTAGATCCGCTTGGTATAAAGGTACTGGATATGTAGCCAATAATAGCGACAGACATCAAAGTAATAATAACAGCTAGGGGATATACAGTGTAAAAATTACCCGCTATAGTTCCAAAAAGTATAGCTAAAAACGTACTAGCTTCTATATATGCATTTGCTGGCACTAAATCTGCCTTGCTTAAATGCTCTGGTAAAAGACTGAATTTTACGGGACCAAAAAATGTCGAATGTAAACCCATAAAAGCTATAGCACATAACAACAAGTAAACCGAGTTAAGTTTGAAGCTTATTATAGCAAAAACTACAATAATTACTTCAGCAACTTTAATTAGACGAACAATTTTGGTTTTATCATATTTATCTGATAGTTGCCCTACAAAAGATCCAAAGATTATATAAGGTAGTACGAATAGAGAATTTGCAAAGTTTATCAAGATTCCAGAGTTAGAGCTCGGCTCTAAAGCTGTATAGGTAACCATTATAAAGAAAGCATTTTTCAATAGCAAATCGTTAAAGCATCCGCATAGCTGAGTTATAAATAAAGGGAAAAACGCGGTGCTAAAAAATATATTTTTTTGCATAATGCATAATATTTGTAATTACACTTAACTAAGAATTATTGTAGGGATTGTAACATATTTAAATTTTACTATCCAGGGAATTATGTGGTTGTTGATAATTGAACCTATTAGGATAATATTTTTTATCTTGTAAGGCGCCCATTAAGCTAAATCCTTTATTAATAAAAAGCTTGATATTTTCTCTATAATTAGTTAAAATGTCGTTCAGTTATTAATAAATTAATAAGTATTTTTTATGGGCCAAAGGGACGATGAGCCTGGGAATGCAGAATTCCGATATTGGGAGCAACTTAACTTGTTAGAAGCAGCCCAAGAGCAACTAAAAGAAGCATTCCAAGAAAGATGTGATGAAGCAGGGTATCTTCTGGCCCTCCTTGGTGCGCCTGCTGGACTTATACCGCCTCATTTGTTTGACAATTAGTGAAGAAATTGATAAATGAAATGCGGCGTTGGGTAAAATTGTGGTTAGATAGAGAGTAAATTTTCAAGGATGTTTTGGGATGAGGGGTCTTTTAAGAAGGTGGTAACATCTTCTAGCGGTAATAAAAATACGTCATTGCGAGCGTAGCGTGGCAATCCAGGATAAACAACTCCTTCTATACAATTTTTAAAAGAAGTTAATAACTGGATCACCACGCTAGTGCTTGTAGGCACTAGCTCGTGATGACACGAATCTAAGACTGACAGGCATTCTGGCAATTGTAATATATAAGAGAAGAAACATCCCCTAACGGTAACGCACAAGAGTCATTGCGAGCTTGCAAAGCTTAGCAATCCAGCCATTCTAATGTAAAAAAAGTCACATCCTCTAGCGGTAATAAAAATACGTCATTGCGAGTGTGAGCTTGCGAACAAACGTGGCAATCCAGGATAAACAACTCCTTCTATACAATTTTTAAAAGAAGTTAATAACTGGATCACCACGCTAGTTCGCAAGCTCACGCTCGTGATGACACGAATCTAAGACTGACAGGCATTCTGACAATTGTAATATATAAGAGAAGAAACATCCTCTAGCGGTAACGCACAAGAGTCATTGCGAGCTTGCAAAGCTTAGCAATCCAGCCATTCTAATGTAAAAAAAGTCACATCCTCTAGCGGTAACGCACAAGCGTCATTGCGAGCTTGCAAAGCGTGGCAATCCAGGATAAACAACTCCTTCTATACAATTTTTAAAAGAAGTCAACAACTGGATCACCACGCTCGTGCTTGTAGGCACTAGCTCGTGATGACACGAATCTAAGACTGACAGGCATTCTGGCAATTGTAATATATAAGAGAAGAAACATCCCCTAGCGGTAATAAAAATACGTCATTGCGAGGAGTAAAGCGACGTGGCAATCCAGCCATTCTATTAAAAAAGCAACATCCTCTAGCGGTAGCGTTGCAGTTTCAAGAGCTCTAAAATAACCCCTGGAGACTTCGGCTTGTTTTATTATTAAATCTTTACTCTACCTAGACTACTTCTTTTTGGGGAACATAATATTTTTTACTACTAAACAGGTAATATAAAATTGGTATAACAAATACAGTAAAGACTGTACTAACTATCATACCACCAACAATCGTAAGACCTATTGAATTGCGCGCTTCAGAACCTGAGCCTGTTGCTATAATTAAAGGTATAGAACCAAGAATAGTCGCTAAAGAAGTCATCAAGATTGGTCTAAATCTTAATTTACATGCATTTACTATAGCGTCTTTAAATACCACTCCGCTAAGCGTTATCTGCTGGTTAGCAAATTCTATAATCATTATAGCATTTTTGGTTACCAAGCCTATAAGTGTTATCATTCCTATATTGCTATATAAATTTAGACTACTACCGCCTATTATCAAAGCTAGCAGCGCTCCTGTAATAGAAAAAGGTACAGAACATAAAATTAACAACGGATCCTTGAAGCTTTCAAATTGGGCAGCAAGCACTAGATAAATGAATGCCAAAGCAAGTAGGAAAGTTGTTATCATTTGGATATTGTTATTAGCCATTTCTTTTATTTGCCCCTTGAACTCTATTTTTAACTCCGGTGGCAGAATATCTTTTGCCATATCTCTAATATGATTTGCTATCAAAGTAAGATCTTGAATATTACCGAAACTAGAAAAAATACCAATTATACTTCGGCCATCCTTGTGTGTGTATGCTGCGACTGAAGGTTCTTCCTGAATTTTAACAAAATCAGCTAAAGAAAACATTGTCCCTTGGGTATTCTTCAAGTAAATTTTCACTAAATCATTCACCTTATTTATTTTTTGTGGGTCATATCTTAAATAACTTCCATAACTTTCACCCTTTAACATGAAAGTACCAACTTGCCTTGACGCTATTAAATATTGTAGGCTTCTGCCAATATTATCCATAGAAACGCCGTAAAGATATGCTTTGTTGCGATCTACTGCTATGTCTAGTGAAGGTACAGAAGTGTTAATAACGCGTTCCGGATTTAAAAACATTTTATCTTTTAACATAGCCTCAACAAAAATTTCAGAATATTTATCTATAGATTTAAAATCATCCCCTACTATATTAAATTCTATATCATGACTACCTTGAGAAAAACTAGATGTAGGGTTAAAAGCTCCAACTTTAGCTTCTGTAATATTTGCAAATTTTTTATTTAGTTCGTCCACAATCTCAGGTTGAGGCCTTTTCCTGTCTTTTACATTTTTTAGCTTCGTGAAACTAAATCCATTATTATCACTACCACCAAAACCATTAATAGTAAAAACAACAGCAACTTCTGGGGTATCACCAAGTAATTTTGCTGCTTGCAACATGGCGACTTCTGTATTCTTTAAGGTAGAACCATCAGGACCAACAACCCTAACCTGGAAAGAACCAGTGTCCACAGTCGGGTCAAAAGTTTTTGGTACCTTAATAAATCCAATAACCATTATAATAACAGAGGCAGCTGCGATAGCAAAAAACTTCATTTTATTGTTGAAGAAATATTCTAAATATTCCAAATACACATTTTCTACATAGTGCAATAACTTATTAAAGTTTATTGTTAGAATATTGTTAATATGAACATCACGTTTAAGAACTTTACTAGCTAACATAGGCGTAAGCGTAAGAGCAACAAAACCTGAAACCAATACAGAAAAAGCCAAAGTCCAAGCAAATTCTATGAATAGTTCTCCAATTATTCCTTGTATAAATCCTATTGGTAAAAATACAGCTACTAAAGTTATAGTCATTACCACTACAGCAAAAGTAATTTCTCTTAAAGCTAAAATAGAAGACTCAAATGCAGGTACTCCTCCTTCTCTACGTCTATATATGTTTTCCAAAACCACAATAGCATCGTCCACTACAAGACCAATTGCTAATACCAAAGCAAAAAGACTGAATAAATTTATAGAATAGCCACATAGCTTCATTAAAGAAAAAGCTCCTACAAGAGACACAGGGATTGTGATTAAAGGTATTAAACTTAACCGTAATGAACCCATAAATAAATACACTATAAAAGCAACTAAAAAGACTGCTTCAAATAATGTCTCATAAACAGAAGATATAGATTCTTGCAGAGAATCTGCGGTATTGACAGATATAGCCAAACTTACTCCAGATCTACCCGCCTCTTGCAGTATAGCTAGGGTTTTTTTCACGTCCCTTGAAAGATCTAATAAGTTGGATTCAGGTTTTCTAATAATGCCTATTGCTATTGCATTACTGCCGTTATAACGTACGATAGTATTTTCGTTCAAAGGCTTCAATGAAACTTTGGCAACATCCTTCAAAAGCACCAGAGTTTTATTGGTATTTTTTTTAACAATAATATTTTCAAATTCTCCTACACTATTAAGAGAAGAGTTGATGCTTAAGACAAAATTTTTATTGTCGGTCCTTAATAAACCCGCTGGATAATCTATACTTTGAGTTTTTACAGCTTGCTCCAATTCTGATGGAGTCAAATTAAAAGCGTATAACTTCTCAGGGTAGGGCTCTATGTACAACGTATAATCTCTGGAACCATATAATTTTACGGCAGCAACGGTAGAAATCTTTTCAAATTCGGGTACTATTTCCTTACCTATAATATTAGTAAGAGCCATACTGTCGTATCTATCACTAGAAGCAGATAGCCAAATCACCGGGAAAGCGTCTATTTGCATCTGCGCTACACTTGGAGACACCATATCCAAAGGTAGACGAGAACTGACATTAGCAACTATAGCCCTTGTGTCATTTAGAGCATTATGAATATCAACTCCATATTTAAAATATACACTAATTGTGCTAGTACCAGCGCTACTGGAAGAAGTGAAATAGTCTAATCCTTCCAAGCTTCTAATCACTGTTTCTAAAACATTAGTCACATTTTGCTCCATATAGCTGGCATCAGCTCCTGGATAAGTGCTAGTTATATTAATTAATGGGAATTCTATGTTAGGAGATTCTCTAACTTCCATTCTGGAATAAGCCAATATACCGAATAATATTACAAGAATATTCAGTACAGTCGCAAAAACTGGTCTACGAATACATACTTCTGAAAATAACATGTTCTACCCTATTCACTCTGTTGTTTTTGTTGGATTGTTTATCTCCACAGCTGCTTTATCGTATATTTTATTTAGTCCTTTATAAATTATTAGGTCACCCTCTTTTATATCATCGCTAATAATTTCTATATACCCGTCTGTTCTAGTCCCCAACTTTACTAGTTGTGCTTTTGCTGTATTATTTTCAAATAAAAAGACAAACGAACCATCTGGACCTTCTAAAACAGCAGATTCGTCAAGAGCAAGGTTAGTATGTTTGTTAGTAATTATTTTACACATTACTGTGCTGTTATGCGCAAAATTTCCTTCATCTTTAACTGATGCTGAAACTTTTATCGTTTTAGACACTGGGTCAAGGTAATCGGAAAAAGCTAAAATTGTTGCGTCTACTTCTTGACCTTTAGAATCCAAAGCTTTCAAAGAAAAATTTGTCGAAACTATTTTCCTAAAGCTTTCTGGTAAATCTAGCATTAAAGTTTTTTTATCTCCATTTGTTACTGTGAATAAATAATCCCCTGGTTTAATATTGTCGCCTACTTGAAAATTTACTACCCCCATAACGCCATCAAATGGAACTTGCAAAAAATGATTGTGATATTGTTGCTTTGCTTCATCTAGCTTAAACTTGGCTGTATCTTGAGCTAATTTAGAATTCTCTAAAGCTTTATCACTAATTATTTTTCTTATATGCAATTTTATATTGTCTTTGTAAACTTCAGAGGCTATTTTGTAGTTATTTAAAGAGCTCGCAATCAAACTCTCTGCATACTCGGAGTCAACTGTAAGTAAAGTCTCGTTAGCTTTAACTAACTTACCCTGATTTACTGTTATAAAATCTATGACACCAGCTTGCTGCGCATAAAAATCTTTACTTAAAGAAGCTCTACAAGAAGCCGGATATTCAAATACTTCCTGAAGACTTTTCTTCTCTATAGCTACAACCTCTACCTTTATAGCACCTTGAGCATAAACTATGCTATTGGTAAAACATAGAATGGTTACGATAATTTTAAAAAATAGCTGCATAATAATTTAATCCCTAAAATAGATAAACTGACTCGTTGTCAAAAAAATAATACTTAATTAGACTTACAATTGCAAATACTAACAGACTTTCTCTTCTTGGTTTATATGTCTCAATTTTAAAACTTGTCTCCTAGTCACAATTTTATCCCTATTTTCTTTTATTGCTTTTATTGCTTTTATTTAAAACCTCTAACATCTGATCATTAAAAATACATGCTACATTTTTGCCAGATTTTAAACTTAGCTTAGGGTAAACTCTTTCAATTATAACCGTAGGAGCTTTTTGATTGTTAATTCTATAATTGACAATATTTTCATACAAATTTTCGTCAACGGCAAATATGGCTGGCATTTCAGCGTTTATATCCTTAAACTCAAGATATGTAAATTCGCCATCATCATATATTTTTGTAGGCGATATCATGTCGCTGCCACTTACACTATAATTAAAATTATATTTTTCTGGATGCGCCAGATCGGGTAAATCACTGGAGCCATGAGTCTCAAGCATAACAATATCCGAGGAGTTAGATTCCTCATCAGGATATAAAAATTTTACGTTAAATACCATATCAGGATCTCTCATATCTATTGCCATAAGCCCATATAGCTCGAAAAAATATACCCGCTTATTAGTAATCAAAGTCATATTCGTATCAGCATCATCTTCTATGGGCTTTAAAAATATACGATAGCCAGAAGGTACCATTTGCCACGCCGTTTGATTACCCATTGAAATACTAACTATTTCTTCGTCTTGCGCAAGCTCTATACTTGCTTGGTAATTATAATATCCGGTAAATTTAAATACCTCATTTGGACTGTAAGTAATAACTCTAATACGACTATCTGTGCTTATAGGTCTTGGTTCCCTTACAGCAAAAGCGTAATTACTAAAAATCAGCAATAAAATTGCCGTAAATATTTTTTTAATTTGTATCAACATGTTTGTCATTGTTATCATTGTTTGCTTCATTGATTCAACTCATTCAATACGTAGTTGATTACCGAGAAATTAAATTTACCAGATAATGCTAACCTATTATTAAGATCATCAATCGTAATTTTTAAATTAGCTTTCCAAGTACTAGAACCCAATGACTTATATAAATTTCCTTTTGCATAAACATCTGCTTTAAAATCAATTTCTATATTCGAGTCATTAATAAATTTTGTCGAAAGAATCGTAATTTTTCTTACCAAATCTCTACGATAGTTTAAAATAGGCGATTTTGAATTATCCAAATCCATCGAATTATAAAATGCTGTATAAATAAATCGTGTTGAGTTGTTTTTTACATACAAAAATTGCTCTTGTAACTTATCGTAATCATACTCTTCTCTAATTTTAATATACTTTTCTACTAATGAAGCAACTAAAGATTTAATTGGATCTTTGCTAAAACTATTGGGTTGAATTAACTTCACGTCACTTTTGTCGGTTTCATCGGCATGCACAGAATAATAAAGAGTTTTTTGTATCGGGAATAATAGATAAATATTTGCAGAAAGGCTAAAAACCGCTATGGCTGTAAAAATTAAAGCTAAAGCGACATAACTTCTCTGAGTAAAAGGCTGCAAGTATTTTATATTGTACCAATTAATCGAATCTTCAAAATAAGACTGATTTTCTACTTCCTTGTTAGTTGATGAGGTATGTTTTTTTATCATTTTTGGTTGAGTGAAAAATATTTAAACAAAAAACGCCTACTGTAATAAAATTTACTATTAAAACTTAGCAAAAACCATACATTATATATTTATAGTGGATAGTTTTTTATTCTACAGAAATAATTGATAATAAATTGTTACAAGAAAAAATTTTCATACTCCCCTTTTAGGGCAATATCAAATTCATCAAAAGTACAATTTTTATTTAAAATTTTTAGAGAAGTAACCGATAGATTTTTGATTCCGCAAGACACTATATCATTGAATCTCAAGAGGTTAGGGCATATATTAACCGCGATGCCATGATATGTAATCCACTTTTTTAACCTAACACCCAAAGATGCTATTTTGCTATATTGACCACTAAAATTATTATAAACCCAAACACCAGGACTGTTTTCTATAAGCTCAGTTTCAACGCCTAACTGTTGTAATGTTGCAACAATCCAGTTTTGTAAATTTCTAACAAATTTTTTTATATCCTGATCTTTACGTAAATCTATTATTGGATAAATAATCCTTTGACCCGGACCATGATAAGTGACCCTACCCCCCCTATTAGTACTAACAATTGGAATATCAGTATTATTGTTAAGAACTTCGCCTTCCTGCGCACTTACTCCAAAAGTATACACTTCGTTATGCTCTAGAAGTAAAATAGTATTTTCGGTTTCGTAATTAATAACCTTATCTACATATTCGCTCATCAAGATCTCAGCCGCATTATAATCTGTTAGACCTTTGAATGTTAACCATTGCGCCATTAACTTTTTATTGAAAAAAATATATTACTCTTGTGATAAAATGAATAATTAGATATTCTTATATACTATAAACATAATATAAAAGAGTAAACTAGAAATGTTAAACAATTGCAAACTAAAATTGGCCGTTACTTCTGTTCTATTAGCACTTCTCTTAAATGCTAAAGTTTCTTTTGCAGTAGTTTTAGAAGAAGCTCTAAAATCTGCAATATTATCAAATGAAAAATTTAAGATATTGCAAGAAAGTTTTTTACAAAGCTCGGAACAAGTACCTAGAGCAATTTCTGATGCATTTATGCCAAAGACAGCTATTTCATCTTCTATAATAAAAAACGACAAAACTTCTTTGGGAACGACTTCTAATCAACAGCAACTCAGTAATAGTATACAAACAACATTACCAGTTTTTTCTGGTGGAGCTGGTTTAGCCTCGCTAAAAACTAGTCATAATATTGTTATGGCTGCAAAATATCAATATTATAAAGACGAACAAAATACAATTATAAATCTGATAAATTTATATATTGACTATCACGTGGCAAATGAAATTTATAAAATAAGAAAAGCTTCCACGTTGAATGCTAAACAAAACTATGAAGCCGCAAAAGAAAAAGTAATTTTAGGGGAAGCTACAAAAACGGATTTGGCATTTGCAGAATCGTCTTTCTCTAAAGCTAAAACCGAAGAATTAAAAAGCCTTACAGAAAAAGAAAATAAATATCAAGAATTTGCAGTAAATTTTAATATGTCTCCTGAAGAAACAATTTTACCAAGAGTTGACTCTAAGCAATTTGAAGATCTGGATTTTTTTACTAATAAAGTGCAGAAGCAGAATTTAGATTTAAAGATTTATTCCTATAATTTACAGTCCGCTAGCTCTAATGTTTCCGCTACCTTAGCCTCTAGTTTTTCTCCAACAGTTTCATTGACAGCTTCCAGTGGCACTAAAGCAAGAGTCGGCTCAATGAGATTTAACAATTTTGGTAACCAAGATCCAACAATTCAATTGAATATTAATATACCCTTATTATCTAGAGGTGGACAGGAGTTTGCTGATGTTAGAACATCAAGAAGTAAGGAAAGAGCGGTGGCTCTTACTTTAGCTAGTTTGCAAAAATCAGTGCAAACTAGTATAACTTCATCGTTAAGTAATTATAAAACATTCAAACTTAGTATCGAATCAGCTAAAGCGGCTGTAGACGCTCGAGAACTATATTTAAAAGGTGTAGAGCAAGAATATGGACTTGGTAATAAATCGTTGCTAGATTTGTTGCAAGCCGACAGCGATCTTGCCAACGACAAAATTACTTACGTACAAACAGTGTCAGCTTATATTAAATCTTTTTACGCACTTAAGTCTTTAGTTGGAGAACTAACTGCCAAAAAAATGCGTTTAGGTATAAAAGTTTTTGACCCTGAAGTTGTTTATACCCGCAAGAAAATTGGCTTCATAACTTTCTAACAGTATACTAAAAAATATATGAATGAAAAAAAAATTGAAATAAACGATGTACTGAAATCGATTAAGAATCTTATAAATGACACCCCAAGTCATGAAGATATTTTAGAATTAACTAATATAGTTGAATTTGGTAATAATGATGAAGTGAAGGCTAAAAAGAAGCTCAGCGTATCCGAAAATACTCAATCTGATACTAATATTAATTCATATGATCATTTATTTAAAAATATCAAGCAATTAATTTCAATTTCTTCTAAAATGAATAATAGAAGTGTGGCACCCGAGCTCGGTGACAATTCGATGGAAGTTTTTATTGCAAAATTAGTTGAACCCCAAATAAAGCAGTGGCTTAAAGAAAATTTGCCTAGCATTGTGAATGTTGTGGTAGAAAAAGAAATACAAAAATTATTGCATGATGATAAAGGGTAGAATTGCTTTATTAATATTATTTTTTGTTACTACAACAAATATCATAGCGACAGAGAAAGCTAAATTTCTGCCTCCAATTCCTGAGTTTGCAAAAAACAATTCAGAAAAAAGCACTCCGATAACACCCCCTGAAAAAGATGAAAAAATAACAAAACCGGGATATGTTGTTGCCGAAGAAAAAACACTTTGGAATAGGATAAATGAATTCTTTTTATCGATTTTTAGCAACAAAACCCTTGTGAAAATCCCTAATGTGAACACCAAGGATAAGGTGGCAACATCTCAGCCGCCGCCGCTAGAGCTACCACAGATAGGCAGCCCAGCCCAAGAGCAAGTAGCGCCTAATACAACATCTCAGCAGCCGTTGCAGTTACCACAGATAGCGAAACCAGCGCAAGAGTTGGCAACGCCGAATACAACATCTCAAAAGCCACTGGAGTTACCACAGATAGCGAAACCAGCGCAAGAGCAAGCAGCGCCTAATACAACATCTCAGCAGCCGCTAGAGTTGCCACAGATAGCGAAACCAGCGCAAGAACAAGCAGCGCCGAATACAACATCTCAGCAGCCTTTGCAGTTACCTCAGATAGCGCGCCCAACCCAAGAGCAAGTAGCGCCTAATACAACATCTCAGCAGCCGCTAGAGTTACCACAGATAGCGAAACCAGCGCAAGAGTTGGCAACGCCGAATACAACATCTCAAAAGCCACTAGAGTTACCACAGATAGCGAAACCAGCGCAAGAGCCAGCAGCGCCGAATGCACCATCTCAACAGCCGTTGCAGTTACCTCAGATAGCGAAACCAGCGCAAGAACAAGCAACGCCGAATACAACATCTCAACAGCCGTTGCAGTTACCTCAGATAGCGAAACCAGCGCAAGAACAAGCAACGCCGAATGCACCATCTCAGCAGCCACTGAAATTGCCTCAGATAGCGAAACCAGCGCAAGAGCCAGCAGCGCCGAATGCACCATCTCAGCAGCCACTGAAATTGCCTGAGATAGCGAAACCAGCGCAAGAGCCAGCAGCGCCGAATGCACCATCTCAGCAGCCACTGAAATTGCCTCAGATAGCGAAACCAGCGCAAGAGTCGGCAACGCCTAATACAACATCTCAAAAGCCACTGGAGTTACCACAGATAGCGAAACCAGCGCAAGAGCAAGCAGCGCCGAATACAACATCTCAGCAGCCGCCGCTAGAGTTACCACAAATAGCGCGCCCAACCCAAGAACAAGCAAAACCTAATACACCGCAGCCAACTATAGTAACTGCACAAGCCCCTAAAGCTCCTGTATTAAACAAAAATCAACTTGGTATACCAAAAGCTGTAGCTAAAAAAATCGAACAACAAAACACTAATACACCAACCAATAACGTTGCAAGTGTTACTACTAACACTACTGCTGAAATTAAGAGCTCTGACTCATCTAACAACGACGACATGATCAACGAAAGTGACTCAAAAGATACCAATAGCTCTGGCAGCGATGCTGCAACTATTCCCACCTCCCATTCACTTGATGATCATTTGCCTCTACAAAAATTCATTAGTGATGAATCGACTATGCTATTACTTCCTGATGACGATATAGTTTGTGGCAAATTAACCGAAAAAGCTGAAATTGAGTTAATGCATGGTAGAGATTATATTAGATATAACGAAGTAGAAGAAATGAAATACCAAACATTAGAAGCTGATTTAAAAACAAATCTATTTATTGAAAATTATAACCATTATTATACCAATACAGTTATAAATAAGAATAAAAACAATGTTGTTAATGTACCCCCTTGTATTTTAGCCCATGATGCTTTTGCAGCTGTTCAACAAGGCAATATATATCGCATAAAAGTTTTAATTACATCTTATCCTCAATTATTAGGAGTTGTTAATGTCGACGGAGAAAATTTACTAAGCCTAGCCTTAAAGATGAAGGAAGCGGAGATATTGCAATATTTGCTAGATGAGTCTCATGGAGCTTTCTACTACGAACCTTTAGTTTCACTTGCAAAAAAAATTGGAGATGCTGAAATGACAAAATCAATAAAAGATGCTAGAGTTAAATTTCACAGCGCTTTTACAAAAAAAGTAAAAAATTACAATTACTATAAATGCAATTATTAAATAATGCATGGAAAAATTCCAGCTTACCTCAAACTTCATCCCCTCAGGAGATCAACCCTACGCCATAGAAAAACTTGTACTGGGACTCAAAGATAATAAACTAGATCAAGTTTTACTTGGAGTTACTGGTTCAGGTAAAACTTTTACTATGGCCAACATAATAGCTTCATCAGGCAAACCTACTCTGATTATGGCGCCTAATAAAACTTTGGCGGGTCAATTATATCAAGAGATGAAGGATTTTTTCCCCGATAATGCCATAGAATATTTTGTTTCTTATTATGATTATTATCAACCCGAAGCCTACATACCCAGAACCGACACTTATATAGAAAAGGATGCATCTATTAACGAGCAAATTGATCTTTTGCGACATTCAGCTACCAGGTCTTTGCTTGAAAGAAGAGACGTTGTTGTAATATCTTCTGTATCTTGTATTTACGGTCTTGGTTCACCAGACTTATATTATAATATGACTGTAAATTTAGAGGTAGGCAATAACTATGAGCGCAAAAACTTACTAGATAAATTGGTATCATTACAATACCAACGTAACGATGTTAATTTTATTAGAGGCACGTTTCGCGTTTCTGGAGAAAATATAGACATTTTTCCTTCTCATTATGGTGAAAAAGCTTGGAGACTTGTATTTTTTATGAACCAACTAGAAGAAATTAGTGAATTTGATCCCCTAACAGGACAAAAACTTGCTCGGCTAAAAGCGGCAGTTATTTATGCGAATTCACATTATGTAACACCAAGAAACGTTGTTGATAAAGCAGTTGAAGAAATAAAAATTGAGCTTGAAGAGCGCTTAAAAGAATTCGAATCTAATGGCAAACTATTAGAAGCCCAAAGATTAGAGCAAAGAACTCGGTATGACATAGAAATGCTTGTTACAACAGGTCATTGTAAGGGGATAGAAAATTATACCCGCTATCTTTCTGGTCAAAAAAAGGGGGAACCCCCTCCAACTTTGTTTCAATATTTTCCTAAAGAATCTCTATTATTCATTGATGAAAGTCATGTTACTTTGTCGCAAATAGCAGGTATGTATAATGGCGATAGGTCAAGAAAAGAAGTCTTAGTAGAGCACGGCTTTAGACTGCCTTCTGCTTTAGATAACAGACCGTTGCGATTTGATGAATGGGAAAAATTCAGGCCCAATACTATTTATGTATCAGCTACACCAGGTAATCTTGAATTAGAAAAAACTTCTGGTGCTTTCATTCAGCAAATTATTCGTCCAACTGGTTTGCTAGATCCAATATGTATAGTTCAACCATCAAGCAATCAGGTGGAATTACTACTGGGGGAAATACAAAAAACCGTTAAAGCAGGTTTCCGAATATTGGTTACAGTATTAACAAAAAAAATGGCTGAAGAATTGACTGATTATTTAAAAGATCTTTCTTATAAAGCATGCTACATGCACTCTGAAATTAAAACTTTGGAGAGAATGCAAATTATTCATCAATTACGTAAAGGTGACTTCGATATTTTGATCGGCATAAATCTTCTAAGAGAGGGACTAGACATCCCAGAATGCTCTCTTGTAGCAATATTAGATGCAGATAAAGAAGGTTTTTTAAGATCTGAAACTGCACTAATTCAAACTATAGGTAGGGCTGCTCGCAACTCCTTCGGTAGAGTGATACTTTATGCAGATGTAGTAACTAAATCTATAGCCAAAGCATTAGAAAAAACAAATCTTCGTAGAGAAGTTCAAGAAAAATATAATTTAGAGCATAATATTGTTCCAACTTCAGTCTTCAAAAATATTAGCAATCTTTTTGAAGAGGTTATTGAAGAAATGGGTGAAGATAATATAAAATCTATGAAGAACGAAGCTGTGTGTGAATCATCTATAGAAGTTTTAAAGAAGCAAATGAAAATAGCTGCAGATTCTTTAGAGTTTGAAAAAGCTGCTGCGTTGCGCAATCAAATAAAAAATCTAGAGAAATTGTTGCTTTAAAAAACCCTTAAATTTGGATTATTTAATCCCATGCTAAAAATGAAAAACTTAAATTTTGTGAAAATTTTGACAAAATTACGTATTTTTTTTCAATCCTACTTAGAATTCATAGTTTTTGAAAGCCATTTTAAACATTACAAACTGACGTATTTTCTTATTGGTCTTCTGTCTGTAGTCTTTTTTTCATCTTACAACTTAGAAGAATTCTATGGTATAAGTCATATACCAGAATTAAGTTACTTTAAAAATATTGTTGCTTTAGTGTGTTTTGGAATATTTCTTACAACATATTTAGACTATAAAACGAGAAATAAAAAAACAAATTACCAATTAATAATATTATGGTATGTGCTTATATTATTAATATTGCCTTGCTTTAGTTGTATATTCTTGTTAGCTACAAATTTAGAGTATTGCGCTATAGCGCATAGCTTGATAACAACCTTGTTGCTATCTTCCTTATTACAACCCGCTTTATTTATTATCTTCAATTTACTTGGTTATTTTATAGGGTATTTGTATTATTTGTTTTTTCTATCACCTATAACTATTTGGAGCGATTTAAATCATGCTCTTATGTCAAATTTACTAATTATGTTCATTGGTTTTTGGATTTCGTATTTGCGTCAGATTTCTATAAAAGCGCTAATGATGCAAACAACTGAGCTAGAAGCTATTAATATTAATTTGGAAGATTTAATAAATCAACGCACAATAGAAATACAGGAGGCTTTGAAGTTAAAAAGTGATTTTGTAAATAACGCAAGCCATGAAATACGGATTCCTTTACAAGGAATATTGGGAGTAACTGAAATTTTACATACGCAATGGCAGAAATTAAGTGAGGTGAAAAGATATGAGTATATTAACCTAATTAATCACAGCTGTAATAGGTTGATGTTATTTGCTTCTAATTTATTAGATTTTGCTAAATTTAACGTAGGAAAAACTACTTTGAGCTTAACTCTGCATGATATAGTAGCGCTCACTAAAGAAATAATCACAGATTTTCAATCCTTCGCGACGTCCAAAGGAATAAAAATTTTTGTTGTTCCTAGTAAAGAAGAAATCGTATGTTTATTAGATAAAGCAAAAGTTGCCCAAGTAGTTAGAAACTTAATATCTAATTCACTTAAATACAGCGAATCCGATACTCAAATAATTATAGAAATGAATCATCTAGCCGATATATCTTTATTGCAACTAAAATTTATCGACCAAGGAATGGGGATAGCAGAAAGCGAGCACGAAAAAATATTTGAGGCCTTTGCTCAAAGCTCTAAGGCTTTTTCTCATCTTAATAGTACCGGATTAGGACTCGCTCTTGTTGCAGAATATATCAAAATGCATAAAGGCACCATATCTGTTGCCAATAATAACCCTACAGGAAGTATCTTCACTGTCACTATTCCCTATTCACAAAACAAAACAGAATTTGACCAATTATATAACAAAAAAAATATCGGCTTTATGAACCCTCAAGAAGCCAGCGCCGCAATTATTTATATTAACGATGAAATAAAACCTCTACCTGAAGATAATTTACAGAAAAGACCAAAGATTGATATAAGTAAGTCTGTAGGCCTGATAGTAGATGACGAAGTTATTTGTTTGATAAGTACGAGTTTAATGCTTGAATCTTTGAGCGTAGAAATTCATACTGAAAAAGATGGGCATAAGGTTTTGGAGCGTTTGAATGAAAGAAAATATGATTTTCTTTTACTCGATATAATGTTAAATGGAATCACGGGGGTTGAAATCCTTGACTCAATAAGGGCTGATAAAAGATATTCAAAACTACCTGTTATATTACAAAGTGGCGTGGTAGATTCTAGCATTATACAAACAGCAATGAATTTAGGAGCTTCAGCACATCTTATCAAACCGTATAGTAAAATAGAATTAGTTGAAGTGTTGCAAAAAGTAATTTCCAGCGCTAATATATAGCTTATTCTTAGATTAAAACTCAGTTTTATCGTAATCCATATTTATCTCGTTTTAAATATCTTTACGATCAATTTTTTCATGCAATTGAAGTATTATATGTATTTATGGAAAACAAACACACTAAATTATTAATTATAGGCTCTGGTCCTGCTGGTTGCTCTGCGGCTATATATGCAGCGCGTGCTAATCTAAACCCAATTATGATCGCAGGAATGCAGGCTGGAGGTCAACTTACTACAACCACGGAAGTAGAAAACTATCCTGGGTTTTATGAAGCAATTCAAGGACCACATCTTATGGATCAAATGATCAAACAAGCTGGTAAATATGGCACTGAGATTATTTTTGATGATGTTAACACGGTAGATTTTTCTGCCAGACCATTTACCGCAAAAACTTCAGATTGCACTTACACCGCAGATACAGTTGTTATAACAACAGGAGCACAGGCAAAATGGTTGGGTATACCGTCTGAAGATAAATTCAAAGGTTATGGGGTTTCAGGTTGTGCAACATGTGATGGATTTTTCTTTAAGAATCAAAAAGTCATAGTAATAGGCGGTGGAAATACCGCTGTTGAAGAAGCCTTATATCTAACTAATCATGCAAGTTCTGTTACGTTAATTCATAGAAGAGATTCCTTGAGAGCTGAGAGCATATTGCAAAAAAGACTTTTTTCTAATCCAAAAATATCAGTAATGTGGAATAGTAGATTAGTTGAAGTACTGGGCAACCAATCCCCAAAAAAAGTTACAGCTGCAATAATAGAAAATTTAGAAACGCGCCAACAAACACAAATGGATGTTTCTGGTATTTTTGTTGCAATTGGTCATAAACCAAGTAGTGAATTATTCAATAAATATTTAGATGTTGATAATGAAGGTTATATTATAACACATCCAAACTCTACGAAAACCAATATTCAAGGTGTGTTTGCAGCAGGGGATGTGCAAGATAAAATATTTAGACAAGCTGCAACAGCTGTAGGAACAGGATGCATGGCAGCACTGGAAGCAGAAAAATTTTTAAATTTATCTGACTAATCTGTTGTTTTTAAAAACTATACTTTTTGTAGCATTTTTTCAGCTCAAACTAGCTAGCTGAATTAATTAGCTCTTGATTGGAAAACCGAGAGCTAATTGGTTGACTAGATTTTAGTGTTGATGATATTTATCCCATGAT
>JAIOYM010000049.1 GCA_021741085.1 Rickettsiaceae bacterium
CCAGCTAAACTTTTAGTAATTAATTTTAGCTGTTCGTTACATTCTTTTCCTGAAGCGGCAATGTTTTCTTGAGATGATTTAATTTGTTCATATAATTCGTTCTTTTTATTGGTTAAGTTTGTCTTCTGTTCAGTTAATGGTTTTAGTTCTGAGTTAATAGAGTCTATAGAAGCATTAGTAGTTTTTTTAGTGCCCTCAAACTCACTTATTTTTTGCGTTATTTCTTTTTTGGTTGCTTCGAATTGTTCTTTTTGTTTAAACAGTTCAACCATTTCAGGAGAATCTTTGATGTGATCTTTAAATTCCTCCTTAGTTTGAATTTTTGAAAGCTTATTTTCTTGCAAAATCAGCTCTTCAATATTTTTCTCTCGCTCATCTTTTCTTTTCTCGTCAGTATGATCATTGAGCCCTAAGTCTTCTATAGGTGTAGTTTTATAGTGGTCTTTTTCAACTTTGCCTTCGTTATATATTTTTTTTAAACCCTCTAAGGTTTTGCTAATTGCAGTTTTGTTTTCCTTCAACTCGTTAAGATCGTTTTCCGCCTTATCAATTTCTTCCTCTTGTTTTATGTTTAAGGCAGTAGCACTATTTTTCTCGGCTAAGATTTTACTATCTAAACCTTCAAAGGACTTTTGACTATCCTCTACTTCTTGCGCAATATTTTGGTGTACATAGTCCACATCTTCAATTATGTGCTTCAATTTTTCTTCAAAAATGGCAAGTTCGTTCTTTTCAAGCTGCTCTTCTTCTTCTCTAAGCTTTGTATAAAATTCATTTTCTTCTTGATTGAGTTTTGTTAATAATATATTTAGATTTTGCGAATTAGTTTCTAACGCATAGATCGAATATTTGTTTGTATTAAAATTAGTGTCAATTTCTTTAATTTGTTCTACAAGCTCCTGTATATTTTTTTCTTCAATTGATATTTTTTCTTGAGCAAAAGATTCCAAAGAATCTTGACTTTTGCTAATTATAAATTCACTAAATTTCTTAAATTGTTTATTGTCTTTTAAAAGAATTTTTATTTGTTCGGGTGTAAACTTTTCATTATCCTTTGTTCTAGAATACAAGAGATTAGCATCCTCGCCAAAATCCTTTTCGTTTAAACTAATCTTGTGATTCAAATCATCTAAGTTTTTTTGAATTCTTTCGATATTTTGTTTAACTTGCTTCTGTTGTTGGGTTAATTTGAGCTGATATTGTTCAAGTTTTTCAATGTCTTTAGGGGTGCTAGAGTTACTATTATTACTCAAAAAGCTTGAGAAGAACGAGTCTTGATTATTAGTAGGATTATTAGTAGAAGTAGAGATAACAGACTTGCCAAAATTTCGTGGTTCACCCCCTCCGTTGCTTAAAGTTTCCAGGGGTAGATTTGTTTTGTTAGATTGTTCGTCGACTACAGATTTATTGAGTACATTTACTATTTTCTTAATTTTACTTGAACTAACCCAAGCGTTCTTTTTAACTTTGCCTTCAGTATTACTAACAAGGGATTCTTTGAGTTTTTCTTTTTCTGTTGAAATTTCTTGTGCTCTTGCTTTTGAACTTTTTGTTTGCTGCATGTAGCTTGGATTCTTTTTAGTATCATTACCATTGTTCTTCATATCTGTTTACCAAATTTTATTGTATTTTAGTTAACAACTTATACCTAAATTTTAATATTAATTACGAGAAAATTAATACTCAATAAGATTAGGTTAAAGAATTTTAAAATATTTGAAGCCAAAGAGCGTAATTCGCATAAACACTTGTTTCAATAGGGTTGGGGGTAAAGCAAAAATGTCACATCTTTACTCAGCTTTACTTAGAGAATTAAGAAACAGTTAGTGAAAAAATTAGTGAAAAAATTAAAAAGGGAAAAAAGATAATGAGAAAAGGATTGTTGCAAAGCTTTATATCGGATAGCTAGCAAGCTTTATATATATATTGATTGGCGGAGAGAGAGGGATTCGAACCCTCGACACTTTTGGTGAACACGCTTTCCAGGCGTGCGCCTTAAACCGCTCGGCCATCCCTCCGACTTGATAGAATATAACTTCTAGAAATTAGATTTGCAATATAATTTTTCAAAGCAGGGCCTTTTAATTCATTAAAAGCTACTCTAGTGCTTTTCTCAAAGGGTTTGAAGGAATTATGTCATTTTTTAGTAGCGTTTACTATAATTTTATGCTAAAGATTATAGTAGTTTGAATAAAACCTTTTAAAATACTAGTAAATAATATGAGCTTTGATGTAGTTCGAGTTAAAGAAGAGATTTTTGATATAATTGCAAGCAAGCTGAAGAAAGACAAAACAGCTTTGTCTGATACTAGAAGTTTTGCCGAAGAAGGAGTTGATAGTCTTGATCAGGTAGAAATAATTATGGCTATAGAAGAGAAATTTGGTTGCACCATTCCTGATGCTGATGTTGAAAAGCTTGTTAATATAAATGCAGTAGTAGAATATATAGCTGAGCAGCATCAAGCTGGAAAACTAAAGCAATAAGGTTTTGTTGGTAATATGGGCAGGAATTTGGAGCGTAGAGTTGTAGTTACTGGTGTAGGAGCTGTTACACCTCTTGGTATTGGCGTTAAAAATTCATGGGATAATTTGCTAAGCTGCAAGAGTGGGATAGGTTTGATAGATAGATTTGATATTTCTAACTTTGAGTCTAAAATAGCTGGTTTAGTAAAAGATTTTTCTCCTGATTTATTCATAAATCCTGCCGATGTTAGAAAAATGGATCATTTTATCCATTATGGTATAGCTGCTGCCTCTGAGGCCGTTGTAGACTCTGGTATAGATAAGCTTTCTGAAGAAGAGAAAGAAAATATTGGAGTACTTACTGGTTCTGGAATTGGTGGATTAAAAAATCTAGAAGACACTTCTTTAGAGCTTAAGGCGAAGGGTAGGGTTAATCCTTTTTTTATTCCATCTACACTTATTAATCTTTTAGCTGGTCACATCTCAATCAAATACGGTTTTATGGGGCCAAATCACTCCGTGGTAACAGCTTGTGCTACAGGCACTCATGCTATAGGCGATGCAAGTCGTATGATTAAATATGGTGATGCTGATATAGTAGTAGCTGGTGGAGCTGAAGCTGCTGTTACACCATTGGGAATGGCTGGATTTTACGCATGTAGAGCACTTTCTACTAATTTCAATGATAATCCTGTCAATGCTTCAAGACCATGGGATAAAGCTCGTGATGGTTTTGTTATAGCCGAAGGCTCTGGGATATTGGTTTTAGAAGAATATCAACATGCATTAAAAAGGGGTGCTAAAATTTATGGTGAAATAGTCGGTTATGGTATGTCTGGTGATGCAAATCATATAACAAGACCACACCCAGAAGCTATTGGTGCTATGCGTGCTATGGAGCGCGCTCTTGGCGATGCTAAAATTGATAAAGACACAATTGATTATATAAATGCACACGGCACTTCAACTCCAGCTGGGGACGAACTAGAACTTCTCGCGGTGCAAAAATTATTTGATGGGCATTTACATAAGATGTGTATGTCGTCTACTAAGTCATCTATTGGACATATGCTTGGCGCTGCAGGCGCAGTTGAAGCAATCTTCTCACTACTTGCAATGCAAAATGGTATAGCTCCAGCTACTTTAAATCTTGAAAATCCTTTAGATAGTTTGGATATCAAAATCGACCTAGTTGCCAATAAGCCTAAAGAAAAAACAATTAGATATTGTTTGAGTAACTCTTTTGGATTTGGTGGCACTAACGCAAGTATTATACTCAAATCTGTTTGATCCGATTGTTCTTCTTCTTTTAATATTAGAATCGCTTAAATGACTAGAAAATCATAGTTCTGTGTTGTTGCAAAGCAAGTACATTAGCACAACTCAAGCCGTGGCAATCTAGGACAAGCGACTTTTTATCATAAATACAAAGAGCAACATCCTCTAGCGGAATAAACCAAGAGTAAGAAGAAGGTAGGGGTGTTATATTTGCTTGTTTAATAATAGTTTCACTTTTTTGTTGTACGATTTTATCTATCAACCAATGCGTGTAATAAGCAAACTATTATGGAGAATAAAAATTTAAATTACAGCAATATTAACTTCGATTACACTAATTTTGCTAATTTGTTTAGAGATGTAACCCTAAAATATCAAGATGCTTTATCTTATCTGATAAGAGACTTGGGTCAAATGAATCAGCATAAAATTTTTTCCGGTGAAGATTTGTTTAAAATCGGTATAGATTTTTATTCCCAGGCTGTTTCTAAACCTGAAAATTGGTTTAATATGCAGATGAAATTCTCGCAGAAATTGGCTGAATTAATTTCATCATCTCTTGTTAATACAGATTCAAATGAAGGGAAAGAAATATATAAAGCTCCGCCTAAAGATAAACGCTTTATGCATAAAGATTGGAATGACAATCAATATTTTAATTTTCTAAAGCAATTTTATCTAATGACAGGTGAAATTTGGAATGAATATGTAGAATCTAATATCAGAGATATACCTAACGCTGGATTAATCAAATTTTTTAATAGGCAAATAATAAATAGTTTGTCGCCTAGTAATTTTGCTTTTACCAATCCCCTTGTAATTAATACTTCAATTGAAGAAAATTATCAAAATATATTAAAAGGATTGGATAATTTCGTTGCTGATTTAAAGCAATATGGCGATTTCATTAAATTATCTATAACTGATGATAGTTTTTTTAAACTAGGTAAAAACATAGCTACCACGAAGGGTAAGGTGGTATTTCAAAATTCTCTCTTGCAGCTTATTTGCTATGAAGGAAAAGAAAAGACGCATAAAGTTCCAATATTAATCGTGCCGGCTTGGATAAACAAATATTATATTTTAGATTTATCTACTCATAATTCCTTTGTTAAGTGGCTTGTGGATAATAATTTTCAAGTTTTTATGGTATCTTGGGTTAATCCTGATGAGTCTTACAGGGATATTAAATTTGAAGATTATTGCACTAAGGGATTAATTGAGGCTATAAATTTTTTACAAAACGAGCTTAAATTTCAAGAGATCAATGCTATAGGATATTGCTTAGGTGGGACATTATTAGCTATGACTATTGCGTATCTGAATGCTATTGGGAATAAGGTTATTACTTCGGCATCTTTTCTTACAACTTTGTTAGATTTTGAAAATTCTGGAGAGCTGGGTTTGTTTGCCAACGAAGATATGGTCAAACGCATTGAGCAGGAGATGGCTGATGTAGGTTATTTAGATGGTAGATATTTATCCTTGTTATTTAGTATGTTAAAAGCCAACGAACTTATTTGGTATTATGTAGTTAACAATTATCTCTTAGGTAAGAGTCCTGAAGCATTCGACATATTATATTGGAACTCTGATCCCACAAATCTTCCAGCCACAATGCATAGCTACTATTTGCGTAATATGTATTTAGAAAATAATCTAAAAATACCCGGTAAGTTGAACATCGCTGGTATTCCTATTGATTTGAGTACAATAAAAACCCCAAGTTTTTTTCTTGGTGCTAAAGATGACCATATAGCTCCTGCTAAGGGAGTGTTTGATAGTTACAAATTATTTACAAATAGCCCTAAAAAATTCTGCCTTACAAGTTCAGGACATGTCGCTGGAGTTGTAAATCCTCCCGCAACTAGTAAATATTCTTATTGGTCTCTTGATAATCCAACAAACATTAGTTATGAAGATTGGAGCAATTTGGCTGGCAAATCTGAGGGGTCTTGGTGGTTATTTTGGCTTGATTGGTTAACCAAGTATAGCGGCAAACAGTTAGAGAATAATATATATAACAAACTTCCTTCAATAGAGTATGCTCCTGGGAACTATGTACAAAAAAAATTATAAATTATATAGATAAATACTCAATAAAGCTTAGTAAGTATTTAAGTAATACTTACGCTGCCACTAGAATTGCGCCAACGCTTCCGTTGTCAGGGCCACCATCACCCATTAGGCATAAGGCAAATTGTAGTAATGCTGTGTCTTGATCTGTAGATGCTAAAAATTCACTAACGCATTTATTTAAGTGGTACTCGTAGATATTTACAGATGCTAAAAATTCACGCGCATATTTTTTTATGAAATCTTCGTACATATAATATTTTCCTCTTGCTTAAATTTTTTTATTTTAACTTTTCTAGTTGTTTGGCTATAGATTTAATAGCAGGTGATATAAAGCTTAATAGAGAATATTATCTCTCTATTAAGCTTAGGCGGAATTAAAAGCCCATGAAGTCAGCCAATGATTCAATTGAACCAACGTCTATAGGGTCCCAGAAAGACATATCCTCTGTCCAAATGCCCATAACGTCACTAATACTACTGATTGGGTTACCATTTTCAATCATGGCAACGTTTTTAATGTTTCCGGCATTAGAAATTAGGCAAAAAACCAATTCCATGATACCTGTAGATAATTCTTTTGATGCAAAAAAATTCTGTGCACAATGTTCTATCATAATATTCTTCCTTTTTAATTAAATATTTACAAACTTTAGTATTTACACTCAATAGCTATTGAGTTATTTACCTCTAGATTAAACTTTTTAGGCGTAGTTAGTTTTGAGAATTAGAGTTAAAATCCTATACACTTAAGATTTCTAATTCCAAATCTTTATTTGAAATAGATGTATAAATTATACGTAGAGTAACTAAACTAAGCCATTTTTGTTAATAAAATAATTTTTAGTTGTAACTTAGCTATAATTTAGTATAAACATAATATAAACTATTAATTAAAATAATGCAATAGATAATACTAAAAAAAATATAAATTTTTTTAATATAACAAAAATACAACTCTAAAGACACATACATAAAAAATTGTAAAAATGCAGAAATAAATGAAATTTTGAATAAAGTGATAAAAAGGCAATAAAGAGATAATGTTATCTACTTATTATGCGGATAAGTTCTATAAACTATCCAAAAATCAAATTATGGTTTTAGATTTGGTTTTTAAAATAGCTATATAACAAAGTTAATATAGGATCTTGTTACATTCAGTTGTAAAATGAAAAATCACCTTACCATACAGCAAAGGAAAGTAACTTTTTAAAGTATATCTTTTGAGGATTTTGTTTATCAGAAATTTTTAGAAAGAAATATACAATTAGTCGGGAGAATGTTTTATTCTAGGGCTTGATGTAAGAATATGTGTGGTTTAGTAGTGTAAATAAAGAGCAAATTTGGTGGCCACAGCCGGAATTGAACCAGCGACACAAGGATTTTCAGTCCTTTGCTCTACCAACTGAGCTATGTGGCCTTCCTTATAAAACACAAAATTATGTTAAACTGTATTCGAACATAATGCAATAAGATTTTTTTCAATGTTAGTAAATAGAGCTAAAAACTCTACACTTTTCTATAAATTAATAAAATATTTTGCTATGTTTGTATTTTTAACTAATCCAGCCTAACAATCTATAATAGTATATATGTAGTCCTATTAGTTTTTTAATTAGTTTATTATTGTAATAACATTATTTGAGCTTATGGCAACAACAAAGAAGCCAACAGAAGATAATAAAAATATTTTAGATGAGTCCGAAAATGCAGATATCGTTAATGAATTTTTAGACGAAAATGCAAAAGATGATAAGGGCTTAAAAGAAGTTATCAAATTAATAAATCAAAATCCAGATTTTGCTAAAGAATTGCAGGCAATTTTGGCTAAATTTCGTAGTTCTAGTTTGATACAGACCCAAGCCGAAATACTACTTCTTTTAAAAGAGGTAATAGATAATTTTCTCTCTGGAAATTATTCATTAGATGATGAGAATCAACTAGATGGTAAGCAAAAGGAGAAGTTAAAAGGACGCTTGGTAGAAATGAGTCAAATTTTAATGCAGCAAAATCTTTTGCAAGTTAGGCTTGAGCAGAAAGAAACAGGGGTAGCTAAGGATAAATATGAATATATAGCTCCAGAAGCTTATAATTCGCTTAAAGTTACTTTAAAAAGGTTGGTAGTATATGAAATGTATAAGGTCCTTTCACCAAAGCGTATAGCTGGAGAAACTCAT
>JAIOYM010000050.1 GCA_021741085.1 Rickettsiaceae bacterium
GTACTCGGGTAATAAATTTTTATATTTTCTTCAGCAGCAAGTTGTAAGAAACGCTCTATGCGTGCTGATGAATGCTCAGGCCCCTGCCCTTCATAACCATGAGGTAGCAACATAACAAGACCGCTATACTGCCCCCATTTCATCTCAGCCGAACTAATATATTGATCTATAATAATTTGTGCACCATTAGCAAAATCTCCAAATTGCGCTTCCCAAATAACTAAATTATTTGGACTAAAAATTGAATAACCATACTCAAAACCAAGTACAGCATATTCGGAAAGATTACTATCTGCTACAAAATATTTAACCTGTTTCGGTGATAAGTGGTTTAAAGGTACATATTTATTACCATTATTTTGGTCGTGTAATACTGATTGTCTCTGAGAAAATGTAGCTCTTGCTGCATCTTGCCCTACCAGTCTTACTGGTGTATTTTCAAGTAGCAAACTACCAAAAGCAAGTAACTCTGCCGTAGCCCAATCTATATTAGTTCCGACTTCTATATCTTTTTGTTTACTATAAAATAATTTCTCTAGCTTATTGTTAATTGCAAAATTCTCTGGCCAAGTAAAAAGCTTTTGTGCAATTTGTTTTAATATATCAATTTCTACACCTGTTACCACTTGTTCTTCATGATAATTCTTTGTGTAATCTTTAGCATATTTTGCCCAAGCTCTTTTTTGTTTAAAACCATGAGGTTCGTAGTTAGCTACAGCATCATACTCCTTCTGCATTTTTGTCTTAATTTGCTCTGACAATCTATTATAATCTTCAATTGAAATGATTTTTTGATTTTGCAAAATATCAGCAAAAATTTTAGCTACAGAAGATCTTTGACGTATATTATTATACATTACAGGTTGCGTGTACAAAGGCTCATCCCCTTCGTTATGGCCATATTTACGGTAGGCTATTATATCTATAACTATGTCCTTAGCAAATTTAGCTCTATATTGTAAAGCAAATTTAATTACTGAACATACAGCTTCCACGTCTTGGCCGTTTACATGTATTATTGGCGCAGCTATCATTTTTGCTACCTCAGTAGCATATCTACCTGTTTTTGTATCTTTAGAATTAGCTGTAAAACCTATTTGATTGTTTATAACTAAATGTATTATGCCCTGCGTATTGAAAGGCTCAAGCTTTGACAAAGCAAGACTCTCTGCCACTACACCCTGACCAGAAAAAGACGCATCCCCGTGAACTAGAACACCTAATATAGAAGATGGATAGTCGGAACTATCTTGCTTTGCTCTAAGATAGCCAGCAAGCACAGGATTCACTGATTCTAAATGCGATGGGTTTGATGGCATTTCTAATTTTATCTTACGACCAAATTTATCCACATAATCATTCTCAAAACCCATGTGATATTTAACATCATAGCTAAACGGCTCCTTAGAATTATATTTACCAGCAAATCCAGCAAATACTTCAGTAAAACTCTTGCCCATAACACAAGTTAATGTGGCAAGACGCCCTCTGTGGGCCATGCCCAATATTATATTGTCAGCGATAACAATATTGCTATTATCTACCAAATATCTTAAGGCAAAAATTGCTAATTCCGACCCTTCGCTAGAAAATCTTTTTGCCCCAGGGAATTTATTGTGGATAGTTTGCTCAAAATTTTCTACTGTCATTAAATTCTCAAGGGCATAAATCTTCTCTTCCAAGCTTAAGATGTTAGTAGCTTGTAGCTTTTCAAAATTTTTATATAACCAGCTTTGCTCTTGCAAGTTAGTTATATGAGAAAATTCTACACCTGTAGACTTGCAATATATTGATTCAAGTTTTGTGATGAAATCTTCAGCCATCAAAAACTGTGATGGCGTTAGTTTCAAACTGTTGCTATCAAGGCCCGCTTGTTCTTTCGTCAAAGGAATGTCTATTCCCAATGGGTCAAGATTTGCAAGAAGATGACCACGAGCTTTATATGCATCAGTTATATAAATTTTATGAAATTCTGATAAAACTTCTTCAGGTGTAACAACATTATTATTTTTTGCTGCAACATCTCTACTCAACCTTGCATTATTAATATTATCTACGGCAATATTATGATAGGGATTTTTACTATCAACTTGAGCAAAAAAATCACGCCAATGCTCTTCTACTAAACTCGGATCTTTACAATATATCGCATATATTTCGTCTACAAACTCTTGATTGGCAGAATATAAGAAACTGTCATTCAAAAATTCTTTATTGTTTTTTTGAGTCATATAGTCAACTTCTTGCTTTTATTAAATATTACTTGTTTTTTATATTCAAAAATTTTATAGGATCGATAGGAGTAGTATTATTTTTTATGGCGAAATATAACATCGGCTCTTCCGCTTCCCCGGTAGCCCCTACCTTACCTATAACCTGCCCCTTAGTTACTAAATCGTTTTTTTCTAAAACTATATCCTGCATATGCGCGTAGGCAAAATATATATTAGCACTTTCATTTTTCACTATAACAAGATTGCCGAAAGTTTTATGATAACCAGCAAATACAACCTTACCATAATTTGTAGCAATAATATTAGAACCTAGTTTAGCCGCTATAATGATTCCGTTTTGCTTTACACCATTAAATTGCTCTCCAAATGTTACAATTATTTTTCCTTGTACTGGCAACTCTCCTATATTTTCCACCTTAGGACTAATTTGTGCAACTTGTTCAGCTTTTTTTACATCATCTTTAGGTGCCATACTATGGGGTGGTGATTTTTGATCTTTATTAGCGGCATAAGTCTGATTATATTGTTCTTTTGCGGTGTTTACTTTTTTCCAAACTTCATCCGAAGTATCGCTATATCCGCTATACTCATCTTCTTTTATGTCTGTGTTTTGATGATTTTTGGTTAAATCTTCATTTTTATCGGTCAAAATTGGTTTTGACAATATAGTATCCTTGGTTTTAATTTTATTTTGTTTTGACGGAACGTAATTTTGATTCTCTACATCTGGACGTCTTATTGGCGCAGGAACTCTCTGGCTACAAGATGTTAAAAAAATAACTAATAGAGCTATTAACTGATAATGCATAAATCTGAACTCTCTAAATTTCAATATATTCTTTACTAAATTATACTCATTTACACAACAATACCGCTTTCCATTATACTCAATTATTATATGCACTTGATACAAATTCTTCAAAATTTTTAGTATCTTCTTCAAAATTTGTAGTATCTTCTTCAAGATTCTTGCATATACATTTGCTAAAATTAGAAGGGCACATTCTTTTAAGTTTATTAGAACTAGTGATGTTACTATCTATTCTAGCAAATTTTTGAATATTGTTTGCCAAGCTAGAAATAAATTTTTTTAAAATACGCAAAGTTGGTACGCGCCAATAATGCACACCATATTTATCAGCTATAGACTTATATTCAATATCCAATTCTACCAATGTCTCCGAATGTTCTGAAACAAAGCTAATAGGTATAACTATTATATTTACACCTTTTTGCGCCAAACTTTCTATTACATGTTCGGTGTTTGGCTCTAACCATTTAACTGGTCCAACCCTGCTTTGATAAGTAATTTGATATTGCTCTTCTGATAAAGACAAATTACTAGCAATTTTAGCTACTGTTTGCTCTGTTTGCCATTGATATGGGTCTCCGTCTCTAATTATACTTTTTGGAAGACCATGAGCAGAAAACAATATTTTGTAATTGTCATCTTTAACTTTACTTAAAGTTTCTCTAATTAAATCCACATGACATTCTATAAACTTATCATCTAAAAAATAACAACCAATTGCTTTAACTAGACCTTCGTAATTATGGACATGCAAATTAACCATAAAGTCTTTTATTGATGAAGCTGTAGTTGTTGTAGAAAAATGCGGGTAAAGTGGTACCAATATAATTTGGTCTGGCTGATAATTAATTACGTCAGGCATAATTTCACCACTAAAACTTTTCCAATAGCGCATAGCCACATAAACTTTATATTCGCACTTATCGTCTTGTTTTAGCAAAGTTTTCAACTCCTCGGCCTGCATTAATGTTTCCTCTAAAATAGGAGATTTGCCTCCCATCTGACTATAAATATTTTCGGCTTTTTTCTTTCTAGTGGATGATATTAATTTAGCTATCAGATAACGAAATGGATTAGGCAATCTTATTATAGCTGGGTCATAAAATAGATTGAATAAAAATGGTTGCACTGCTTCTAAGCAATCCGGCCCCCCTAAATTCATTAATATTACAGCAACTTTTTCTGTGCGCATCTTCAATTTTTATTAGTTCTCTAAAAGAATTCTACTTTATTGAGTATGGGTATTCAATTAAATATCAATAATATTATTAAATATTTAAAATTCATAAGATGATATTTGAAAAATTACTATATATTTTTTACTTTGTTGTTTGCATCTAAAATCTTAATAAGATAGAATTTAGTGAGTCAATAAATAGCTATGATAAAACTTCATTAAGTACATATACTACAACAGCACTTTAAATCTAAGAAAATCAGTCTTTTTTAATTTGATATCGACAGAATTTTGTTAAAAGCCAGCGTAGCTCAGTTGGTAGAGCAGCACATTCGTAATGTGCGGGCCGAGGGTTCGATTCCTTTCGCTGGCACCAAATAATAGAAATGTTATAAGGAAAACTCTAATAATACGTATATCATTACAAAGTAAATTAGCTTTAACTTTATCTACAATATTCACTCTAAAATTACAACTAATTATTTTTCTTTAGCCTCATTATTATAAAGCTAAAACAAATATTAATTAGCATTTGACTAGTCTTGAGAATTTAGCTTTAATATATTCATAGTGCTTTAAGTGAAAAGCACAAATTTAAACTTAGAAATAATAAAAACAAATATATATGCAGCCAAAGTTTCTAAAAGATTTGGTAAGTTGGTTATCAACAGATATGGCCATTGATTTAGGTACAGCCAATACAGTAATAATAGTCAAGGGTAAAAATATCGTTTTAAATGAGCCATCAGTTGTCGCTGTTATTTTAGAAAACGGCTCCTACAAGCCTTATGCTTTTGGGCACGAAGCTAAAATGATGCTAGGCAGGACTCCTTCCAATATTATAGCTACTAGACCCCTCAAAGATGGAGTAATTGCAGACTTCAAAAGTGCAGAGGAAATGATAAAGCATTTTATTCGTCTCGCAAATAAAAGTAAGTTCATAGGACCAAGAATAATAGTATGCGTACCATCTGGATCTACACCAGTTGAACGTAGAGCTATACAAGAAGCTGCCGAAAGCGCTGGCGCCAGAGAGGTTTTTCTAATAGAAGAACCCATGGCTGCAGCAATAGGTGCAGGACTCCCTGTAACAGAACCAATGGGATCGATGATAGTAGATATAGGAGGAGGAACAACAGAGGTAGGAGTTATATCTTTGGGTGGTATTGTGTACTCTAAATCTATTAGAGTGGGTGGAGATAAAATGGATGACGCTATCGTTTCTTATATAAGAAGACATCACAATCTTTTAATAGGTGACTCTAGTGCAGAAAAAATAAAGAAAGAGATAGGCACAGCATACGTTCCAGAAGATCAAACTACCATAAAGGAAATGGAAATTAAAGGTAGGGATTTGGTTTACGGCATACCAAAAGAAATGATTTTAAATGAAAGACAAGTAGCAGAAAGTTTAACCGATATAGTAAATCAAATAGTAGAAGCAGTGAAGGTTGCGCTTGAATGTACGCCGCCAGAGCTTTCTGGTGACATAGTAGACAGGGGAATTGTAATGACGGGTGGAGGCTCTATGCTAAGAAATTTAGATAAAGTCATACAAAAAGCTACTAAGCTACCAGTTGTGGTAGGAGAAAGAGCTATTTTTTCTGTAGCACTCGGTACATTAAAAGTTTTAGAACATTTTCCACTTTTAAAAAGCGTTTTATTTAAACAAAAATAATCAATTATTGCATTGAATTTATCGAAATTACTAAAAATATTTAAATATCTTAGTGTTTTTTGCATAGCAGCTTTGTTGATATTATTGTGGGAAGTGTTTTTCAAACAGAATAATTCATTTCTCTACACCCCCACCGCTATATCTGATAAGTTTTTAGACTTATTAAATCCTGAATCTGTCGAACATCAAACCTCAAAAGAAGATGATGTTCTTGAGAAATTTAAAATTCTACAGCAAGAATTAAAAAATTCTGAACATAAATTAATGATTCTTAAAGGAGAAAATGAGGCTTTAAAAAAACATCTGAATTTACCGAACTTAAATGAAAATTTCACGTACCTTACAGTAAAAATATTAGCCGTAAATAAATCTATCTACAATAATTTTGCTATAGCTAAAGCTCCAACTCAATACAAAGTTACTCCGGGCGCTTGGGTTATAAATTCCGAAGGCATTGTAGGAAAAATAGAATCAGTAGATGGAGGTTATTTAAGAATAATGTTAGTTACAGATTTTCATTTTAAAATAGGAGTTATGTCTTCTGGTTCAAGACATCGAGCCGTTTTGTCTGGTAGAAATAGTGATATACTTGAACTATCCTATGCACAAGATCCAAACACTTTTTTAAAAGATGAGCTTCTAGTTACATCAGGAGATGGTACTTATCCAATATCAGACATAGCAGTAGCAAAAATAATACTATCAAAAGATAACAATGTCGTAGCCACTAGTGTTGTAGATTTTAATAAACTTGATTTTGTTTCAATTATAGTGGAATTACCTGATTTAAATTTTCCTGCAACTAAATAGGCAAGATATTTAGCTCTGTTTAGAATCTCTTTCCTTATATAGCTTAACAAGCTACGCTATGAAAACATCACAGAGCAACAATTATCCGCTATAGCCTTAATGGTTTTTTGGTTATTTATGAAAATTGATATTATCCATTAGCATAATTTGCTTTGGCTTTAGTTTCTTCGCGTTTCTTTGTCGTGAGCTAATTGACTTCAGATATATGTAAACAGCTATTAGAATATATTTTGCTGTAACAATAATTGTAGGAATATTTGTTTTTGATAGAAAATTATGGTCGGGGCAGAGAGATTCGAACTCCCGACCCCCTGGTCCCAAACCAGGTGCGCTACCAGACTGCGCTATGCCCCGCTGTAACAAATATTAGAATTTGTCAAAAGGAAGATTTTTTTGCTAGAGTTAGTGCTAAACCGTAGCAATAGAATCTATCTATACGCTATCATACAACCAACTTTGATAGGATGATATCACTAATTAAAGCAATTCGCATAATTTATAATTATATATTCAATGGAAAAAAAATCAATAGCTAAAGTGTCTTTGCAAAAGGATTTTATTTGTACCTATAACTATTTTGTGGGGAACTGTTGATTAAATTATAGCTTAATTTGCTACATGCGCCCTTTACCTTGGTCGACCTTGCAATCACTTTTGAGCATTACCGCTAGAGGATGTTGCTGCTTTTATATTAGAATTGCTTGAATGCCTATAGGTCGTAGGAGTGTGTCATCACGAGCTAGTGCCTACAAGCACTAGCGTGGTGATCCAGTTATTGACTTCTTTTTTTGAATATATATGTAAAATTCGGTTATCCTGGATTGCCACGCTACGCTCGCAATGACGCTATCACATTACCGCTAGAGGATTTTGCTTTTTCTTTTATATTAGAATGGCTAAAATGCCTATAAGTCATATGTTTGTGTCATCACGAGCTAGTGCCTACAAGCACTAGCGTGGTGATCCAGTTATCTAACCTTTCTTTGTATATGTATGGAAGGAGTCATTTATCCTGGAT
>JAIOYM010000051.1 GCA_021741085.1 Rickettsiaceae bacterium
GGTGGAATTAGGAGGGTAGTTATAAAGTTGTCTTCGGCTTTTGCCACGATGTCTTATGATAATAAATTTATTATCGTAGGTGGGGCTGCATTAAATTATAGCTTAGCTCAATTTGCCCTTCAACATTCAATAGCTAACTTAGAATTTTTATGCGGTATTCCGGGTTCATTGGGTGGAAGTATATTCATGAATGCTGGTTGCTATGGTTGGGAAATGAAAGATATTATTTCAGAAATTTCTTTGTTGGACAGAAATGGCAACATAGTTAATTTGCGAACTAATGAAATAAATTTTAGTTATCGTAATTCCAATATAGCTAAAGACTTTGTTATAATAGCAGCAAAATTAATAGCAACAAAAGGGGATTTCGACTCTATAAAAAGACGTATGGAGCAAATAACTAGTGAGCGCAACATTTCGCAGCCTTATAGCGCAAAAACCGCTGGCAGCACTTTCATGAACCCACCAAATAACAAGGCATGGCAATTGATAGAATCGGTAGGATTAAGGGGTTTTAAAATCGGTGATGGAAGTTTTTCTGAAAAACATTGTAATTTTTTGATTAATAGCGGTGATGCTAAAGCTAAAGATCTAGAAGATTTAGCTGAATTAGCTATAAAAAAAGTAAAAGAAAAGCATAATATTGAGTTAATTTGGGAAGTTAAAAGATTAGGGGATTATGAGTAACGTAAATAATCAAAAATATTATAAAAAACGCAGCTTAGTAGAAAAAATATCTAATAGCGGAAGTAAACATATAGCTTTGGTATATGGAGGGATGTCTTCAGAGTATGAAGTTTCTGTAATATCAGCACAAACTTTCAAAAAAGCATGTTTAGAATTAGGTTATCAGTTGACGATGATTGATATGGGGGCTGATATAGCAGAAGTCATAGCTAACCAAGTTAAGCCCGATATAGTTTTTAATAGCCTTCATGGTACTTACGGTGAAGATGGTTGCCTGCCTGGAATATTAAATATTTTAAAGATACCATATACTCATTCTGGTTTAAAATCTAGCGCCGTAGCTTTTGACAAAATTTTAACAAAATATATAGCTGCAAGTTTGAATATTGATTCAATTGGGTATAAGATTATTACTAAAAGGGATAATCTGGATCGAGATCCAATGTCTAGACCATACGTAATAAAACCTACATCTGAAGGCTCTAGTGTAGGTGTTGAAATAATATTTGAAGAAACAGACTTTAATTTTAAACATTATCCATTTTCATTTGGCAATAAAATTATAGTAGAAGAATATATAAAAGGTCGAGAAATGCAAGTAGCTTTGCTTAATGGCAAAGCTTTAGGTGCTTTAGAACTAAAATTCGTTAAAGGCAAAAAATTTTATGATTATGAAGCAAAATATACTGAAGGTTTTGCTCAGCATATAATGCCAGCTGTTTTATCTGAAGATAAATATATGGAATTGTTGCTTTTATCAGAAAAGATATATAATGCAATTGGTTGCAGAGGTCTAGCTCGTGGTGAATTCATTTTATGCGACAAAACAAATAAATTCTTCTTTTTAGAAATAAATGCCCACCCAGGTTTCACAGATCTTTCCATTTGTCCTGAGATTGCTAACTATGTTGGTATAAGTTTAAATGAATTAGTACAGCAAATGATAGAGTCGGCTGCGTATGATGAAGATTAATTTCAATTTAAAAAGAAAAATAAAGAAATATGTTTTCTTTAGCTTTTGTGTTTTAGTGTTTGCACTATCTAGTATTTTCTATTTCATATTTTTTACCAACTATTTCACCAATGTTAAGAAAGAAGCGTTTTCATATTTTCAAGATAAGACAGCAGAATTAGGATTTGAGTTGAATAAGGTAGAGATAGAGGGTCAAAATAATACTAAAGTAGAGTATATTTTAAATGCTCTAAATTTAGATCATGGAACTCCAATTTTTAGTATAGATATAGATCAAGTTAAAGACGCGTTGGAGTCTAATGATTGGGTGCGCTCAGCTATTGTTTTGAGGAAATTACCTAATATAATATATGTGGGATTGTTAGAACGCAAAGCCATAGCCTTGTGGCAATACAAGAATAATATTAGTTTGGTTGATGATACTGGATATTCTATTGCTATAGATACCCCTAAGTTGTATAAGAACCTAATCTATGTTGTGGGCTCTGATGCTAATATTTACGCGAAATCATTGGTTGATCTAGTATCAACAAATGATAGATTAAGGGGTAGAATAATTTCAGCGGTACGTTATGGGCAAAGAAGATGGAATTTGATATTAGATGAGAATATAACTGTAAAAATGCCAGAAAATGATATAGCAAGAGCTTGGAAATATCTTGTGCGTATGGATGAAGAAAATAAATTGTTTGGGCAGCAATTAAAGGTAATAGATTTATTGGACCCCAAACGTTATTTTTTTGAACAATATTAGCTAAAAGATGGTAAAAAAACTTTAGTCATTTAGGTGAACGTGAGTTTTTTTATAAGAACATCAAATTTTTTAATTGTTACTGCAAACAAGGGTAAATTATGAATACAGCAAAAATACTAGTATGGTTTAGACAAGATCTAAGGTTGATAGATAATCCAGCTCTTTATTATGCAGCTTCAGCCGGCGAAGTAGTTCCCATATATATAATTGATGAAAATGAAAATAAAGGCGCTGCAAGTAATTGTTGGTTGTATCATTCATTAGAATCATTGAATAAGTCTTTGCAAGATAAACTAAATATATTTCATGCAAACCCTTTGGAGATTATTCAAAAACTGATTCAAGATTATAAAATTACTGCTGTGTATTGGAATCGTTGCTACGAACCAGATAGTATTGCTAGAGATTCGGAAATAAAGAATTATCTACAAGAAATAGGAATTGAATGTAAAACTTTTAATGCCTCGCTTCTTTGGGAGCCTTGGAATGTATTAAAAGACGATAAAACCAGTTACAAAGTTTTTACGCCATATTATCGTAATGGATGTTTGCGCAAAGAATCTCCTAGGCAGCCTTTGCCTAAACCAGACAATTTAATTTTAGCGGATAATAAGTACCAATATGATTTATCAGCGTTGCAAAAATTTAGTTCAAAAAACTGGTCTTTAAAAATTATGCAGCATTGGGAAGTTGGCGAAGAAAAAGCTCAACAGAAACTCTATGATTTCATTGATAATGGTTTGGATAATTATAAAGAAGGGCGTAATTTCCCTCATTTAAAAAACACATCTTCTTTATCCCCATATTTACATTTTGGTGAAATTTCTCCTAACATAATGTGGCATGCGGTTAAAATGGCGGAGGAGAGTAGGGGTATTGATAACAAAGACGTTGATCATTTTCTAAGCGAGTTAGGTTGGCGAGAGTTTTCTTATTATTTGTTATACCATTTTCCACATTTACCGAAACAAAATTTTCAATCCAAATTTGATAATTTTCCATGGGAGCATAACGAAGCTTTATTTGATGCGTGGAAAAGGGGGGGGACTGGTTATCCTATGGTGGATGCTGGTATGAGACAATTATGGCAAACTGGTTATATGCATAACCGTGTACGTATGATTGTTGGATCTTTTTTAGTAAAGAATTTATTGATAGATTGGCGTAAAGGTCAAGACTGGTTTTGGGATTGCTTGGTGGATGCTGATCTTGCGAGCAACAGTGCTGGTTGGCAATGGATAGCTGGAAGCGGTGCAGACGCAGCGCCATATTTTAGAATCTTTAATCCAGTAACCCAAGGTGAAAAGTTTGATGCTAACGGTGATTATACAAGGCATTTTATACCAGAACTTGCCAATCTTCCAAAAGAATATCTTTTTAATCCCTATAAAGCGCCAGATCATATTTTGATTCAAGCCGGCATTAAATTAGGCGAAACTTATCCAAAACCTATAATATCTATTGATGGCTCTAGAGAAAGGGCTCTTTTAGCATACAAAAATTTACAACCAACTATTGATTAGTTCAATTTCTTAGCTATGTTAAAGCAACAATTTGCTGCAGCGACTTAGTTTTTTTATATTTTTATTTGAATGTCTTTAGATTTATCTCGATTTTTGGTAGAATTTTAAAAAAGCTTTTTAAATTGGTAAATGATATAAATTCTATTTTAAAATGAATCGCTGCGAGTAGACTTACTAATAACAAATGGTAAGTTATTTTTTGTGTTTGTTTTATTGCGGAGACCTTGACTGTAAGCTTTTGTCAGCTTTACTGATCATGAAATATTTATTAGTTAGTGCTGTTTTACTCAGGGGTTTAATAAAAAATTGTAAACCCCATATGAAATAATGTTTAAAAGCCTAGTAGCGTGGAAATAAAGAAGCTTACTCGTAATAATTTTTTTTACTCATTAATGCATAAGACTCTGGCAATATTGATGCTATTGTCTATTTCTGGATGTTATCAAGACATGTGTATAGAAGCAGATGACTTTGGTGCTCCGAATGTTACTGTACCAGTTTTTACAAATTCTTCTGCTATAGGCGGAGTAGAAGATTCAGAATTTGTTCCTTGGATTGATTCGGGCTATATTCTAGATGGCAGCAACCTGGTTTTAGTAGTTAAAAACTGGACTTATGGAAAGCAATCCAATAGTGCGGATCAATTGTCTGCTTGGTCTCCCTGGTATGCAAATTTTGATAAGGACAAGGGGCTTTTACCCACAATGGTACAACGATTTCCCGACTGTCAATTCACCTCTTCTCAAGGTGTTTCAAATTACAAAGTAGCCAATCCCCCTTGTTTGATGAAGCAAGGCAAAGGTCTTTATGCGGCCATAGCAAGCAAGTTTTACGATATTAATGGCTCTGATAGCTCTAAACAATTCCCTGATACTAGTAGCGCGGTTGCATTACATCTTGGAGAAACTCTTTCTACACCTCTACAAGATGTTGATAATGACGGTAATTTAATACCCGCTGGTGGTTTGATATTCGATTTTAATAATAGCGAAAATACTACTGCTAAAGGCTTCTTACAAGATGGAGCAAAATTATATTTTAAAATACTAGACAGTTATTATGGCGATAATTCTGGCCAATATATAGTAAAGATTAAGTCTGGTGTACAAACATCAAGTTCCGATCCCATAACTACTATCGTATCTTTAGTCAAAGGTGTACTGTTTGGAGTTACCCCATCCTCTGACGCTGGATATTTTGATCGATCCAGTATAGATAAAAAAGGTGTTATTTTCAGCATATTTGATAATATTGTTAGTGTTCCGTCTTTTAAAAATACGGTAAAGCTTTTACTGACTTTGTATATTGCATTTCTGGGTATCGGTTTTACAGTTGGGCTTATTCAAATTAATGCAAACGATCTCATGAAGCGTTATTTCAAAATATGCTTACTGAGTATTTTGATATCAGAAAATTCATGGCAATTTTTTTATGATTATTTTTTCACATTTTTTATAGATGGTAGTCAACAAATAATAAATCTTATACAGAAAGCCGGTAATACTGGTCCAGGCTCAAATAATATTATAACTCTAATGCTTGCCCCTCAAACGTTAATAAAATTGTTTTCTTTATTATTTGTTTCTTGGGATGGATTTATATATATAATTCTCTATTTCATATGTTTTTGTTTTTTGTTTGTAACAATTTTTAAGGCGTATTTGGTTTACCTTAATGCTCTAATACTAATGGGTATAGTAATAGCAACGGGACCTATTTTTCTTTGTTTCATGTTATTTAAAGCAACCGAAGCTTTTTTTAAAAATTGGATGCAGCAACTAGTTTCATATAGCTTACAGCCAGTAATTTTATTTACAGGCATTACGTTTATGTCTATGATAGTAAGGCACCAAATTTATACTACTTTGGGTTTTAAAGTTTGCAAAGTAGAATTCCCAAAATTGAGTAACGATATACAAAAAGCCATGACTATTAGTGATAGTTTTTTTAAATCTTCTATTTTTTATTGGTGGATTCCAAAACCCGACGGTATTCCGCAAGGCACTACTTTAACGAATGTTTTGGTACCTGAGGCCCATTTTCAAACAACACCAGGTTCAGATAAGCCAGCATCAAATGAAATATGTAAAGGTAATCCTTCGTATAACAACGGCGCCTATGCTGTAAATACAGACGCTTCTAAATCAACTTACTGTCAAGCTTACGGATGTACCGAAAAAAGAGTAGCAGAATTTCCTTTTCTTGATCCAAACATACCTCAAGATTGCGATAGATTAAATTTTATATATCAAAATAATAGCTTGAGGCAAAATTATTGGAATATCTTATTCTTAGCAGTATTAATATGGTTGATTTCCAAGTTTAACGAAGTTGCCGTAGGTATAGCAAATACTATATCTGGAGCCTTAAATTTTGGAAGGGCCCCTACAGTTGATACACAGGGTGCTGCTGAAAGAGCATATGCAGGTATAAAATCAGAAATATCTAACAGTGCGCCCGCTAATTATGCAAGAAACGCAGTGCGGGGTCTTGTACAAAGTACTTATGATAAGACGATTGGTGCTGGTGTAGCTGCAGTTAAGGATCGGTATGAGCAATTTAAAGAAAATCAATATCCAAAGAAAATACAAGCTGCAGCTACAGCTGATTTAAAGAAGTTACAAGATATCAGTGGCAAGATGGAGTCGTTTAAACAACTTGGTGATGGGCTAAAAGGTAAATTTGCCGATAGCTTCAAAGACATCAAGGGTAAAGATGGCAAAGCTCTTGATGGGCAAGGCTTAATAGATGCTTTGTCTAAAAAAAGCAGTATGCGAAATACAGAAGCAGGCGTCAAAATGAAAGGGGGCTTAAGAACTCTTTTAACGGGTAAGCGAGATACAAAACTTATGCATAACGAAGCAGCTCTTGCTGTTTATGGCAAAAAATTTACTCAGCTTTCGGAAGAACAAAAAGCCAGAGTAAAAGGATTTGTATCAGATAATGCTAAGGAAATAAATCAACTTAGACAAATGAAAAAATATAGCAGCGCTAAAAAAGCTTTTGCAAAAGAAAGTCAAGCTTTAAAAGACATGTACGCTAGCGGAAAAGATTACTCTAAGATAGAACTTAATTCTGACAAGAATTTAGACGCTGCATTGAAGTCTCTTGTAAAAGAGGCGCGTCTAGATTTACTTAAACCTAAAGCAGACTCAAAGGATAGTCTAAAACAACAAAAATCAGAAGAGTTGTATAAATCAAACTTACTAAGCGATTCTAATGGTAGCTTAGATAATGTTAGAGCTAAGTTAAAGGATAATTTAACATCATCAAAAGAAAAGTTACTTGATGATTTAGCAAGGAGCGTTACGTCAGATGTAAATGCAAGCTATGGAAAGTTAAGTGCGGCTGATGCTAAAAAAGTAGATGCTGAATTTAAATTACAGTTTGGCGAAAATAATGGAGATAGATTGAAATATCAATTGGCACAAATAAAATATGGTGATTATTACGATAAACTTGATGGCGATAGAAAGAGAGTAATCGATAGCTTATTAGATAAAGAAGGTAGAGCTGCTTTAGATG
>JAIOYM010000052.1 GCA_021741085.1 Rickettsiaceae bacterium
CAAAGCCACATTGTAACGTGGGAACTATTGGTCACGTTGTTCACGGTAAAACAACATTAACAGCTGCTATAACTAAAGTTCTAGCAAAATCTAGTGGTGGAAAATTTGTTGATTACGGTTCTATCGACAAGGCCCCAGAAGAAAAAGCTCGTGGTATTACAATTAATGCATCCCACGTAGAATATGAAACAGCTAATAGACACTACGCACACGTTGATTGTCCGGGTCACGCAGATTATGTAAAAAACATGATAACTGGTGCTGCTCAGATGGATGGTGCTATACTTGTTGTTTCCGCTGCAGATGGTGCTATGCCTCAAACCAGAGAGCATATTTTGCTTGCTAGACAGGTTAATGTTCCAGCTATCGTTGTTTTTATGAACAAAGTTGATGTTGTAGAAGATGAAGAAATGCTTGATTTAGTAGAAATGGAGATTAGAGAGTTGCTTAGCGCTTATAAATTTGATGGAGACAAAATTCCAGTTATACGCGGTTCTGCACTTGGTGCTCTTAATGAAGACCCAAAATGGGAAGAGAAAGTGCGTGAATTAATGCAGGCAGTGGATGATCACATTCCTCAACCTATTCCTGACACTGATGCTCCATTCTTGATGCCAGTTGAAGATGTATTCTCTATACCAGGTCGTGGTACTGTTGTAACAGGTCGTGTTGAGCGCGGAATACTTAATAAAGGCGATGAGATTGAAGTTGTTGGACTTAGAGATACACAAAAGACAACTTGCACAGGAATAGAGATGTTCCAAAAAACATTAGACAAGGCTATACCTGGTGATAACACCGGTATTTTGTTAAGAGGTCTTAAACAGCAAGATGTGCAAAGAGGTCAAGTCTTGGCAAAACCAGGCACTGTTACTCCGCACAGTGAATTTGAGGCTACAATATATGTTTTAAACAAAGAAGAGGGCGGTAGACACACACCTTTCTTTAACAAATATAGACCTCAGTTCTATTTTAGAACTACTGACGTTACCGGTGAAATTTTGCTATCGGAAGGTAAAGAAATGGTTATGCCTGGAGATAACGTAGAAATAAAAGTAGTGTTACATTCTCCGGTGGCAATGGATACAGGTTTAAGATTTGCTATTCGTGAAGGTGGTAAAACTATAGGATCCGGTGCTGTTTCAAAAATTATTAAATAGTTGGTCTTGTAGTAATGAGCAGTAATAAAATTTGTATTAATCTTAAGTCTTTCGATCATAGGCTTTTGGATAGGGCTACCAAAGATATAATGGGTTCTTTGTCAAGAACTGGTGTAGAGGTAAGTGGTCCTATACCTATGCCTCGCAAGATAAAAAGATACACTTTAAACAGATCTCCCCATGTTAATAAAAAATCTAGGGAGCAATTTGAAATACGTAGGCAATTTAGATTGATAGTTATACACCACCCTACACCTCAGATTGTTGATGTGTTAGGTAAAATTTCCTTGCCCGCAGGTGTTGAGCTTAAATTAGTTATGAATTAATGGAATGGAAGTATGACTACTTTGATGTTTAAAAAAATAGGCATGACCTCCACTATAGCTTCCGATACAGGCGCCGTAACACCTGTAACGTTGTTACAATTAGAGGATTGTGTTGTAGTTGGTTATAAAACTCTTGAAAAAGATGGCTATACAGCCGTGATGATTGGTTATGGAGACATTAAGTTAAAAAATGTTAAGAAGCCAATGAAGGGTTTTTATGAGTCAAAAAACTTAGTTTGTAAAAAATCTATAAAAGAGTTCAGAGTTGATAGCTTACCTTCATACCAAATAGGAGAAAAACTACCTTTATCTATTTTTAGTTCAGGTGAGTTTGTTGATGTACGCGGTATTAATATAGGTAAAGGTTTCGCTGGAGGAATGAAGAGACATAATTTTGGTGGGCTACGCGCAAGCCATGGTGTTTCTGTTTCGCATCGTTCTATTGGTTCTACCGGTGGAAGACAAGATCCTGGTAAAACTTTTAAGAACAAGAAGATGCCTGGACATATGGGTTCAGTGTTTATAACTTGTCAAAATTTACGAGTAGTCGATGTTGATTACGATAAAAACCTTTTGATTTTGAAAGGAAGTGTGCCTGGCTGCGCTGGTTCGATATTAACCGTGAGTCATGCTCTAAAAAAAGCTATTTAATGGATAGATAGTATATGAATTTAAATGTTTATAATTTGCAAGGCGAAGTAATCGACTCTGTGACTGTGAGTGATTCTACTTTTGGTATTACCGATATAGCGCCAGATATTATAAAAACTGTTATAGATTGGCAGTTAGCTAAGAGAAGATTAGGTTCTCACAAGACAAAAACTGTATCAGATATTTCTGGTACTACTAAGAAGCCATTTGCTCAAAAAGGTACTGGTAGAGCAAGACAGGGTTCTTTAAGATCTCCTCAAATGAGGGGTGGTGGAACTATGCATGGTCCTGTTAATAGATCTCATGCTATAGAGTTGCCTAAAAAAGTTAGAAAACTGGGATTAAAACATGTTTTGTCTTCTAAAGTTATTTCTGGTAAGCTTTTTGTCTTTAATAATTTAGATATAGAAGCTCCTAAAACTAGCTTTGCAGCAGAAGTTTTGAAAAAAATGAATTTGTTAAGTTGTGTTATGGTTGTTGATAACAATGATAATTTTACTCTAGCGGCAAGAAATATAAAAAATACAGTTGTTCTTCCTCAAGTGGGCGTCAATGTTTATGATTTAGTAAAATATGATAATGTAGTTATTACATTAAGTTCTTTACAAGCTTTGGAGGCTAGATTACAATGAAAGCTTTTTTATATGATTTAATAAAGGCTCCTATCATAACAGAGAAGAGTAATATGCTAAAGAGCCAAAACAAGTATGTTTTTCGTGTACATAACAGCTCTACTAAAGTTTCTTTAAAAAGTGCTGTAGAAAATATTTTTGATGTTAAAGTAGATAAAGTTAACCTAATAAATAAAAAGCCAATTCGTCGAGTTTTTAAGGGGATCAGAGGTAAAGTTTCGGGTTTCAAAAAAGCTATTATAACTTTGGCCAGCGGGTATTCTATAGAAGATTTTAGTGGGGGTGTAAAATGACCTTGAAGAGTTTTAGACCAACTACTCCATCTAATAGGTCTCTTATACAGATTGATAAGAGTAATCTTTGGAAAGATGGACCTTACAAACCTTTGGTGGTAGGTTTAACTAAAACTGGTGGTCGTAATAACACCGGTAGAACAACATCTTTTCATAGAGGTGGTGGGCATAAACGTTTATATAGAATAGTAGACTTTAAACGCAACAAGGATAATATTCACGCAACAGTTGAGCGTTTAGAATATGATCCTAACAGAACTGCTTTCATAGCTTTGATTTCTTACGATGATGGTGAGCGTTCTTATATAATTGCTCCAGAGGGACTAAAAGTTGGAGATAAAATTGTTTCTGGTGAAGGTTTTGATGTAAAAACAGGCAATTGTCTACCTCTTAGAGATATACCTGTAGGTACAAGTATTCACAACGTAGAGCTAAAGTTGGGAAAAGGCGCTCAAATGGTTCGTTCAGCTGGTGGTTATTGTCAGTTAATGGCTAAAGATAATGGATATGCCCAGCTTAGACTTTCATCAGGAGAGATACGTTTGGTTTCATTAATGTGTAGAGCTACTATTGGAGTAGTATCTAATTCAGATAAAAAGAATATTAGTTATGCTAAGGCTGGTAGGGTTAGATGGTTAGGCTTTAGACCTGTGGTTCGTGGTGTTGCTAAAAACCCTGTTGATCATCCTCATGGGGGTGGTGAAGGGAAGACTTCTGGAGGTCGACACCCAGTAACACCTTGGGGTAAGCCAACTAAAGGCAAAAAAACTAGAAGTAATAAGTTTACTAATAAATACATAATAAGAAGACGTTAGTTATATGGCTAGATCTATTTGGAAGGGGCCGTTTGTAGATGGTTACCTTTTTAAAAAAGTTAAACTCGCTAGACAATCTAATAAGTATGAGGTTATCAAGACTTGGTCTCGGAGAACTTGTATTATACCAGATTTTGTGGGTTTGGTTTTTGGGGTGCATAACGGCAGAAAATTTATCCCTGTTTCTGTTACTGATGAAATGGTGGGAAGAAAATTAGGAGAATTTTCTCCTACTAGAACTTTTCGCGGCCACAGCTCTGACAAAAAAGTAAAAGGTAAATAAATCTTGGAATTTATTATGAAATATTCGATTGCTAGTGTAAAATCCTTACGAGTTAGCCCTAGAAAATTGTCGTTGGTGGCTGGTTTGATAAGAAATATTGGTGTTGCAGATGCTTTTAAGAGGCTATCTTTTTGTGAAAAAACCTCTGCTATTGAAGTAAAAAAATGCCTAAATTCCGCTGTTGCTAATGCTGAAAATAATCATGCTATGGATATCGACAATCTTTATGTAGCAAGTGTTGAAGTAGGTAAGTCTTTGGTAATAAAAAGGTTTATGCCTAGAGCTAAAGGTAGATCATCAAAGATTGAAAAGAAATTCAGTAATATTCGTATCAAACTTGCTGAGCGCGCTTTATAGTAAATTTATAATGTGCAAAAATTAAGAATTTTTTTAACAGATATTATCGATTTTGTATGGGTCAAAAAGTAAATCCTAATAGTTTTAGAATAGCGCGTAAAGGCTGGGATTCAGTTTTTTATGCTGATAAAAATTATTCTAAATTTTTAATAGAGGACTTGAAGATAAGGTCTTTTATAAAGAGCCAATACGCTCTTGCTCAGGTTTCTAAAGTACTAATTTCTAGAACCTCTGACAGACACACTGAAGTAAATATATATGCTCGTAGAGTAGGTATATTGATAGGTAAGGGCGGGGCCGATTTAGATCGCCTTAAAAAGAAATTGCAGGACAAGTTTACAAAAACTAATGTTCATATAAAAGTCTCAGAAGTATCTAAACCTGATTTGGATGCTAATCTTGTGGCTCAGCAAATGGCTTTGCAGATAAAAAAGAGAGTTTCTTTTAAGAGGGTTATGAAAACTGCAATTCAATCATGCATCAAGCAAGGTAAAGCTCAAGGTATTAAGGTTGCTTGCTCTGGGAGATTGGGTGGTGCTGAGATAGCTCGTACAGAGGTTGATAGAGAAGGTAGAGTTCCTTTACACACTATAAGAGCTGATATTGATTATGCTTGCGCAGAGGCTATAACTACTTACGGTGTAATAGGTATTAAAGTTTGGATTTTTAGGGGTGATTACAACGAAAACCCTAGAAAAAATTAGTTTTGGAGATTTTTAATGTTAGGTCCTAGTAAAAGAAAACATAATAAAGCCCATAAAGGTCGTGTTGCTAACATGGCTACTTCTGGTACAACTCTTGCTTTTGGAGATTACGGGCTAAAAATTCTTGATTCCGAGCGTATAAAGTCTAGGCAGATCGAGGCAGCTCGTGTAGCCGCCGTTAGATTTATGAAGAGACAGGGTGCTTTTTGGATAAGGATTTTCCCTGATATTTCTGTTTCAAAGAAGCCGGCAGAAGTTCGTATGGGTAAAGGTAAAGGGGGTCACGAATACTTTGTTTTTAGGGCTTCTAAAGGTAAGATTTTTTGTGAAGTTGCTGGTGTTCCTAAAGATGTAGCAAGGGAGGCTTTAAGGTTAGCCAGTTTTAAATTACCCGTAAGGACGAAATTTGTGGAGCGTTATGAGTAAAAAAAAAGATTTTTTCAATAAGCTAGAAAGCTTTTCTAGCTTGAATTTAGTCGTGGACGAAGTTCGATTAATTAAAAAACAGTTAATGGTAAATAGAATTTCTTCAGCAATCGATAGAAGCAATAACTCCTTGGCTAAGACTTTAAGGCGGAATGTTGCCAGATCTATTACTTTGTTGAATAGAAATAAGTAAAAAGTAAGTTTAACGATGATATTAATTTTTAAGATATGTCAGTAAAAACCCTACAAGGTGTAGTTGTAAGTATTAAAAATAAAGATACAGTTACCTTAGAAGTGGAAAGAACTTTTGTTTGTCGTAAATATAATAAGATTATTAAGAGAAGTAAAAAATATACTGCTCACGACCCAAAAGGTATTTGCAAAGAAAACCAAATTATTAAGATAATTTCTAGTAAACCAATGTCCCTGACTAAAAGGTGGGCAGTTGTATATTAAATTATTTTTCTAGCATATTAGACATAATAGCTTTTATGTAGTATAATCTATTTTAAGATATTTTTTTATGATACAAATGGAAAGCGTTCTAAACGTAGCGGATAACTCCGGCCCTACAAAGGTTAAGTGCATTAAAGTTTTAGGGCACTCAAAAAAAATGGTAGCTGGAATTGGAGATGTTATTGTTGTTTCGGTTATTGAGGTAATACCTTCATCAAAAATAAAGAAAGGCACTGTGCGAAAAGCATTGATAGTTAGGACTAAATTTGGAGTAGTTAGACCCGATGGTAGCAAGATTCAATTTGATGATAATGCAGCCGTTTTGCTTGATAAGCAATCCGAGCCTGTTGGAACTAGGGTTGAAGGGGCGGTTACCAGGGAAATCAGATATAAGGGTTTTGTAAGAATTGCTTCTCTTGCAGCGGAGGTTATTTAAGTATATGGCATGTATTGTAAAAATTAACAAAAAAATAAAAAAAGGCGTTAAAGCACTTGTTTTAGTTGGTAAAGATAAAGGAAAAGAAGCGGTAATTGTTGAAGTTATTAGACGAGATGCTACCGTAAAACTATCTGGAATAAACTTGGCTAAGAAGCACGTAAAACCAGAAAATAATAGTGCTGGGGTTGTTTTGCAAGAAATGCCAGTTCATGTTTCTAATGTATTAGTATTAAGTTGATTACTTTTTAGACTTGTACATAAATTTTAATGATATTTAAATTAATTATTCTATTTAGATCTGTATGTCAGAGGTAAACAAACAAAAAAAGTTGGTAAAATTTTCGGAATTATACCATGATAATATAAAGAAGCTTTTGGCTAAAAATTTCGGTTATAAAAACCCTCATGAAATACCAAAAATACAAAAAATAGTTTTAAACATGGGGGTGGGTAAAGCTAGCTTGGATTCAAAAATTTTAAACCATGCTGTTGAGGATTTAAAAATGATCTCAGGCCAAGCTCCTGTTATCACAAAGGCTAAAAAATCATTGGCCAATTTTAAATTAAGAGCTGGTATGAATATTGGTTGTAAAGTTACTCTTAGAAAAAACAAAATGTACGAGTTTTTAGAAAGGCTAATTTTCATTTCCTTGTCAAGAATAAAGGAGTTTAAAGGTTTTACTTCTAAAAATTTTGATGGTAGAGGTAATTTTAATTTTGGTATAAAAGAACAAATAGTTTTCCCTGAAATTACCT
>JAIOYM010000053.1 GCA_021741085.1 Rickettsiaceae bacterium
ATCTTTTTGAGTTAAGTTATACATCTAGTACTAGTATCGATGTTGCACTTCAAACTTGAATCATCCTTTTGTTGCACTTCAAACTTGAATCATCCCACCCTTTGCTTTACACAAAGAACTCTTTTGAGACTCAACATATAATCTTCACGATCACGAACTACCCTTTGCTTTACACAAAGAACTCTGGAGATAAACTCATAGAATTTATATTGTAACTGTTTTGTTCTAATGAGGCGGGGTTTTTGTAATGAAATTTGAATTGATTAATAGAGGCATATTTTCAGATCCACAACTTTTACAAGTTGCAGATATAAAAATAATAAAAAATGAGTGATATTAACGCTTGGAGAATTGAGTGCTTTTTCTCGCTTTATGTTGACCATATTTTTTACGCTCAACAACTCTAGGATCACGAGTTAAGCATCCTGATTGTCTTAATGCTGTATGAAATGAAGGGTCTACCTTATCTAAAGCTCTAGCTATACCGTGCTTTATAGCTCCAGCCTGAGCAGATTTACCACTTCCCTTAACTGTACAAAATACATCATATTTGCCAAGAGTGTTTGTAACCTGGAATGGTTGCAAAGCTATAAAAGAATTAGCTTTACGAGGAAAATATTGCTCTAAATTTAACTTGTTAACCACGAAGTTACCAGTGCCAAACTTCACCCATACACGTGCTACAGCGGTTTTTCTACGGCCTGTACCATATGGTCTCAATTCTGTACTTTGAACTTTACTAGCTGGTTTTACTGATAATTGTGTTTTTGACATAAATTTATAAAATCAATTTTTACTTTGCTACATTTTTACTGTTTCTAGCTGCTAAATCTAGAGGCTGAGGTTGTTGACCATGATGTGGGTGAGTTTCACCAGCATAGATATGTAAATTGCCTAACTGATGTCTAGCAAGTTTATTTTTTGGCAACATACGCTTTACAGCCATTTTCAAGATCCTTTCTGGGAAACGACCTTCTAAGATTTTACCAGCCATTAATTTTTTTATACCACCTGGAAATCCTGTGTGATAGTAATAACATTTTCCTGTTACTGTATTAGTTTTATTACCTGTAAACTTAACTTTTTCTGCGTTTATAACCACTATGTTCTTTCCACAATCAACATGTGGGGTAAAAAAAGCTTCGTCTTTACCTCTTAATATTTTTGCTATTTCTGCTGCAATACGTCCTACAATAAGACCTGATGCATCAATTAATATCCATTTTTTTTCTACGTCTTCACGTCTTAAAGAAAAAGTTTTCACTGTAAAACCCTATTTAATATAAAAATTTATAATCGTTGAAAATGATTCTAAAACAAATAACCCGATATTGTCAATCGATATTTAAAATATCCACTCTGGTTTTTAAGCTAGTTATTTTTCATTTATCATTTTCTTCAAGTCTATTAACTTATCGAATTGCTCGGAGGTTAATATACCCAATTTTATAGCCGCCGCTTTAAGAGTAATATTAGAGTGGTAAGCTTCTTTAGCTATCTTAGCAGAATTATCGTAACCTATATGTGGGTTTAAAGCTGTTACTAGCATAAGTGAGTTATGCGCTAAATCGTCTATTTTTTCCTTATTAACTTTAATACCCTCGAGGCAGTTTTTGCTAAAACTAAAACAACCATCCGCCATTAATTCAATAGATTGCAAAATATTATGAATAATTACAGGCCTGTAAACATTAAGCTGCAATTGCCCATCAGAGCCAGCTATACTAACTGTTACGTGATTACCCATAACTTGTGCAGCAATCATAGTTAAAGCCTCACACTGCGTCGGATTCACTTTACCGGGCATTATTGATGAACCGGGTTCGTTTTCGGGTAAACTAATTTCACCCAAGCCACATCTAGGACCAGAAGAGAGAAGCCTAATATCATTAGCCATTTTGTTAACACTTACCGCTAATGAGTTTAAAGTAGATGAGAAATTGACTAGAGCGTCGCATGTTGAAAGCGCTTCAAATTTATTCTTTGCTGAAACGAATGGTAGATTTGTTGTAACACTTAGTTCTGCTGCAAATTTTTCAGCAAATTCAGGATGGGTATTAATGCCAGTGCCAACAGCAGTACCACCTTGAGCTAAAGCATATAACTCCAAAATAGCCATCTCTATACGTTTGATATTATGCTCAATTTGGCATGCATAGGCAGAAAATTCCTGCCCTAAAGTAATAGGGGTAGCATCTTGCATATGCGTGCGACCTATTTTAATTATGTCCCTCCATTCCGCAGATTTTGCATGCAATAGGTCTTGCATTTTTTTAAGGCTAGGAATAAGGTTAGTTTTTGCCATCATGACTGTTGACACATGCATTGCCGTAGGAAAGCAATCGTTAGACGACTGCCCCTTGTTCACGTGATCATTGGGATGAATAGGTGACTTTGAACCTAATTCAGACCCCAAAGACTCATTTGCGATATTTGCAATAACCTCGTTGACGTTCATATTGCTCTGTGTTCCAGACCCTGTTTGCCAAACTGACAGAGGGAAATGGTCTACAAATTCACCAGCCAAAACTCTATCACAAGCCTGTATAATTTTGTCGGCAAATTCTTTAGATAACAAACCTAATTGGTAATTAACCTTTGCGGCCACTTTTTTAATCAGAACCAATGCGTGAATAACCCGCGTAGGCATTTTTTCTTGCCCAATTGCAAAATATTTCAAAGATCTTTGAGTTTGAGCACCCCAATAGAATTTATTCTCAACTTCGATAGGTCCAAATGAATCTGTTTCTGTGCGTTTCATAATATTTAATACTTATTGCGAATGATTGATATCTTATATAAATTATTCTACAAAAAACAACAGTATGCAATTAATAGTTAATACACCAGGTTATATTCACGAGTTTTGCTATCGATAATTTATTTAAACAATTAAGTTAAATATTAATTGAAATGCTAATAAAGTTTAAGTATAATTAAGGTAAAAAAATCTTATACTCAATGAATAATCTTTTTAAAAAAGCTTTTTTGGTAGTTGTTTTTGTGGCAAGTAATTTGCCAGTAAATTTGCTTTTAGGATCAACCGCAGGTTCTATAAGCGTGGTAGATAAAGATCTCAGTTCGCTTTTTCGCCAGTTTACCAACTTTGATGATTTTAAAAAAGTAATGGAAGATAACTCTATAGTCGCTTATAGACCTATAGACATAATTGATTCAGACCCTGCTCTTATAGACCCTGCAAATCTATTTCATTATTATCCCAAATTTATAAAAAGTGCAGACAATAAGTTATACTATGATACTAGATATACATTCCCTCCTTCACAACAAATAACTTTTAGCTTGAAGTCTTTAACGCCCGTTGAAGCTGGTGGTGGTGGCGATTGTTTTTTTCATTCAGTTAGGCATGAATTAGCAAAAAATAACTTTATTAAATCTGATGGCACCTCTTATTCGCAAGAAGAATTAAGAAAAAAACTATCTAATATCTATTGTGCAATTGCTAGAAACTTACAAAACACAATGTTACAAGACCTTTCATCAGAACTTAGTCAATTATCAGAACATGATCATCTTCAAACTTCTTCAAGTGCTAATAACTATGGACCTTATGATCTTAATGACTTGAGCGAATGGGTCAAAGTAGTAGAATTGTACAATCCAGCAAAAAATGCTATAAAACATAAAGAGATGAGTTCGTTTAAGCCAAATGGTCAGACAAAAACTCGTGCAGAACTAAACCTTGAATATGCACAACTTTTTGCTGGCACATCTTATTATTCCCAAAATAAAGCTATACCTAACGCTTTTTGGCCTTCAAATGCTTCTCTTAATGTTATGATGTTGGCAAATGATTTGGATGTAGGTTACGCCTACTTTATTAAACTCAACAACAAATATATACTACTTGGATACAAAGAGGTTAAAAATAAACCAACTATTTTTATATGTCATGATGGTTTTGGTCATTTTACGGCCATAAAGCCTGCTGGTGAAAAAACTGGCGAGATTAATCTAACGATGGACGATATAAAAGACACTATCGAGCAATCCTTCGATCACTCTATTGCAGGCAATGATGATCTACAAAAACAATTTGCTATTGATTTACATAAAATAATAAAGAAATCTCCTGAGCTTGAAGAAAAATTTCTTAAAAACACTTCAACTCAAGAGGGGTTAGATGAATTTATAGCATCATTAAAAGATTCAAATGATATTAAAACTTCTGCAGCCGTTGCTAAATCTGCAGACGTATCAACTGTAAATGTAGTACAAAACGCCTCTTTTTCGAATGTTGATTTCCCTTCTTCAGTTGCAGCTGGCCAGCAACAAGAACCTCGCAAAATGCGATTATGGGCGCAGTTAGTTGGGGTTGGACAAGATTTTACAGAAACTAATATTGCTTACAATAGTTATGCCAGAGCTGTTGTTGGCGGTATAGATTTAAAAATTAACAAAAATCTTCTTATGGGTTTGTTTATAGGAGCTAGTGGTTCCGAAATTACTAAAAAATCAAATAAAGATGATAAAAATAATACAAAAAATATTACAGGTGGAATTTACGGGGGTTTTGAAATAAGTAAAAATGCATCTTTTAGAGGTGTATTAGGTCTATCTAAAGCTTTCGCCAATAGTAAAGCTTCCAGCTTAGATTCAAGCAAAAACACAAGTAATTCTTTCTTTGATGCTAGATTTCAATATAACTTACAACTTACTAGTCAAGTTCAATTAACACCAATTATAGGTTATAGACTTTATAGAAATGGTGAGTTTAATTACGCTAATCTTTTTACTCAAAACAAACTTAATAACGGAACATCGCATAGTGCATTATTAGGTGTAAATCTCAATAGCGTTTTCAAACTAGGAGAAATATCTGTTTCTCCTAAACTTCGTATATTAGGAGATGTTGAATTTTATAATTCGGTTGGTGTTATAGAAAAAACAATAGGAGAAGATCGCTTACCTACATTTGCTGAAGATGTTATCAAAACTACTAATACAATAACAATAGGTGGTTCTGTTTTAGCATACACAGAAAAATTTAAAGTAGGAGTTGGCTTTGATTGGATTGTTGGTAAAGAATATAGAGGTCGTGTAGTAAAATTAAATGTCGGTTTTGATTTCTAGATTAAAGAATTTCTTGTCAAAAAAATTTACACAGACTAAAAAGCCGAACTGATATTATGGCGCTTTAGTTGCAGCGGGCTATTAGAAGAAGTTTTTATGTGCAAATAACATTCAAAATCCTATTATTATTTATTGACATTTCTCTTGCTAATAAAGATAATATTACCTGTGACTTATTTGTTGAGACCAAACTCTTTTTGATTCTCGCTGTAACAACCATTATTATACTTAATTACACTTAGTTAAAGCGCCCTTAGCTCAGCCGGATAGAGCAACAGATTTCTAATCTGTGGGTCAGGAGTTCGAATCTCTTAGGGCGCACCAATATCAATGCTAAACTTATCAATCCAAGTTCTTTTAGCTATCAATACAGGAATAATTGTACAAATTAACAACGAAAAGTGTCTTTAATTGTACCTTAAGCTAAAAAATTTTAATTACATTAAATGTCCATATAAAATTCTTATTACACGAGTGTATATCTTGCTATAAACTCTTTACCTTATTTAAAAATTATTGTAGGATATCATGGAGTGATATTTCTAGATGACAGCGTTGCCCATGTTTGGGTGATGAGGAAAGTCCGGACTCCACAGAAACATAGTACCGGCTAACGGCCGGCGTTAGCTTTAAGCTAACAGTGCAAGTGCCACAGAAAATATACCGCCTAGTTTTAGGTAAGGGTGAAATGGTGCGGTAAAAGCGCACCGGCGTTATGGTAACAGAACGCGCAGGGTAAACCATACTAGGAGCAAGACTAAAATATTGTTAAGTTCTTTTGAACGAGAATCGTTTCTGTTCTCTTTTAGCAAAGGTGGGTCGCAAAAGTTAAATAGTAATATTTATACTAAGATGAATTGTCATCAAACGTTATACGTTACAGAATCCGGCTTATTGAAATATCATTAAAGTTTAGCATTGCTGGAGATTATATCTCTTTCAATATTCAATATATTAAAATTGTAAAAGAACATTTATGAATAACGATGTTAACAACGAAGAGTTCAATGAATCTGAAAACGAATCAGATAGCATGATAAGCGAAACTATATTAGTAGAAGATGAGCCTTATGAGGCAGAAGCAGACAATAGCTTTTTGTTGGATACATTGAAAGGGGCTCTGCCTTTATTGTTGATTTTCTTTGTATTTTATTTCTTGTTATTAAGACCACAAGAAAAAAGACGCAAAGTTCTTGAAGATATGATTAAAAGTTTAAAAAAAGGCGAAAAAGTTATAACTACCGGTGGTATCATAGGCGTTGTTACTAAAATCAATGAAAGCCAAAATACTGTTAATCTTAAGATATCTAATAATGTTGAAGATGTAGAATTCTCTAGGTCTGCAATTATTGAGATTATTTCTAGAAACAAATAAAACAAAAAATAAAACTTAAAATCATGAAAAAAATTGAGGTAGGAAAAATTTTACTTGTATTGATGGTAATATTTATCACCTCAATTATATCCATTTCCAGTTTTTCTTCTAGAAATCTTTTTGGGCTAAAAAACAAATTAAATCTAGGTTTAGATTTAAAAGGTGGTGTACATCTTCTATTGGAGGTGGATTTCGATCACTACGTTAATGACCAAATGGATATGCTTCTTGGTTCTTTACGCAAAGAATTTAGAAATAACAAAATAGCATATAAAAATTTAAAGCTAGATAACAATAATTACATAACATTTTCTTCTGATTCAAACCAGTTTGATGCCATTAGAAATGCAGCAAGAGATGTAAGCAACTCTTTACGCGTTGAATCTAATGAGGGTAATTTCAAACTATTTTATGATGAATATAAACTTTCTGAGTTGCAAAACACATTACTGGAAAGGTCTATAGAAATAGTGCGTATGAGGGTTGATAGCAGCGGTACTAAAGAGCCTAATATACAGCAGCAGGGAACAAATTACATTTTACTGCAAATGCCTGGTGTTGATGATCCTGGAGAAATTAGAAATATTTTAGGAAAAACGGCAAAGTTAACTTTTCATTTGGTAAGTGAAGAAGGAAATATGCTTCTCAACCAAGGCAAGGCTTTACCCGTTAATGCAAAACTTATACCATATCAATCCGATGAACGTAAAGATTATAAAATCGCCATACAGAAAAAATCATTACTTTCAGGCGATATGTTGACTAATGCAAATATGGCGCTATCTGAAGGTGAAGCTATTGTAGAATTTAGCTTTA
>JAIOYM010000054.1 GCA_021741085.1 Rickettsiaceae bacterium
GGGGTGAATTTTCAAGGCGGATAGGAGGTGAATTTTCAAGGCGGGTAGGGGGTGAATTTTCAAGGCGAATAGGAGGTGAATTTTCAAGGCGGATAGGAGGTGAATTTTCAAGGGAGAGGAGTGAATTTGTGTAGATGTTTTGTAATGTGCACTCTTTTAAGAGCTAGGCAATCAAGGATAAATTACTCTTTTATAATCAACTACCGCCTCCGGAGAAAAACAATCCCAAAAAACCCATCTTACATGGCGCATTAATGCCGCTATAGTATAAATCTTAAATAGAAGTAATAGTTTTTAATGAAAATTCCTTGATTTTATTTAATAAAATTATTGTACTTTAAATTCGAGTTTCACAAAAAAATAGTTAACAATAGGTAATATCGTGTCAACAGAAAATTTAATTAGCAGGAAAGATTTATTCAGCTATCCCAAACATTTGATGGTTGAAATAAGTCCTGATGGAAAATATTTTTCTTATCTAACTCCTAAAAATGGCGTATTAAATGTTAATGTGGAGAAGGTGGAGAATTTCATGCAATCTTGCCTTGGTGGAAAAGCAGAGCCTTTAGGTTCAGCGTTAACTGATTACAGCGCTATTATTTTTGAACAAGAAGATATGGATCTTTTGGGCGAAGCTGATGTTAATACGGCTACAAGCACTTCTGAAGAGTTGTAATGAATAAAAACTTATTGTGTTATAGCTTCTTTTGGCAAATAATATTCATCTATCGCGCTTTTTTAATAATCAAGACATCAATAACCTTGGCTATAAAAACTAAGGTTATTTGCTAATTTAATTAACTTAAAAATGTATCGCTCTGCCGTAAGCACTCAATACAGATTCGTGCAAACTTTCTGATAATGTTGGGTGGGCAAATATAGTAGAAATAAACTCTGCTTCAGTAAGTTCTGCAGATTTAGCCAGAACAAAGTTAGAAATTAACTCAGTAACATTAGGTCCTGTCATGTGCGCTCCAAGCAATTCACCAGTTTTTTGGTCGAATATTGTTTTAATCAAGCCAAATGTTTCTCCGATAGCAACAGCTTTCCCACTAGCTACAAAAGGGAAACGCCCGACTCTAATAGCGATTCCCAGGTCTTGAGCTGCTTTTTCAGATAGTCCAACACTTGCAATTTGTGGATTAGAATAAATACAGCCTGGTATATCTGTTTTTTTAATTATATGAGTTTTAATTCCTGCGATATTTTCAGCAGCTATTATGCCTTCATGACTAGCTTTATGCGCAAGCCACGGAGCGCTAGCAACATCTCCTATAGCATATATTTTGTCATCATCGGTTTTGCAATAAGAATTCGTTACAATAGAATTTCTATCTAATTTTACCTTAGTATTTTCAAGACCAAAATTTTCTACATTACCCACAACACCAACGGCCATTAGCAGGTTTTCTGCTTTGATTTGTTCATTTTTTCCTCCAACAGAAAACTCTACTAAAACTCCATCACTGCTTTTGGTAGCGCTTTTAACTTGAGCATTTGTAATAATCTTTATACCTTGTTGTTGCAGATTTTGCGCTGCGAGTTTCACTATTTCTTCGTCTTCTTGAGTTAATATACGAGAATTATATTCAAGTAAGGTAACTTCACAACCCATCATGTTATAAAATGATGCAAATTCTACACCTATCACCCCAGCTCCAACTATCACAAGTGATTTAGGTAGTTTTTCTGGTGTCATGGCTTCTTTATAAGACCAAATGATTTTACCATCTACCTCGAACCCAGGCATAGCTTTTGCTCGAGCTCCTGTAGCTACAATAATCTTATCTGCCTCGATAACTTTATTGGCTTCTTCTACTACTATGTCGTAGTTAGGTGCAATTTTAGCTGTACCCATAAATACGGTGATTTTATTTTTTTTCATCAAACTTGCGATGCCAGAATTTAAAGTTTTAGATGTTTTGCGTGACTTTTGTATTATAGCTTGAAAGTCAAAAGAAACATTTTCAACTTTTATACCGTGATTTTCAGCGTGTTTTATAGTTGTGTAAACTTCTGCTGTGTGCAACAAAGCTTTAGTAGGTATACATCCCCAATTTAGGCAAACGCCACCTAAATTTTCCTTTTCAATTATGCAAGTTTTTTTACCAAGTTGGGCTAGCCTAATTGCAGCAACATAGCCTCCAGGACCAGAACCAATAACTGCAACGTCAAATTTTTCTTTATTCATATATGCGTAAATTATTTCTATTTTTAGTTTAGTCTTTGCACTAGCTTAGATTGTACTGCAAAACTTTTTAACTGGCTAGTGTAGCTTTTGCTATGTAATAATAATTATATTTGCTACAATATTTAAATAATGGTTATAGCAAAAAATCATATTTACTTAAATGGCTAAAAATCACCCATATCATATATTACCTCTTAGTCCTTGGCCAATAGCAACAGCTTTAAGTCTGTTTTTCTTAGTTATAACAGGCTTTTATTGGATGCACCAAAAACATTATGCTAATATACTTTTCTTTATAGCTTGTGCCGCGCTTAGTTATTGTTTGTATAAATGGTGGAAGAGCGTTATACATGAAGGTTTGGTTGAAAAACATCATAACTACTTTGTGCAAAAAGGTCTACGCATTGGGATGGGGTTATTTATTTTGTCGGAAATAATGTTTTTTACGGCTGTTTTTGCATCATTTTTTTATTTCAGTTTTAATCCAGCGCATTTATTGCAAGACAATTGGTCTATAGGTGAAATCTCTTGGCCGCCTAAAAATTTAGAGTTACCAGATGCATGGAATCTACCTTTAATGAATACTTTTATTTTGTTGCTTTCTGGCACAACTGTAACCTGGGCTCATGAAGCTTTATTGGAAAATAAACAAAAAGATGCAGCTCAAGCTTTATTTTATACAGTTATATTAGGCTTTAGTTTTACAATATTTCAGGCTATAGAGTATCATCATATAATTTTTAAAATGGCAGATGGAGCTTACCCATCAAATTTTTATTTAGCAACAGGATTTCATGGTGCTCACGTTATTATGGGTACTATATTTTTACTAATATGCTATTATAGAACTATAAGGGGCCAATTTGTAGCACCTAATTCTCATTTGGGTTTTGAGTTTGCTGCTTGGTATTGGCATTTCGTAGATGTTGTTTGGCTATTCTTGTTTGCTTTTATGTACGTATTAGTATGAAGATTACAAGATGATTATTTACAACTTAGTTCAAATATCATATAACTAACAGTAGTTAAGCTTTAATATTAATATTTTCTATCAAATGCAGAATATAAAAATTTCACGAATTGCCTTGCTAATTTCAAGTGTAATCTTACTTCCATTGTTAATCTTTTTCAGCCTTAGCTATTACTACACCAATAGTAGTGTCAATAATTCTAAAACATCAAGTATAGTAGCGCATTCTGTTATACATAATGCTGACAAGGCCCCTGAAGAAAAAACAATTGAACTTAATGCTGATATTGCAGATGAAGCAGTAAATCAACAGAATGCAACTAATACGCAAATTTCTGATCAATATATAGAATCAATAGTGGCTAAATATATAGCAGAAAACCCGGAGAAGATTATAGCCTCATTAGAAGGTTTAGATCTGAGAATAAAAAAAGAGTCTATCGACAGAATTAATAACAAAATCAAAGCTCTAAAAGATCAAGTAGAAGATATAGCCAATTTTCCAGTTGCAGGAGATCCTAGCGCTAAAAAAACTATAGTCATGTTTTACGACTATAATTGCCCTTATTGTCAGCAAGCAAATAATGTTGTAAATCAATTTTTAGCTACAGATAAAGATTTAAGAGTAATTTATAGGCCATTTCCAATAATGGGAGAATTATCGGATTATCTTTCCAAATCTGTACTTACAATACACCAAATTGCACCAGACAAATTTAAGTCAATACATGATGAATTAATGAGCAAAGGTGAAATAAAGCAAGAAGATCTAGACGCTCTACTGATTAAATATGATATAAATAAAGTACTATTTGATAATGAATTTAATAACAGAGCTGCAAATTTATTAATTGATACACAAAAATTAGCTCAGGCTATCGAGCTTAGAGCTGCGCCAGCTTTTATAATAAATGACAAATTTTATAAAGGAGTTATACATCCAGAAATTTTAAAGAAGATACTTAATTCTCCTGAAATTGGTGATAATACCCCTACTGATAGTACTAATACTCCAAAAGATAGTGAAAATACTACCCCACCTGCGTTACAAGAGGTGGAGAACTCGCAGTAATCAAATGCTGCGGCGTAAAAAATAAATAGATTGCTCTTGGTACTAGCGCCTGATGACTTTCTTTCTAAAATCAAACACCATTAGCTAGAGGTGCTGTTGCTAGCATGCTGGAATGCCTAGAAAGTCATACTTTAGTGTTATCACGCTCTTTGGTGTGAGTGTAAAGAGCGTGATGTGCACTGATCTATTATTTTCTGGCATTACAATTAATGTAAGACCAGATTCAAATTAATCCGGCTTTTTAATTCGCAGCTTTTTCAAGTACACCACTTAAATTCACTACATCTACATCTTCATATGTATCTTTAAATAAAACAGCGGAATCAAGATCATTATTATCTTGTTTCACTAATATAGCCTGGCAATAATTTGCTGAATTCATCTTACTCTCAGTAACTATAGTATATTTTTCATCTAGTCCTGCAGTAGCAACATCTATTCCGCTGCTTTTTAATATTTTACTTAATTCTTCAGAAGGTCTTAAATGAAAATATACAAATTCTAAAGAATTAATCGCTTGTAGAGGTTTTTTGAGTAAGTCATATTGCTTTTTTGTAGATTTTTCATCCAAACCAAACCGTATAGATTCTAGTTTGTCATTTTGTTTTAACTTATCAGCTACAGCAGCAAAAAAATTCGTACGCGAATCTTCATCTTTTAAAAATCTTGTCTCATCTGACAATGTAACGTAGGTTTCTTGATTTGCGCCAACCTTATATATAAAATATAATATGTCTCTCAAATAATTGGTATAACTTGAATCCGGATTAGTCTTATCCATACACAAACCCAACTTTTTTCCTTCTATAACAAGAAAATCTAATACTTCTTCTCTTGGCATCTCACTAAATGTTGAATCTAATTTCTTTAGAAATTCTCTATCTTGTAGAATTTTATTATTTAGGTCTTCTCTATTTGTTATTCGCTCAATCGATGCATTTAATTCCTCTAAACAAAGCTCCTCAAGTTGTGAAGCAAAGCTTAAGTTTTCTGACTCATCACTAAAACTACTAAAAACATTAGATTGTATTTTATTGTACAATTCTTCTATTTTATTCGCTTTATATCGATTAGGACTGACAATACATATTGTAGAGTCAAATTTATTTTTAGGGAAAATTTCCATATTGTTTTTGGCGTATTCATGAACTAGATCTTTTGAAAGATATGCAGCTAAGTCTTGAACATTTTTAAAGGTTAGTTCTTTGCCATCATTAGGATCGTAAAAAAAGATTTCACTATTTTTATTCATATAACAACCCATAGCATGATAACCTTCCTCATAATCTTGAATTGTTTTTGTTCGTATTTTTGTTAAAAGCCCCGGTTTAATTATGCACTCTAAATTATGTGCAGTTAAATCAAACTCATAAAACCCCTTTTCACTTAATACCTTTTTTATAAGGGGTTTTGCTATGTTGTTTGTTGGATCTACCAAATACATATTTTGCTTTATTGCGCCACTAAAAATCCCCTTATCCTTATCTTTGAGGATCCACGGTAGTTCAAGTTCTTTAACAATTTCATCACTTCGTTGTAGAGCGGACAAATAATAAATGAACGCACTTATTTTGTTATGCTCTTGCTCTTTTATTGGGCAAGGGGGTTTGATTAAATTTTCAACAACTTCGTACATATCATCAATTGGGTTGTTTTTTGTGTTATTGTTCCCTATATCCTCTTGTCTTTTTTTCCACATCCATAATACTGATAGGCCGTAACATAATCCTTTGCTCATGGCAAGCTCATCCATTTCTTTTCCCACCTCTCTATATTCCTCCAATAAAGACTCTTCAATTGTTGGCGGCATGTCCCAACCATACAAGTTATTAGACGAGTTGCTTATTGCATCCCCTCTTATTTTTATTGTGTTTAACAATTTACGAATATCTATATCTAGTCTTTTTTCTAGATCTTTTGAAGTATCAAATGAGTTATTAATTTTTAGTTTTTCAAAAATTTCTTTTTTATAACCAGGAAATAAATTATTACTTAAATCAGTAGAAAAAGACTCTATTTCTTTATTGATATCTACTATTTCTTTATTGAAGTCCGCTATTAATTGCTTAAATGTATTATTCTTTGTGGCATAGTCATAATCTTGTATAGATATCTTATTAAATAATTCATCTATTAGTTTTTTTATTGCAGATTTAATTTTTTCATTTATTGGTTTCCATTTTTTAGATTCAATATGAAATTTAGGTAAAAGTTTCAATTTGGAATAAATTTCGGTAACAAACAATGGTGATCCTTTGCTATTAAGATCTCTATGATAGATATCAATTCTTTTTATTAGAAAATCTTGAGCTGGCAGTACTTGTCTTGTTTCGTAGTTGTTGGTTTTCATAAAAATTAACTAGTTTTTATTGATTTAATTTAATTTGAAATTTTAGAGTCTATACATTATTGTATTTAGTTTTATGTTAAAAGTTAAATAGTTAACGCATTTAAGAACATAACGCTGATTATCTAATTATTGTTGTTTACTCTAATGTATTTTATAAATATTAAAGTTAATAGAAATACAAATTTAACTAATAGCAAGCACATAATATAATTATTTATCTCTTTAGTCAAGTATTTATTTGTAAAAATAAGCAAGTATTTTGGTTCAATAATCTTCTTATTTTTAAGTTCACTCTAAAAATTAATATGGTAATTTGGATTAAAAACCAGGAAGGGATGCAACGATTTTTGTATAGCTTATCTTGATAAGGTGGTGACTATTTTTTGTCTACTCTCATGTCTTCAAATTATATAGTGCAAAATAAATAAAACTTTTGTAGATGGTGTAAGGCAAATAAAGCATTAATGGCGCATTGATATTTTCTTCTTACAGATTTAGCCTGAGCTCTTTGCCTTGGCAAAGGGCAGCGTGCGAAAATAATGTTTTGCTCTAGCCTTGGTTTGATAATATGTTAGTTCGGCTGCTTGGCTAAGCCTGCGAACGAGCGTGGTGATCCAGTTATTAAACCTTTCTTTTTTAAAA
>JAIOYM010000055.1 GCA_021741085.1 Rickettsiaceae bacterium
CTACCCCCCTAATTCCACCATCTCTTATTAGCAAATTGGAACCAGCGCCTATATATGTTATAGGATAATTAGCAGGTAAAATTTTGAAGAACTCTATTAACTCTTCTAAATTTCGGGGTTTAAAGAAAATATCAGCAATTCCTCCAACGCCAAGTCTTGTAAGTTTCTTTAGAGGAAAATTATAATTTACAGATATATTCTTGTTTGCAAAAATAGATTGTAACAACCCGTCCATTTAATGAGCAATTGTTCTGTTAATTAAAGGTGATCATACCACCAAAATACCACTAAAGCTAGTAGCTAGTTTTAATTCTAAAACTTTGTGTTCGTGGAAATTATTTTTAATAAGTCAATGATTTGAAGACCTAAGCATGCTGAATTGTTATGTTTTTGTAAAAATCCTTGCAATTTTGTAAATTACTACCCATAATCTAAGCTAGTGTTAATGTGATTATGCATGATGATATTTCAAGCTCAAACTCACAATTAAAATATGCAATTAAATTGATAAACAAGGATTGATTATGAGAAATTTTTTTAGTTTTGTTACTTTAACTTTTTTATTGGTAAATACTTCGGGATGCGCCAAAGATAATAGTACAGTTGCCGGTGAATCAACTCCAGCAGTTGCTAGCAGCTCAGCTGACCAAGTAATGGCTACAGTTAACGGCAAACAGATAAAAGAGTCGGAATTCAAGGCTGCCATGTTTCCACCAATGAATCAAGGGAACGAAACATCTGCAAAAGTTGAAGAGTTTTACAATAAAATGTCTAAGGAGGAAAAGCGTAGATATTTAGATGCTTACATAGACCAACAACTTATTAGACAAGAAGGTGAAAAAAACAAAGTAGAGGATAGTGCAGAATTCAAATCTACTATGTCTCAGGTAAAGGAGAAAGTTATATTCGAAATAATTATGATCGACTATCTGAAAGATAAAATTAAGGAAGAAGATGTAAAAAAATATTATGACGATTATTCAGCAAAAGTTAAGAATAGCTTTGATCTTAAACTATCTTACATTCTAGTAAAAACAGAAGCAAAAGCCAACGAAATCAAAGATTCTTTGTCTAAAGGACAAAAATTTGCAGATTTAGCTAAAAAATTCTCTGAAGATAAGTCTTCAAAAGCTAAAGGTGGTGATTTAGGCTTTTTAAGTATTGAGACTATGGCAAGATTGGGTTTAGTTGAAGGTGTGTATAATCTAAAGAAAGGTGAGGTATCAAATCCTATTAGCACTGAGGCTGGTTGGAGTATAGTTAAGGTGGAAGACAAAAGAACAACCAAAATTCCTTCTTACGAACAAGCCAAAGATGAAATTCAGCGTATGTTGATTCAACAATTACAGATGCAATATCTACAGAATTTAAGATCAAATGCAAAAATAGAAATAAAATTAGATTAATTCTATAACGACATCAATGACTTAATAACTAATCCTCAAACCCCTTCTTTTCTAGATTAAACATTATATAGAAGTTTTGACTTGATCCTAACTTCTATATGATATTATTCATTTCTATACAGATAACTACAATCTTAATTCGCCCTAATTTAAAATATGCATACATCTTTTTTATTTGGAATGTTAGGCGCAATGTCAACATTTCTTGCTTTTTCTACTATAGCAGCAATCTTAGCTTTTAAGTCATATAAACCATCTTTTTTAAGATTTGTTGATTTTGGTATACTAGCAACAATTTTAACATTTTTTGCTTTTGGCGGGCCAGCCGTAAACTCAACATTTTTTGCTTTTGCTACGCTATCCTCAATCTTAGCTTTGAAATCGAATCAATCGTCTTTTGTTAATTTTGTTGCTTCTGGCATACTAGTGTTAATTGCAACATTTTTAATATTTTTAACATTTATTGGTTTTGGTAAACTAGTCGCAATTTCAATATTTATTGTTTTTGGCATTCTGGCTACAATCTTAGCTTTCAAGTTGAATAAATGGTCTTTTTTGACATTTATTGTTTTTGGTATGCTAGCCGGTATGTTAGCAGAACTTGTAATATTTGCTAGTTTTTTTGCTGAGATAGTGCAAAGGTCAGCTTTTAAATCAACTGAACTGTCTTTTATATATGTACGAATAAGTTTATTATTGTTTATTACTGCTACAGTATTTTTAACCCTAATTCTTAGGTTAAAAAACTGCTCTTTTTTAACATTTATTTTAACATTTGTTGCTTTTGATACGCTAGCCGTAATTTTAGCTTTCAAGTTGTTAGTTGATAAGTTATATCAATGGACTTTTTTAACCAGTGTTGCTTTTGGCTCTCTAGTAGCACCTTTTGCTTTCAAGTCAAATAAATGGGTGTTAAATAAAGTTAATCTTATTGAATCTACTAAAGCCCGCTTACTTAGTAAAATCTTCTATATATTACTTTTACTATCGTCCCAAGAAATAATTATGCACGATGCTTCATTTACTTTAGTTCCCCTTCCGGCTTCAGCTTTAGAGTTTTTGAAAAATCAATTTGTTATGCATTTCACCTCTGATAATTATGTTCAATTCCAGTTAACGAATATACCCTTCATAGAAGATTTTTCTTTGATGGCATATTGGATTTCGATTATCTCTATAGGCATTCTATTTGCATTTATTCAGATATGGTTTTATTTATTGCTGTTATCCTCAATTCTTGCTTTAAAAAATATAACTGCTCGTTGTGTTGTTAGTTTACTATTAGCATTAGTCTTTTTGCAGAAGATAAGTTTCGGCAGTGTGTTTGCATTATTTCTGCTCTCTTTTATAGTTATTAGTATTTATTTAAGCAAGCCATACCAAACTTCTCTGAAAAAAGCATCTTCAGAAAAAAATCTATTTTAACTATTAGAGATTTGCTGCTGTATTAACATCGTCGGAATGCCTATCAGTTATATAGTTTTGCACGTCACGCTCTTTGCTCATGCCAAAGTGCGCATGAGATTTTTCTGCTTTACTGCTAGGGGGCACTTCTTTTATATCGTCATTAATTGAACAATGCTAACAATAAAATCTACACTCAAACTACACAGTAAAACAAGTTTAAAATTGATTATTTACAGCATTTTATATAAAATATAATAACTGAAAATGTGGTTTTTAGATTTGATATTTTAATAATATATGCAAAATTGCGAGCTATTAGAACGTGGTGTAATTAATATTTGCGGAGATGATGCAAATAAATTTCTGCAAGGTCTTATTACTAACGACATTAATATATTAAATAGCAGCCCTTGTATATACAGCTTCATGCTTTCACCACAAGGTAAATATCTATTCGATTTTTTTATAATCAAATATAACGCTGGTTTTTTAATTGATGTAGTTTTAAACCAAAAACAAGCACTATTAAAACAGCTCACTTTATATAAAATGCGTTCCCATATTGAAATTCAAGATTTAACGGATGAATTTGCTATAGTTTACTCATCTTCACAACCTGAATCAAATACCATATTATATAAAGATCCAAGATATAATAAATTGGGCTGGAGACAAATTGTTCCTAAAACTAATAGCTTTCAAAACACGCTGAAAAATCTGTATATCAAAGATAAATATGATTATGCTATAGTAGATGGAAATTACGATATGTTAGAAGGTAGATCTTTTCCTATAGAATACGGCGCTGAAGATCTTAATGCTATAAGCTATACAAAAGGCTGTTATATAGGGCAAGAGCTTATTTCGCGCACTAAATATCAAGGGGTTTTAAGAAAAATAATTATGACAGCAGAGACAAAAAATCCTTTGTCTGAAGATATTAAACCTAGGTCGGAAGTTATGGCTGGTAACAAGAAAATTGGTGAATTATGCTCTTTTTGGGAGAATAAATTGATTTTACTTATGCGAAAAGAAGAATATTTAGCCAGTAAGGATGAGCGCATTACCCTGGAAGAAAATATTCTTTTAGAAAATTTTGCTTTTGCCCCTTGGTCAAAAACTTAAATAACCGTATGAATACATACAAACAAGACAAACATATGATTAAAAGTCGAATCTCTATACTCTTAGCAACATTATTTGTAATAATGCTAATTTTTAACAACAGCTATGCTTATTACCAAGGTCCTATAACTGACCATTTTGATGGTAAAGTTTTTTACAATAAAAATCCTCAATACAGAAATACAAAAAGTTTGTGGGATATTTTTAAATGGAAAATAAACGCCAAAACAAAAACTTGGCCCGATAAGGTTGAAAATAAAATATACGACAAACCACCTAGTATCGTTGATAATGACAAACTTAGGGTGTCATTTGTAGGCCATGCTACAGTACTTATACAAATTGCGGGTTTGAATATCTTAACAGATCCTGTATGGTCTAAACGTGCAAGTCCTCTGTCTTGGGTGGGGCCAAAACGTGTTATAGCAGCGGGAGTTAAACTGGAGGACTTACCAAAAATTGATATTATTTTGATAAGCCATAATCACTATGACCACCTCGATCTTAAAACTATAAGTACACTATATTATAAAGACAAACCCAGAATTATTGTACCTTTAGGAAATGATGCTATTATAGAGTCCTATGACAAAAATATCAAATGCGAGGCGTATGATTGGGACGATCAAGTGCAACTAAATGATAAAGTTAAAATTCATATTGAAGAAGCAGTGCACTGGTCTGCTAGGGGAATATTTGATAGAAACAAAGCCCTTTGGTGTGCTTTTGTTATAGAAACGGATGCCGGTAATGTCTATTTTGCGGGGGATACCGCTTATGGCGATGGCGAACATTTCCGTCAAGCTAGAAAAAAACATAAAAACTTTCGTTTGGCATTAATACCTATAGGCGCATTTGAACCAAGATGGTTTATGAAAGATAATCACATGAATCCCCAAGATGCTGTTTTGTCTTTTAAAGATTTAGGGACAGAAAATGCATTAGGTATACATTATGCAACTTTTCCTTTAGCTGATGAGTCTTATGAAGACCCGGGGCAACAAATCGATGTTTTGCGCAAAACACATGATATTTCTGCAGACAAATTTAGATTAATAGACGTGGGTCAAAATTGGTTCGTGGATTAAATGTCAGCAAAGATAATAATAATAATAACTAGTCTTTGGATAACAAAAGTAACATTGGCGTTTTCGTAATATTTTTGTTATCATACTGTCTAAATAATAATCACTAAAGCTCTACACTAATATACTAGGCCATTAGAGTGATTCACTATTATAAATTTTATATGAAAAATGCAATAATATTTCCAGGGCAAGGAGCTCAATTTGTAGGCATGTGCAAAGAACTTGCCGCAAATCATAAAGTAGTTAAAAATGTTTTTGATGAAGTGGATGAAGCTTTAAAGTTAAAGTTAAGTAAAATTATGTTCGAGGGACCAGAAGAAGAGCTTACGGATACAGCTAATGCACAAGCTGCTTTAATGGCCGCTTCAATAGCTATTACAAGACTTATTGAACACATGTTATCTAGTGGTATAGAGACTTTAGCTAGCATAGTTGCTGGCCATTCATTAGGGCAATATACTGCGCTTTGTGCAGCTAACAGCCTTAGCTTGGCTGATACTAGTAGAATTTTACAGAAACGAGGAAGGGCCATGAAAAACTCATGCGCAGAAGGCGTAGGAGCAATGGCTGCTTGTATAAAAACGTCCATAGAAGAACTCAAAGAAGTAATTTCTGCAGCTAAAAAATATGGTATATGCGAAATTGCAAATGATAATTCAGCAGAACAAGTGGTAATTAGCGGCGACGCTAAAGCTGTAGACTTTGCTATATCTCAGCTAGAAACTATGGGTAAACGCGCCATCAAATTAAAAGTTAGCGCTCCATTTCATTGCCCATTAATGCAAAATGCCGCAGATGAAATGAAAATACATCTTAATCAATTGCAATTTACCAATCCTTTAATTCCTGTGATTGATAATTGCACTTTAGAACTTATAAAGCATAAAGAAAATATCTCAGAGTTATTGGTTGCGCAAATTACTAACCGAGTTAGATGGCGTGAAACTATTCTTATGTTGCAGGAGAAAGGGGTTAGCCATGTTTTAGAAGTGGGTCCAAGTGATGTGTTAACTAAAATGAATAAGCGTAGTGGATATAAGTTTGAAGCAATTTCTTTGGCTAACGGAAATGACATTGAAAAATATTTAACGGAATTTTACAAATGAGCCTAACAAATAAAAATAGTATGCTTGCAGTTTTGTGGTTTATTTGTAGCTTATTTATAAGCGTAACAAATGACGTTATAACAAAATATACAGGCTTCCAACTTGGTATACAACAAGTGATTTTTTGCCGTTTTTTCTTCAGTTTTTTAGTGATTTTACCAGTAATTCTAATGAGAGGAGTGGGCAGCATTAAAACCAACAATCTTTTTTTACAAATTGCTAGAGGTGTATTGTTATTTTTTGGGATGTCTAGCTGGATGTACTCTATTACTATAGTACCTATAGCCACTGCTACTATAGTGAATTTTTCTATCCCAATTTTTGTGTTAATACTTGCTAGAATATTTCTAAAGGAAAAGGTTACTTTACTTAGGTGGATAGTAACACTAATAGGCTTCGTAGGGATTGTTACTACTTTAAAACTGCATGATTGCTGTAGTTTTGATAGTATAGCATTAGTTTTGGGGGCGATAATATTTGCCAGCTTAGATGTTATCAATAAAAGTGTTGTAAGCAAAGAATCTATGCTAGCTATGTTGTTCTATTCAGCATTAATTAGCACTTTGTTGGCAATGCCTCAAGCGATTATTAGCTGGCAGCCATTGACTATAGAGCATGCTTTGTTGTTTTTGACCTTAGGAATTGGAGCAAATATGATATTATTTTGTTTGCTTAAGGCCTTTAGCTATACAGATGCATCAGCGTTAGCGCCTTATAGATATTTGGAGTTACCAATTTCATTATTAGTTGGCTATATATTGTTCAATGATAGCCCAGATAAATATAGTATATTAGGCGCTGCTATGATTATTCCGTCAACTTTTTTCATTATTTATTCAGAGGCTCAAAAGAAATATCAAGCTTAATTGTTTAGAGTTCTATCTACATAAAGCTTGAATTAAATAGTTTTTTAAATTAGCTCTTTATCAGCCGCTCCAAGAGTTAATCATTTTACTAGATTTTTTTATATCTAAGAAGTCTTTTC